>DASWTK010000222.1:0-16229 GCA_036402175.1 Chitinophagaceae bacterium | reverse complement strand
AAAAGGTCACCCTGTAATGCTGAACCGTGCGCCAACGCTGCACCGTTTGTCAATACAGGCCTTCCAGCCAAAACTGGTGGAAGGTAAGGCCATCCAGCTGCACCCGTTGGTGTGTACGGCTTTCAACGCCGACTTCGACGGTGACCAGATGGCGGTTCACGTTCCACTCAGCAACGCTGCGGTTCTTGAAGCCCAGTTGCTGATGCTGGCATCACACAACATTCTAAACCCGCAGAATGGTACTCCTATCACCCTTCCTTCACAGGACATGGTATTGGGACTATACTATATCACCAAGGGAAAGAAAACAACAGAAGCAGAACCGGTTCGTGGTGAGGGAAAAGCTTTTTATTCACCGGAAGAAGTGATCATTGCTTACAATGAAGGCCGTGTAGACCTGCACGCGTTCATTAAAGTAAAGACCACGGTTCGTGAGGGTGGTGAACTGAAGAAAAAACTGATAGAAACTACTGTTGGCCGTGTGATCTTCAACCAAACCGTTCCAAAGGAAGTTGGTTTTGTAAATGCGCTGCTGACCAAGAAATCGCTTCGCGAGATCATCGGCGACATTATCAAGATCACCGACATCGCGAAAGCCGCGAAATTCCTGGATGATATCAAACAGCTTGGATTCCGCATGGCATTCCAGGGTGGGTTGTCGTTCAACATCAACGACCTTATCATTCCGGAGATCAAAGCTGACCTGCTGGAAAATGCGAAGACAGAAGTTGATGAGGTATGGGACAACTATAACATGGGTCTTATTACCAACAACGAACGATATAACCAGATCGTGGATATCTGGAGCCGGGTAGACACGCGTCTTACGGAGACCCTTATCCGCGAATTGAGCCACGACAAGCAGGGATTCAACTCAGTTTTCATGATGCTTGATTCCGGCGCCCGTGGTAGCAAGCAGCAGATCAAACAGCTTTGCGGTATCAGGGGATTGATGGCCAAGCCGAGAAAATCCGGCTCAACAGGTTCAGAGATCATCGAAAACCCGATCCTTTCGAACTTCAAAGGCGGATTGAACGTATTGGATTACTTCATCTCTACGCACGGTGCCCGTAAGGGTCTTGCGGATACGGCCCTGAAAACTGCGGATGCGGGTTACCTGACCCGTCGTCTTGTAGACGTATCACAGGATGTGGTTATCACAGAAGAAGATTGCGGCACTTTGCGCGGTATCGCAACAAGTGCGTTAAAAGATAATGAGGACGTTATTGAACCACTGTCAGACAGGATCGAAGGACGTATGTCGTTGCACGATGTATACGATCCTCAGACCGAAAGGCTGATCATTACAGCAGGTGAGGAAATAACTTCCGACGTAGCAAAACATATCGAAGAAGTGGGCATTGAGATCGTTGAGATCCGTTCGGTGCTCACCTGCGAAAGCAAGAGAGGCGTGTGCGTAAAATGTTATGGTAAGAACCTTGCGACCGGTTACCTGGCGCAGAAAGGCGACGCGGTTGGGATCATAGCAGCTCAGTCAATCGGTGAGCCCGGAACGCAGCTTACCCTGCGTACATTCCACGTGGGTGGTGTTGCGGGATCTGCTTCAGTAGAATCAACGCTTACCGCCAAATTCGAAGGCAATATCCAGTTCGACGGATTGCGTTCTGTAACAACAGAGAATAACGAAGGAGATAAAATTCAGGTGGTGATTGGTCGTACCGGTGAGGTGCGTATCATGGACCTGAAGAATGACCGTTTGCTCATTACCAACAACGTTCCTTACGGAGCAACCCTGCTGGTGAAAGACGGACAGAAAGTAGAGAAAGGACAGGCGATCTGTTCATGGGATCCGTTCAACAACGTAATTGTTGCTGAGATACCGGGAGCGATCAAATTTGAGAATGTAATTGAAGGCATCACTTATCGCGAAGAGGCCGATGAGCAGACAGGTCACCGCGAAAAAGTTGTAATTGAAACCAAGGATAAGACCAAGATCCCATCTTTGCTTGTTGAAGGCAAGGAGATCAAATCTTACAACCTTCCTGTAGGTTCACACATTGTGATCGAAGAAGCTGAGGATGTTCGCGCGGGACAGGTAATTGTAAAGATCCCGAGGATACTTGGAAAGCTGAGAGATATTACCGGTGGTCTTCCACGTGTAACTGAATTGTTTGAAGCACGTAACCCGGGCAACCCTGCCATCGTTTGTGAGATCGATGGAGTGGTATCGTTCGGTGCTATCAAGCGCGGTAACAGGGAGATCATTGTTGAAGCGAAAGATGGTGTTGTTAAGAAATACCTTGTGCCGCTTACACGCCAGATCCTGGTACAGGATGGCGACTTTATCAAAGCCGGCGCTCCGCTGAGCGACGGACAGGTAGCGCCAGTGGATATTCTTTCTATCAAAGGACCTTTTGCGGTTCAGGAATATGTAGTGAACGAGATCCAGGAAGTTTACCGGTTGCAGGGCGTAAGGATCAATGACAAACACATTGAAGTGATCGTAAGGCAGATGATGCGCAAAGTAACCATCGTTGATCCGGGAGATACCAAGTTCCTTGAAGAGGACCTGGTTGACAAATTCGAATTCCTGGATGAAAACGATTGGATCTACGATAAAAAAGTGGTAACCGAGCCTGGTGAATCAGGAAAGCTTCGCGCCGGCCAGATCGTTAGTCTCCGTGAAGTGAGGGAAGAAAATTCCATCCTTCGCAGAAATGATAAGAAGCTGGTTGAATTCCGCGACGCACAGCCCGCTACATCCGCTCCTTCATTACTTGGTATCACCAAGGCTTCACTGGGTACGCAAAGCTGGATTTCGGCAGCGTCATTCCAGGAAACGACCAAGGTGCTCAGCTCAGCTGCGATCCAGGGTAAGAGCGATGAAATGCTTGGATTGAAAGAGAACGTGATCACTGGTCATCTGATACCGGCAGGTACAGGCTTAAGGGAGTTTGAGAACATGGTAGTAGGTAGCAAGGAAGAATATGAACTGCTGCAAACCACCCGTGAAGCGATGACTTTTGACGAAGAAGAATAATAACTTAAGCAGGAAACTCAATAGTAGAGCAGGATTTACGTCCTGCTCTTTTTCATATTAAAAGTCCTGTTAATCCTTGGCTGTTGACTTTTCGCTTGAATGAAAGGCTCTAAATTGCAAAAAAAATAGTGCATGAATAAAATTGCTCTCGGATTAAGTATAGTGGCCCTGGTATTGGTAGGGGTGTTATACTATCTCCATTTTTCAAAGAATGATAAACCTAAAAGCGGCAAAGTTGAGAACCCCCGCTCCGAGGCGCCGGTTGAACATTTCAAAATGGCCTATTTTGAAATGGACTCGGTTGAAAGCAATTACGTATACGTGAAAGAGATCCGTGAAACCCTCCGCAAAAAAGAGGAGAACATGAACTCTCAGCTGAACGGACTGAAAAATAATTTTCAGAAAAGGATAGCTGAATGGCAACAGAAAGGTCGTGAGATTTCTCAGGCCGAAAGCGATGCAATGAACCGTGAATACCAGGAAATGCAAGTGGCTTATGAAAACAAGAAACAGCAGCTTGATGACGATCTGAAAACAGAATATCAGAAGATGCTGATGGATGTAAATAAAAAGATCTCGGACTTCCTTAAGGAATATAATAAATCAAAGGGATACAATTATATCATCACCAATGAACAAAGCCTGATCTATTACAAAGACTCTGTGTACAATATCACTAAGGATGTGGTGGATGGATTGAACGCGGCCTATAACGAAAAGAAGAAGAAAAAATAGTGTTTTGCCCTTCAGAAAACATAAGTGTAGAATAAGCGTAGCTCCGGCTGCGCTTTTTTTACGCCCTTGCAAATATTTACCTGTTTTGCTTATCTTCCGCTTTATTAATTCTTTATGGACAACCAACCCTCCAGTTTCAAACCTTCGCTTGGCTTGCTAGATGCTACAATGATTGTAGCGGGCTCGATGATCGGCTCGGGAATATTTATTGTAAGCGCAGATATTACCCGCAATGTGGGATCTGCGGGCTGGCTGATAGCTGTATGGCTGATCACCGGATTCATGACGCTGACAGCCGCGCTGAGTTATGGAGAACTGAGCGGCATGTTCCCTAAGGCAGGCGGACAGTATGTCTATCTGAAAGAGGCATATAATCCCCTTATTGGATTTCTTTACGGGTGGAGCTTTTTCTCGGTTATTCAAACTGCAACCATTGCCGCGGTAGGTGTGGCTTTTGCAAAGTTCACCGCCTACCTCATACCGCAATTCAGCGAGGACATTGTTCTGGCTGACCTCGGATTTATGACCATTTCTCCCGCGCAGTTATTGTCGATTGTCATAATAGTACTGCTAACGTATATCAATACACGCGGTATACAGGGCGGAAAGGCGATTCAGACCACTTTCACGCTTACAAAGCTGGTGAGCCTGTTTGGCCTGATCGTATTTGGCCTGATCATGGCGAAAGGTGATATCTGGACGGCGAACTGGACAAATGCCTGGGACCTTCATAAATTAAACCCCGACGGAACCGTAGAAAATTATGCGATCGCTGCCGCCCTTGGTGCGATAGCGGCGGCCATGGTTGGTTCCATTTTCAGCAGCGACGCATGGAATAATGTAACATTCATCGCCGCGGAGATACGGAATCCCAAACGAAACATCGGACTGAGCCTGTTTCTGGGAACGCTGATAGTTACCATTATTTACGTGACCACTAACATCATGTATACCGCAGTCTTAAGCCTGCAGGAGATCGCATCGGCCGATAAGGACCGGGTTGCGGTTGTGGCATCGCAGGTGATCTTCGGCAACATAGGCACAGTGATCATCGCCCTTATGATAATGATCTCAACCTTCGGATGTAACAACGGGCTGATACTTGCAGGCGCCAGGGTATATTATACAATGGCAAAAGATGGCCTGTTCTTCCGGAAAGTGGGAACGCTGAATAAAAACGCGGTTCCGCAGATTGCGCTTTGGATACAATGCCTTTTCGCTTGCGCGTGGAGCCTTAGCGGCAGGTACGGACAGTTGCTTGACATGATAAGCTTTGTAGTAGTGATCTTTTATATGCTGACCATCATCGGGATCTTTATTCTCCGGAAGAAAAGACCAGATGCTGACAGGCCTTACAAGGCATTCGGTTATCCAATCATGCCACTGCTGTACATACTGATGGGCCTTTCCTTCTGCATATTACTGATCATTTATAAACCTCAGTTCACCTGGCCGGGTCTCATTATAACTTTGCTGGGAATTCCATTGTATTATATTGCGCTTCGCAGTAAAAAGTCGGTTGATGTTGAAAAAACGGAAGGATAATTTTCTCTTCCTGAATTTTAATTATTGGTATGGGTAAAGGAGATTTTAAGAAGTTATTTAAACAGTTATCAGAAATAAAAGCTGGCGTTATTGGTGATGTAATGCTCGACACTTATTGGTGGGGTGATGTTGAACGTATCTCGCCCGAAGCGCCGGTGCCGGTGGTTTCACTGAAGAAGCAGGAGTACAGAATGGGCGGCGCCGCAAACGTAGCGTTGAATGTAAAAGCTATGGGTTCAAGAGTGGCTATTTTTTCAATCATCGGTTCCGATAAAGATGGCGAAACGCTTGAAGAACTTTTCAGGCAGCAGCAGATATCAACTGAATATCTGTTAAAAAGCAACAAGCGCATAACTACCAGCAAGACCAGGATCATCAGCAGGAACCAGCATATGCTGCGTTTGGATGCCGAAGTTGAAAAAGACCTTGATCCCGCGGATGAAAACAGGCTTATTGATGCCGTCACCAGGTATATCGAAAATGAACATCCGCAGGTAATGATCTTTGAAGATTATAATAAAGGTGTTCTTACACGGAAAGTGATCCATAATATCATTAAGCTTTGCCGCGAAAAAGGCGTTGCCACAACTGTTGATCCGAAGCGGAGGAATTTCTTTGAATTTGAAGGCGTGTCGGTTTTTAAACCCAATCTGAAGGAAGTGAAAGAAGCATTGCGTGTGCTGGATGAAAATCTTGATCAGCGCGCGCTTGAAAATATCCACTCGCAATTGCAGAATAAATTACATCACCAGGTATCCTTTATAACGCTGTCTGAAAAAGGTGTTTTCTACCAGGATAATAACGGGGGAGCCATCATGCCTGCGCATGTTCGCAACATAGCCGATGTTTCGGGAGCAGGCGATACGGTAATAGCAGTAGCTTCGCTTGTGTACGCGGCAACAAAGAATACAAGGCTCATGGCCGAAGTAGCCAATCTTGCAGGAGGCATCGTTTGCGAAGAGGTGGGTACGGTGGCCATCAATAAGGAGAAACTACTGAAAGAATGTGAGGAATTGGTTCCCGTAGAAAGTATCTAACAAATTAAAATCGCATGTCAATTTTCTCAATCGCAATTCATGGAGGCGCAGGCACTATCCTGAAAAAGGATATGAGCGATGAATTGGAAAGGACGTACCGGCATGCGTTGCAAGCGGCACTGGATGCAGGATACGAAGTGCTCAGGGAAGGCGGTTCATCTGTGCATGCGGTAAAGGCAGCGGTTGTTTCTCTTGAGGACAACGTGCTTTTCAATGCTGGCTGCGGTTCGGTGTTTACCAATAAAGGAATTCAGGAAATGGACGCGGCCATTATGGATGGGGCGACATTATCGGCAGGGGCGGTTGCAGCTGTTCGTAATATCCGGAATCCGGTAGAACTTGCGTACCAGGTGATGTCGAACAGTGATCATGTTTTCCTTTGTGGTGATGGAGCCAACGATTTCGCGATCAAGCAGGGTATCAGGTTTGAGCCCGATGAATATTTCTTTTCGAAGTTCAGGTACGACCAATGGAAGGCAATGCGCGATTCGGACAGTTATTCACTGGATCATTCGAATGCCCCGGTAGAAAAGCTGATGAAGGATAAAAAGTTCGGAACTGTTGGCGCAGTTGCCTGCGATATTCACGGCAATGTTGCAGCGGCTACCAGCACAGGCGGAATGACAAATAAAAAATACGGTCGTGTTGGTGATAGTCCAATCATCGGAAGTGGTAATTACGCTAACAACAGAACCTGCGCCATTAGTTGTACCGGGCATGGTGAAGTATTCATCAAAGCGGTTGCGGCCTACGATGTGAGCTGCCTTATGGAATACAAAGGCAAAACACTTCGTGAGGCAATGGAAATAGTTGTAAATGAAAAACTCAGGTCAATGAAAGGCGAAGGCGGAATGATTGGGGTAGATGCAAAGGGTAACGCCGAAATGATCTTTAACAGCGAGGGAATGTACCGCGCTGTCAGAAGCAGCAATGGATTAAACGATGTAATGATCTACGCGTAATCAACCGCAAACTTCATTCTGCAGTTGCAGCACGCAATGAACTTCATGAAAAAATTCGCAGTTATAGTAGCAGCCGGTTCGGGTAGCCGCATGAAAAGCGCGGTGCCAAAGCAATTCATGGAATTGAATGGCAAACCTGTTTTGTGGTACACGCTGAATACTTTTCTAAAGTCTTATTCCGATCTGATAATTATACTTGTGCTGCCACCCGAAAGCATGGAACATGGACTTGCTATTGCGCAAGCAATAAAAGACTCAACCAGAATAAAGATCACCGGGGGAGGGGACACAAGGTTCCAGTCCGTGAAGAACGGACTCGCTTTAACAGAAGATGACTCTATTGTTTTTGTGCACGATGCGGTAAGATGCCTTGTAACAACTGAATTGATTCACCGGTGTTATGATGCCGCGGTTGCAAACGGAAATGCGATACCGGCGATTAATGCAACAGATACCATCCGTATCGACAGGGGAAATGGGCCGGAGCCCTTCGACCGCAATAAAGTATTTGTGATCCAGACTCCCCAGACATTTCGGGCAAAGCAGCTGAAAGATGCCTATAACCGTTCATATAATGAAGCGTTTACTGACGAAGCAACAGTAGCGGAAGCTTCAGGATTAAAAATACACCTGGTAGAAGGTGAAACTACCAATATCAAACTTACGCGTCCGGCTGACCTGGTTCTTGCCAGATCAATCATCGGTCAGGGATAACTTGCTTGCACTCACCCGATGAAGTGTTAGAAGTAATCAACGTTCACGCTCAACCATGCAGCGGTTCTCAGTCTTCAAATTTTCCTAAATTCTGTTGTATCAATAAAAGGTTCTTCCTAAGCATCTGTTTTAAATGAAGCTTTACTACCTGTCCCATTGAATTCAGTTTCTTGAAGATCGGATTGTGCGAATATTCGAAAAGTTCGTACTTGAGCTGATCCGTTTTTTCTTTCGTGGAAATATTATCCTTGCACATGATGTTCAGCAATTCCATTGTCCGGTGCCTGTACGAAGCCAGCCTGAATGCCATCATGGTGCGCTCTTCTGTCTGGTATTGTTCAATGGAATCCTGGTTCAGGTTTTTTAAAGCCAGGTCAACCAGTTCGGCATTCTCTTTGAAAAATTGCGGCAGGTAAAGGTTTTTTCTTCCTTCATACGATTGCTGGTCGAAATCAATTGCGCGGATGCGGTACTGGAAGTCTTCTATATCCGGCGTAATATCAACTACAAAGTTGTAACTGCGCATATCACCCAGCAACCGAACAAAGCATCGCTCGTTGAATTTTACAAACTCTTTTGCGAATCTGATCTTGTTAGTCCCGGTTTCATTCAGGTATTGCCTGATGAAAACGTCTCCGGGGATGCCCGGAATATGTTCTTCGATCAATGAATTGTTATGCGTGAGGAAAGTGATGCGGTTGGGAGAAAGGATATGCTCCAGTTCCAGTCCGTACACTCTTGAAGCATCGGCCAGTTTGATGTAATAATGATCGTAGTTATCATTGAACTTATTAACGATCCTTATGCGGAATGGATTTGAGTTTCCGAAAGTGCAGTAATCTATTCTTGCAACGTCAAGATGTTTTGTGAATGTGAGGTCTCCTTCGGTCTTAAGTATCGCGTAGATCCTCACCAGCCCATCGCGGATGAAATCCCAGTCCTTCATATCATACAGCACCTTTTCCCAGAGTGTTTCTTTGCCGGTTTTGTCTTTTATCGGAACGGAATAAGTAAAGTGAAGAAGGTCCTTATATGCCACCGGCAGCTTTACTTCCCTTCCGTGATTCTTGAGATATCCACGCAGCAATTCGTTGACCGGGAATATTGGTTTTTTCCGGGAAGGCTTATCTGCTTCGTTCGATTCAAATGCATTCTGGTTTTCGGTAAAGCTCATAGCACAATGAAGTTAAAAGTTAATAGTGAAATGCCATTATTCTATCAGATTACTTCAATCCCTGCTTCATTGTTGCTATTATTCATCAGCGCGGGTAGGCCCGAGGCGTATTTAATAAATGGTTGTTAGTTCCCTGAATTTTCTGAAATAAGCGGGAGCCAGTCTCAGCCTGCTTCCGTACCAGCTGAACATTTCACCATCCGCCAGCATAATTTTTATATCCGGCATCAGTTGCTGCAGTTCATCGACATGTTTTTGACGAAAGGGATAAGGCTCAGATGAAAGTATTACCAGATCACATTTATGATCATCATTGAGCTGTTCGGGATTGAGTGTGGGGTAACGGTTTACAGAACCAAAAACGTTATTGAATCCGCATCTCATGAGCATATCATTTATGAAAGTATCTCCACCTGCTGCCATGTAAGGTTCTTTCCAGATCAGGTAAGCGGCTCTGAGGCGTCTGTCGCCCGTTTCAACCTGTTCATTAAGTTTTGCAAATTCATTCAGGATGGTTGTGATCAATTCATCGGCTTGCCGGGTTCTGTTTACCATTTCTCCGATAGTACCTATCATACCATATGCGTCTTCAAGATTATTCACATCGCTGACCCATACAGGAAATTCCAGGGCCAGTTCCTGAACCTGCTCTTTTACATTTTCTTCTTTGTTTGCAATGATTAGATCGGGTTGTAATTTCCGGATGATGTCGATGGAAACCGTTTTGGTTCCACCAACTCTTAGTTTATTATTGAACCATTCGCGGGGATGCACACAGAATTTGGTGATGCCACTCACCTCATTACCCAGACCAAGGTCGGACAGTAGTTCGGTTTGAGAAGGAACCAGCGAAACAATGCTTTTGGGAACTGAATGCAACGATATGGACCTGCCCGTTTGATCATAGAACAAAGGCATCGGTTATCTTTTGCTGCAAAGTAAGTGGAAAATAAAGGTGCGAAGACTCGTTACCCCCTGCTAAAATTTTGGATTTAGCAGGAGGGTATTGGATGAGTTTCTGGTTTTTCGAAGGTGGACTTTACGGTTATTCAGGACTTTGGACTTAACGGGTCTTTCAGGGTCAACTGGACTTTGGTTTTTTACAGGATCTGGTTCTTTGGACTTTTCAATTCGATACTGGATTTGGTTCTTCTGGACTTTTGGACTTAATGGTTTTCAAAGGATGTGTTGCAGTTGGTTGTTTCAAGGACTTTGGATCTATTTGGTTTTTCAGGATATCAAAAAAAAAAGGAAGTTGATTGATACTGGATTCGGAATTTCTTTAGGAATTGGACGTTAAGGGTTTTTCTGGATATTGAACGATTGACTTGATCAATCAACTTCTGATGTAAAAGTATATCCACATAGCTGTGTGCACAAGAGCAAAACTGCCCGATTAAAATCTCTCAGTATTTACTGCTGAGTTCGTAAAACATACAGGAAAGGCCTCGTAAAAGCGGGAAATTGTCCTCGTAGAATTACGGAACTTCCAATATTAGATTGAAAAACAGGAATTTACGTATGTGCAGAATTAGCTTCCCAAAGCCTGGATGACATCGTATTTGGTAACAATGTGGAAATTTCCCGCCTCGTCCTTGCTTAAAACCGCGCCATTTTCTTTGTTGATGAGTGTTTTCAACCGTTCAACAGGCGTATCGAAGTCAACAACCGGAAAAGGATGTTCCATTACATTCTGTACAGTCTCATTCTTTAGATCGGGATTTGAAAATACTTTTTGGAAGAGCCCGTTTTCACTGATGGAACCGATCGGACCGTTGCCATTGGTTATTGGCAGGTGTTCAATGTCGTATTGCTTCATCATTTCCACTGCTTCACTCACAGTATGTGTTGGTTCGATGGTGATCAGTTTCTGTTTCGGTCCTCTCGCGTTTACAAGATCCTTGAAAGTTTTTACTTCAAGCCAGCCACGCTCCGCCATCCATTGATCATTATAAACTTTAGCAACGTACCTGCTTCCGTGATCGTGGAGAATAAGCACAACCAGGTCATCTTTTTTAAGACGGCTTTTCAACTGCATCAATCCCTGTATACAGCTTCCTGCACTATAACCACAGAAAAGACCTTCTTCTTTTGCAAGCTTACGTGTCATTACCGCGCCATCCTTATCGGTCACCTGTTCAAAATGGTCAATCACACTCATATCATAATTTTCCGGAACGAAGTCTTCACCAAAGCCTTCTGATATATAAGGGCGTACTTCGTTCATGTCAACTTCACCTGTCCTGAAATATTTTGTGAGCAGTGAACCATAAACGTCAATAGCCCATATCTGGATGTTGGGGTTCATTTCCTTCAAATACATGGCCGTGCCGGTTACTGTACCGCCGGTTCCAGCTGTTACAACAAGGTGTGTGATCTTTCCATCTGTTTGTTTCCAGATCTCCGGTCCAGTTGTTTCATAATGCGCCAGGCGGTTGGCGAGGTTGTCGTACTGATTGCAGAAAAAAGAATTGGGTATCTCCTTCGAAAGCCGCGCGGCAACGGAATAATAGCTCCTGGGATCTTCAGGCTCTACGTTTGTAGGGCATACGATCACTTCTGCGCCCAGCGCCCTTAAGATATCAACCTTTGACTGCGATTGTTTATCGGTAGTTGTGAAAATGCATTTGTATCCTTTCACCACAGCTGCCATGGCCAGTCCCATGCCCGTATTGCCCGAGGTACATTCAATGATGGTCCCTCCGGGTTTTAATTTGCCTTCCTTTTCGGCAACTTCCACCATTTTCACCGCCATGCGGTCCTTAATAGAATTTCCGGGGTTGAAATACTCCACTTTAGCCAGCACCGTACAGGGAAGTTCCTTTGTGATCTTGTTCAGTTTAACCAACGGCGTATTCCCTATCGTTTCAAGTATATTGTTCCTTATGTCCATAACAAGCATTTATTCGCGGCAAAGGTAAGTTTTTGCGCCGAGGGGATAAAAAACAGGAGTAGCGAAGACTATTGTAAATTTGAGTGCCGTTTCAAAATAATAATTCAGTTTATTCAAAATCATTTCGATGGGTCGTGTCAGCACCGTATTGCAGATTTTTTTATTGCTTGTTATAACAGGTTGGTCATGCAAAAAAAGCCAGACCGAAACTCCCGCCATTAGAATTTCCGGGATCGCGTTGACAAATTCTTTCGGCGCTTCGATAGGTTATTTCGGCGATCAGGATCAGGATTGGACATTGCTGAATTCGCTGCCACCCGCCGAGATGGCTGTACTGGATTTCACTTCATCACATAAACTGGATAATACCACAGAGGCTGGTATTCAATCACCCATCAAAGCATATCCCAATCCAATGGCCGCATCGCAGGCGTACAACACCCTCGTTTCGGATTCGGTGATTGTGAGGATTGCTGTTGTGAACGAATACCTGGATGTTTTAAAAACAGCGTCGTTCAAAGCCAAAGGCCCGCTAACATTCACCCTGGATTATAGCAACCGCACGGAATTTCCGATCGGAACCTTGTTGCGGGTTTATTACAGTTATTCAGCTACCGGAAAGCCACATTATAAGGTAGGTTATGGCGATATAATGATTTGTAATAGTTTATCGCAGAATGGATCAACGGGTACCTGTAAGTGATTTGTTTTTTATTCGTCAGATAAATAGCGGAGTTAATCAATACCAGTGAAAGTATATTTTATCAGCGGATTGGGAGCGGATGGCAGGGTATTCCGGCATATACAATTGCCTGAAGGGTTTGAACCGGTTTTTATCAACTGGCTTCAGCCCGGCAAAAGTGAATCATTGCAGAACTACGCATTTCGGCTCGCGGAAAGCATCAATTCTGACGAGCCCTTTGCGATCATTGGACTTTCAATGGGTGGGATGATGGCAGTAGAGATCGCGAAACAATACAATCCTGTAATCACTATTCTCATTTCAAGTGTTTCGGGTTCGGGTCATCTTCCGGTTTATTATAAAGCTGCGGGTAAAATAAAATTGCACAAGCTGTTGCCTGTTTCTTTATTAAAATCCGGTTCAATGATCAAAAGGTTTTTTACCAGTGAAACGAATGAAGATAAAGAGCTCGTCAGACAGCTCATCCGTGATACCGATCCTGCATTCATCCGATGGGCGCTCAATGCAATTCTTCAGTGGGAAAGCGATCCCTATACAGGACCGCTGATTCACATTCATGGTACCGGCGATGGTATTCTGCCCGTTCGGTTTACCAGGCCAACGCATACCATCACCAAAGCGGGTCATATGATGGTGCTGACAAAAGCAGACGAGATCAATCGTATCGTGCAGGAGGTGTTGATAAACCGGTAATTTACTAAAACAATAATCCAATACATTTGCCGCCCTGAAACTTACAACATGGAACAGAAATACATTCAGAATATAGCGGGGAAACTGGGACTTAATAACCGGCAGGTTTCCAACATCGTGCAACTTCAATCGGAAGGAGCCACCATTCCTTTTATGGCGCGTTACCGTAAAGAAGCAACCGGCAACCTCGATGAAGTAGTGATCGCGAATGTAACTGAAGAGATCAAATATTTTACTGAGCTCGACAAGCGGAAAGAGACAGTGCTGAAGACAATAGAAAGTGCCGGAAAACTTACGCCTGAATTGAAGGATCGTATCGAGGGCACGTATGATGCAACAGAACTGGAGGACATTTATCTTCCTTATAAGCCGAAGCGAAAAACAAGGGCTACGCAGGCAATGGAAAAAGGATTGGAGCCGCTCGCTGCTTTCATCTTCGCGCAGGGTGATGGAAATCCTGTTAATGAAGCGGCTAAATTCGTCGGCGATCAGGTAAAAGATGCGAACGACGCACTGCAGGGTGCAAGGGATATTATTGCTGAGTGGATTGCTGAGAATGAACAGGCCCGCAACAAGGTCCGTCAATTGTTTACTGAATCGGCTGTGCTTTCATCAAAAGTGCTGTCATCGAAAAAAGAAGACACCGAAGCGCAGAAATACCGCGACTATTTTGAATTCAGTGAGCCTTTGTCGTTAAGCCCATCGCACCGCATCCTTGCCATCAGGCGCGGGGAAAAAGAAGGATACCTGACAATGGATATCACCATCGACAACCAGGTTGCATTGGATGAGCTGAACAGGATATTCATCAAATCCGGTAATGCAAGCGGAAGTGAAGTAAAAAAAGCGATTGAGGATAGTTTGGGTCGTTTGCTTAAGCCATCAATAGAAAATGAATTCAGGCTGGTGAGTAAGAACAAAGCCGATGAAGAAGCCATCCATGTATTTACAGAAAACCTCCGGCAGCTTTTGCTGGCATCACCTCTAGGTTCCAGACGTGTGCTTGCGCTGGATCCAGGTTTCAGAACGGGCTGCAAACTGGTTTGTCTTGATGCACAGGGGAACCTGATTCACAATACAACAATTTATCCTCATCCTCCGCAACAGGAAACAGCCAAAACAATAGCGGAGCTTAAGCATCTGGTAGATAAATATGAGATCGAAGCAATTGGAATTGGCAATGGAACCGCTGGCAGGGAAACAGAACAGCTGGTGAGGGACATCGACTTCGGGAAACACGTAAGTGTTTTTATGGTCAATGAAAGTGGCGCGTCTATTTATTCTGCGTCTGAGGTTGCGCGTGAGGAATTTCCCGATCAGGATGTAACTGTGCGCGGCGCTATCAGCATAGGCCGGCGGCTGCTTGATCCGCTGAGCGAACTGGTAAAGATCGATCCTAAATCAATTGGCGTTGGACAATACCAGCACGATGTAAATCAAACCAAATTAAAAGACGCGCTCGACAGGGTAGTGGAAAGCGCGGTGAACTTTGTAGGTGTGGATGTAAATACTGCATCGCGGCACCTGCTTGTATATGTTTCCGGTTTGAGTGCAACGCTTGCGAAGAACATCGTTGAATACAGGGCAAAGAATGGTCCTTTCAAAAGTCGCGATGAGTTGAAAAAAGTTCCCCTGATGGGTCCTAAGACATTTGAGCAGGCAGCAGGTTTTTTACGTATTCCCGGAGCGGACAATGTACTCGACAATTCATCGGTGCATCCCGAAAGTTATCATGTGGTGGAACAAATGGCCAAAGATGTACAGGCATCACTGGAAGAGTTGATCAGGCAGGCCGCATTGCGCAAGCGGATCGAAAAGAAAAAATATATTACTGAAACAATCGGTGAATATACCATTGAAGATATACTGAAAGAATTGGAAAAGCCTGGCCGCGACCCGCGTGCCGCAATCGAAGAGTTCCGTTTCGATGAAACCATCAGAACCATTGATGATGTAAAGCCGGGTATGACGGTTCCCGGTATCGTGACAAATATTACCAATTTCGGAGCGTTCGTCGATATCGGTGTTAAGCAGGACGGACTGGTGCATATTTCCCAGTTAAGCAATACATTCATCTCAGATCCCAACCAGGTGGTTAAGCTGCAGCAAAAAGTGATGGTTACTGTAACTGAAGTGGATGTTGCCCGACAGCGGATTGCGCTCACTATGAAAGATCAAAACCCTCGCCCGCGTGAGCAGTCAATGGATCAAAATCAGCAACGTTCTCCGGAAAAGAACCCAGGGGCAAAACCATCCAAACCGGTCAAAGCGAAGGCCGAACCACAAAATGCTTTCCAGGCGAAACTGATGGAATTGAAGAAAAAATTCAATGATTAGTAAGGCATACCCAAATTCTTTTTCAGAGGGGGATTACTAATTCTGCATAGAAATCTGTTTTGCCATTTCGTTAATTGAAGCATCTTTCTGGTCCGACATATAAGTCGAATTGATCTTGTCCTCTGCTACACCTGCTAATCTTGAAAGCAGTGTATAACTCATCATTGCATGGCCGGGGTTTTTCCATTTTGACATTTCGACTAAAGAATTCAAAAGCTTATCTTTTAATTGTTTCATTAAAGCAGGCGGACGTTTTTCAGTCAGCCCCAATAAAACTGCTATACCCTTATTCCGGTCGGTCCATACCACGGAATTAGCAAGCGCAATAAATGGTTCGGCAGGTATTGAAACCGTTGGATCAGGATGTTCGTTCAGGTAAGCCGCTAATGTAGCGAGGCCACGGGTTGCATTGTTACGTACAACTTCATCGGGGTC
>DASWTK010000221.1:0-27502 GCA_036402175.1 Chitinophagaceae bacterium | reverse complement strand
GCATGGTCTAAAGGCGTTGCAATTTTCTTTGCAGTTGGTGCGGTTTCCGGAACTGTATTATCGTTTGAGCTGGGTTTGCTGTGGCCGGAATTTATGAAACACGCGGGGCCAATAATTGGTATGCCATTCTCCTGGGAAGGCACCGCTTTTTTTGTGGAAGCAATAGCGCTTGGCATTTTCCTCTATGGCTGGAACCGATTGAATCCCTGGGTACATTGGATTTCAGGCGTCGTGGTTGGAATATCCGGAGTCCTATCAGGCATATTTGTTGTTGCCGCGAACGCATGGATGAACAGCCCGGCCGGATTCGACTGGGTAAATGGCAAAGCAATCAATATAGATCCGGTAGCTGCAATGTTTAATGATGCATGGTTGTCGCAATCCATTCACATGACCCTCGCAGCATTTGTTTCAACAAGTTTTGCGGTTGCAGGCGTGCACGCGTTCCTGTTGTTGAAAAACAGGAATAACCAGTTCCATAAAAAGGCGGTTACAACGGCTTTGATCTTTGGTTCTGTTGCTGCGTTGTTGCAGCCGCTTAGTGGCGACTTCTCCGCAAAGGATATAGCAGTGCGACAGCCCGCTAAACTGGCCGCGATGGAAGCGCTGTATAAAACAAGCAAACCCGCAGACCTGATCATTGGAGGCATACCCAATGAAAAAGAAGAAAAAGTGGATCATGCCATTCACATTCCCGGCGCGCTCAGCTTTCTTGCGCACGGTGATTTCGGCGCCGAAGTAACAGGACTTGATAAGTTCCCGAAAGAAGATCGCCCACCCGTTCTCATCACACACATCGCATTTCAGGTAATGGTTGGTTGCGGCTTCATTCTTGCAATAGCGGGTCTTCTTTATCTTATTTTCAGTATTAAATGGCGACAAATTCTAGTAAAAAAATGGTGGCTCTGGTTCATAGCTATTACAACCCCGCTTGGTTTTATCGCAGTAGAGGCGGGGTGGACGGTTACGGAAGTTGGCAGGCAGCCGTGGATCATTTACGGCGTCATGCGCACAAAAGACGCAGTGTCGCCCATGCCCGGATTGCAATATTCATTTTATGTGATCAGCGGCGTTTACCTGTTGTTGACTTTCATTTTGATTTGGCTCATGCGCCGGCAAATTAAGACGATCGATGAATTTTATCCAAGTGCAAAACTTTAATGGATGCTTACGGTCATCATCATAATATTAGGCGTTTCATTTCTCCTTTACGCTGTACTTGGCGGAGCCGATTTCGGCGCAGGTATCATCGAAGCATTTGGCGGGTCGAAGGGAGAGAAGATAATTTCAAGAGCCATCGCGCCGGTCTGGGAAGCGAATCACGTGTGGCTGATCCTGGCCGTAGTAATTCTGTTCAGCGCGTTTCCATTGGTGTATTCATCGCTATCGCTTGTATTGCATATTCCGCTCATGATCGTCCTGATCGGTATCATCTGCAGGGGAACCGCTTTCACTTTCCGTCATTACGACATTCACGAAGGACAAGCAGTTCACAGATCCTATACAGTACTTTTCATTGCCTCCAGCTTTATTACACCAATGTTCCTGGGAGTGACGCTTGGCGCAATGATCCTTGGGCGGATAACATTTGATCCTTCGGCGGCATTTTATGAAAAGTTCATGGCGCCCTGGTTGAATATTTTCTGTTTTACAATGGGAGGGTTTTCTACCTGCCTGTTCGCTTATATAGCTTCCGTTTTTTTAACCGGCGAAGCCAGAACTGAGAGAGAACAATTGCGATACAAACGAATTTCTAAAAACGCGCTCCTGATTACTGCGATCGCGGGATTACTGGTTTTCGTGGCAGCAGAAGTATCCGGTCACCATTTGCTGGATGAGTTTTTGCGTTCACCTATCAGTATTGTTTCATTCATTATTGCTGCAGGGATAGTTCCACTCACCATTTACTATCTGAACAGAAGGAACATTGTTTTATTGAGAGTAGCAGTTGGCGCCCAGGTTACAGCTATATTAATGGGCTGGTTCGCTATTCAGTATCCTGTCCTCATCCAGGTCAGCAATGGAGAAGACCTGACTTTTTTCAATACGCAGGCGCCTCAGGCTACCTTAACACAATTGCTGATAGCGCTGATCGTTGGATTACTATTAGTAGTGCCTGCTTTTGTATATCTGTTTGGAGTATTCAAAGTAAAGAAGGAAGAAAATATATCTTAAATTGAAATAATTACTTCTTCTGTTTTTTAGCAGTTACTGCTTCATAAGCTACACTCAGCGCATCTTTCAGCATATCTTTTCTCACCTTCCCAAGATCAACAAAGGTTGCGCCTTTTTTACCCCAGAATCCGGGGACCGGGTAAAACACTGCATCACCATAAGCACAAAACACCGATTGATCCAGCGGGGTGAACTTGATCATTGCCTTGTTTTCTTTCTCCCAGAGGGTAGCAAAGATCTTTTTCTTTACCCTGAATGACGGCAGATTAAAATGCGGCTGTTCTTCAGCTTCAGGAAAGGAGAGGGCTAATTTGCGGAAGTTGTCAAGGCTGACCATAGATTAGAAAATTTCAGCCTTCAATATTATTTGCGTTCTCGGTCTTATTTTTTGAATGCAGTTTCCAGTCTTCCGAACTGAGCTCGAATTTTAGTTCTCCGTTCGGCCGCTTTGCGGTTTCCTTCCATCCGGCTGCCCTGTAAAAGATTTCTGCTCTCGTATTAGGGCCCGTTCCCAGCCAAACCGTTTCATTGGTCTGATTGAAATACCACTCAAGCATAATGTCGTGCAACTTTCGGCCAATTCCTTTTCCTTCATGTTCCGGTCTCACAAACAGCGCCCACACATTACGCTGCGAAAGCCCAATGATTGCAAATCCTGCAACCTGTCCGTCAATTTCACACAACCATCCTTTGCCGAAATGTGTAAGATACTTTTCATATTCCCTTTCAGTTATAAAACCAGGATCCGGTAACACATTCTCTTTTACCGACAGCCTCACTTCGTAGAGTTGTTTGATATCTGAGAGCTGGGCTTCCCTGAAAGTCATGGTTACAGTTGTTATTATTCTGCAATGTTAATGCATCAGAATTATAATTCCCTTATATGATATGCCTTTGGCTGTACAAAAGCGCGTATTCCCTGATACGAAAGTGTGCTTCCGAGGCCTGAATGTTTTCTGCCCGACCATGGAAGTCCTGCGCTGACCCTGTCGCAGCAATTCCAGTAAACCGTGCCGGTATTCATTTGCTTCATTATTTTTTCAGCCCTCTCAAAACTTTTGGAATATACCGCGGCCGTTAATCCATATTCAGTTTCCTGCATCAGTCGCACCGCTTCATCATCATTCCTCACTTTTTGAATCCCAACTACCGGACCAAATGATTCTTCGGTCATGATCTTCATTTCATGGTTCACATTTACGAGGACCGCCGGTTCAATAAAATATCCTTTTTGTTGCACGGGTTTTCCGCCCAGTAACAATTTAGCGCCTTTTGCAACCGCATCATTGATCTGTGCCGATAAAAATTCCATCTGCTCCTTCCGGCTCAACGGCCCGATATCAGTTTCCTTTTCAAGCGGATCGCCAATCTTCATTTTCCCTGCCTGGTCTACATAAGATTCTATAAACCTGTCATACACTTTTTCATGCACATAAATTCTTTCAACCGCGCAGCAACTCTGACCATTATTGTAAACAACACCTTCCAGTGCCGCACCCGCAACTTTTTCAATGTCTTCTACATCATCCATAACATACAATGGGTCCTTACCTCCTAACTCCAACTGGCAGGGCACCAGCTTTGACGCCACTTTTTCAGCTATGTATTTGCCGGTGCGGTAACTTCCTGTAAAAAAATATCCGTTCAATGGTAACTCAAGCAGGTATTCGCCAGCGTTAGCCTTTCCAATAACAACCTGGAAGCATTTTTCCGGGATACCCGACTTCAATAATAATCTTTGAATGTGCAATCCTGTAAGCGTGGCGTATTCAGAAGGCTTGTACAAAACCGCGTTTCCTCCAATCAGCGCCGGAATAAAAACATTCACACCAACCAGGTAAGGGTAGTTCCACGCAGAGATATTGGCAATGACGCCTAAAGGTTCATACACAATTTTTTCTCTGGTGGTCCCCTCAGTTGTCACCCATTCGTCTGCCAGGTATTTTGCCGAGTTGTCAATAAAGAATTTAATCCGTGAACGTGCGCCATTCAGCTCGTTGAACGATTGTTGCAACGGCTTACCCATTTCAGTGCTCAGTGTTTTTGCCAGCTCATCCTTTTCTTCTTCCAGCAAACGATGAAATTGCGAGATACATTTTATTCTTTCTTCAACAGGCCTGGCCGCCCATTCCGGTTGCTGTTGTTTTGCACTTTTAAATTTCTTTTCTACCTGATCACGACTGTCCTCAGGTACTTCCGTTATCACATCTTCCGTAGCTGGATTAATGATCTTCATTTCTTACTCGCTTTTGATTTGCTGACCTCTTCAATAAATTTATTTCTGATAGCAGCGGATAGTGGACTGTCCTGCAGGTTAAAGCCAAACATTCTTTCGGGATGCCATTGTACTCCAAGCAGGAAGGGCTTGTTATGCTTCGTCATCCATTCAATTCCTTCAATGGTGCCGTCAATTGCCCGGCAGTTGACCATCAGTCCGTGCCCAATTCTTTTTATAGATTGATGGTGCGCACTGTTAACTTCACCGTTCACAAGTCCGGTTATTTCATGCAACAAGCTATCCCTTTCAATTATAACTTCATGTCGTTTATCGGGACCGCCTTTATGTACTTTATTTAATGCCTGGTCACCCAGGTCCTGTGTAAGCGTGCCGTTGAGGATCACATTAATGAATTGCATGCCCCTGCAAATGCCGAATATTGGTATTGAGCTTTGTATGGCATAGGCAAATGCCGATCTTTCAAAAAGGTCCCTGTCTTTCCTCCAGCCATTTGAAGGCATGTTTGGATATTCTTCGGCTCCGTCATAAAAGGAAGGATGGATATCCACTCCACCTGAAAGCACAAGCGCGTCACAACGCTTAACTTCTTCTGCATTATCAGCTTCAACAGACAAACTGACAATATCAGGTTTATCGTCCAACCTGAGCCATTCAATATAAAACTGATGTTTTTCTTTATTCTCGGTATGTGTTAACCCTATTTTCAAACGCAACAATTTTTAATATGCTTCCGTGTAAAGTTGTTTGAAATTCTCACGTGTAACGGGTTTTGGATTATTTGGATGCGCAAAATCAGCTATCGCCAGATCGGATAAGGGTTCGATGTGTTCCTGCGCCACGCCTATGTCGCGTAATTTTTTTGGAAGACCGATCTTTTCATTCAGCTCAAACAAATGGTCAACCAATGCATCACCGGTTTCTTTCCGTAATCCCATGATCATCGCCATTTTTCTGAACCTGGCTTCAAACCCCTCGATATTGAACCGCATTCCATACGGCAGGTTCACCGCATTGGCAAGTCCGTGATGCGTGTCAAGCAAAGTTGACAAGGGATGCGCCAGTGAATGCACTACGCCTAACCCTTTCTGAAATGCAACTGCACCCATCAGCGACGCGATCATCATCTTGCTTCTCGATTCCAGTGAAGGTTTATTTACAGCGGCTTCAATTGATTCATTGATCAGCGACATACCTTCCAACGCTATCCCTTCGCATAATGGGTGAAATCCTTTTGCAATGAATGCTTCCATATTGTGCGTAAGCGCATCCATGCCCGTTGCCGCGGTAATGAACGGTGGTAATTCCATGGTAAGCATCGGATCGGCAAATACGATCTTCGCAAGCAGTTTGGGAGAGAACAATATCCTTTTCCTGTGCGTTTCATCTTCTGATATGATGGCGCTTCTCCCAACTTCGCTGCCGGTTCCGCTGGTGGTTGGTATGGTAATGAAGTAAGGAACGTCTTCGGTCACATACTGATCTCCACCAATCAGGTCATCATAATCAAAAAGATCGCGGTGATGATTAACGCGCAATACAACCGCCCTCGCTACATCCATGGCTGCTCCGCCACCTATGCCAATAATGCAATCCCTGTTGTTTAGCTTGTAAGTTTCTCCGCCATTCAGCACGTCGGACTTGACCGGGTTCTTATGAATGTCAAAAAAAATTTCAACCGAAATATTTTTATCAAGTAGTTTTTGTTTCAGGTGCCTGAAGAAATCCAGTTGCACCACCGTGGGATCTGTTACTACCAGCGGCCTGCTCAATTGTTTTGACACCAGGTGATCTGCAAGTTCATTCACTGCACCTGCTCCAAACCGGATGGTAGTAGGAAAATTATACTGGCGAATCGTATTGAAGTCGATCATTGATTGATATTTAAATTATCTCCAGGTAACGTTTCAGTTCCCAATCGGTCACAACTTTTGAAAATTGCCGCCATTCCCATTCTCTTGTACCTGCAAAATGGGAAACAAATGCCTCTCCGAATAATTCTTTTGCAAGATCCGATTCCTTCATGGCCTGAGTAGCCTCCCACAGATTTTTTGGCAACACTCCATTGCGCTTGTCCTGGTAGCCACTTCCCTCAGTTGCCGGAACGGTAAGCTTCAGATTGTTTTTAATTCCATACATGCCCGACGCAAGGCAACCGGCCATCGCCAGGTAAGGATTGGAATCGGAACCCACTACTCTTGTTTCCAGCCTGGTACCGGTTTGACCGCCAGGCAATGCGCGCAGTGCTGTTGTGCGGTTGTCGATTGCCCAGGTAATGGTTGTTGGCGCCCAGGCGCCTTCAACCAGTCGCTTATAACTGTTAACAGTAGGCGCAAACATCGGAAGAATGTATGGCAAGCAGTGCAGCTGACCGGCAATATAACTTTCCATCAAACTGCTCATCCTGGTTTTACTTTCTTTATCATAGAAAAGATTTTGCTTTAAGTCGGGCGACCATAAACTCTGATGAACATGTCCACTGCATCCCGGAAGGTTCTCATTGAACTTTGCCATGAAGGTGGCAAGGTAGCCATGGCGATGCGCGATTTCTTTCACTCCGCTTTTAAACAGCACAGCCCTGTCGGCAGCTTCGGGTAATTCAGCATACAATATCGCTGCTTCATAAACCCCGGGCCCTGTTTCGGTATGAATGCCTTCGATTGGTATGTTGAATTTCCCAAGCAGATCGAACAGGTCATGAAAAAAAGCACTGTTTTGTGAGGCACGCAGTATCGAATAACCAAACATGCCCTGCGTCATTGGCTTCAGGTCACGGAATTTATGTTCGTACAATTCAGTAATATTATTTACGAAGTTGAACCACTCGAATTCCTGTGAAAACGATGGGATGTAACCGGCATCTCTTGCTTCACGGTCAATTCGCTTGAGCAGACTGCGGGGGCAAACCGCAATGCCATTTCCTTTGTCATCTCCGAAATCGGCCAGGAAAAAAGGCAGACCGTCCTCCCATGGAATTTGCCTGAATGTATTGAAGTCAATTAACGCGGTAGTATCAGGATAACCGGTATGCCATCCTGTGAAAGTTGCATTGTCATACGCAATGTCGCCTGCGTCCCAACCGAAGATCACGTCGCAGAAGCCAAATCCTTTTTCGGCAACCGATCTGAATTTGTCGAAGCTGATCACCTTGCCGCGCAAAACCCCGTCAATATCTGTAGCGGCGAGTTTTACCTTGGTAACATTACGTTCAGACAATTGTTTCAGCACTTCATGTATTGCTTGCGTGTTGCCCATCTTTTGTTGATTTAGCAAAGAAATAAAACAAGATATAGCTCACGGCCAGTATGCCAAAATAAATGAGTGATATTTTAAAGTAAAGCGTTGTCATTGCAATTAACGAAAGCGTGGCAATGATGAGCGCGGTAACCGGGAAATATGGGTACAAAGGTACTTTGAATGGTCTTTGCAGTTCCGGCTCGTTTTTGCGCAGAACAAGCATCGCGATCATCGACAGAACGTAAAGTGTCAACGCCCCAAAGCATGCCATAATGATAATGTCGCCTGTTTTTCCCGTGAGCAAGGCAATGATACCAACACCCATATTGATCAGCAACGCGTTCGAGGGAGTTTTAAATTTTGAATGTACTTTTCCAAACGTACGTGGTATATAATTCAGGCGCCCGAATTCGAATGTTGCCCGTCCCGCTGCCAGGATGATGCCATGGAAAGATGCTACCAGTCCCATTAACCCGATGGTGATCAGCAGGTGATAAAGCCATCCGCCCGATCCGGTGATCTTTGACAATGCCAATGGCAGGGGCGAGTCGGATGGCGGAGCTCCCGGTGAAGGATACACTATGGCTTCCCATCCTGCCACTCCGGTTGATGACAGAAAAGTCAATAAACACAAAATAATTAAGGTAAGCAGTGCAGATCCAAATCCGATGAGTACATTCCGCTGAGGGTTGATCGTTTCTTCCGCCACGTTAGCTACACCTTCCAGCCCAAGAAAAAACCAGATCGCAAAAGGAATGGATGCCCATACCCCCATCCATCCATTGGGAAAAGCATTCTGCTTTAAATTCTGAACCTCGAAATGCGGCAGCGTAATGCCGGCAAACAGTAACAGTTCACCCACTGCCAGCATGGTTATGACCAGTTCAAAAACCGCCGCGGCTTTTACTCCATAAATGTTCAGGCAGGTAAAAATAAAATACGCAGCGATAGCAATGGTAGTCACCGAAAGTTGCGGAAAGAAGATATTAAAGTAAGCGCCGATCGCGGCAGCGATAGCCGGAGGAGCGAAAACAAATTCGATGATTTGCGCCATGCCGGTCAGAAACCCCGCATGTTTTCCTAAACCACGCGTTGCATAATCAAAAGCTCCACCCGCTTTTGGAATTGCACACGCAAGCTCCGCGTACGAAAAAGTAAATGTGATGTAAAGAATGATGATTACAAAAGTAGCTATGGCCAACCCGAGTGTTCCGCCTTCAGCCAGTCCCAGGTTCCATCCGAAATACATTCCGGAGATCACATAGCCAACGCCTAAACCCCATAACATGAGAGGACCGAGCGAACGTGAGAGATTAGAAGACATGGGGGAAAATTAGCCAATTTTGCCAATAAGCAAATAAGCCAATTGATAATGAGATGATTTGAGGATTTGAGGATTTGAGGATGAATTATTCAATTAATTAATTAGCCAATTGTCTAATTCTTCATTGGCTTATTTGCTTATTGGCAAAATTGGCTAATTGTTCCACTTGCTTCGTGCTTTGCTCAGCGATCAGCGTTGCCAGCAACGCAGTCCATCCTGTCTGATGACTTGCGCCAAGGCCTCTGCCGTTGTCGCCGTGAAAATATTCGTAGAATAATACAAGGTCGGCATTCTCTTTTTGCTTGTAGAACCAGCTGTGCGAATTGTAAACCGGACGATTGCCTTCTTCGTCTTTTTGAAAAAGACTTATTACCCGGTCGGTCAATGCATCTGCAACCTGGGTAAGATTCATGCGGTTGCCCGACCTGGTAGGGTATTCCACCATCAGGCTGTCGCCATAAAAATCTCCATACCTGCGAATGGACTGAATGATCAGGAAATTGATCGGTATCCAGACCGGTCCACGCCAGTTTGAATTTCCACCGAAAATATCGGAAGTGGAATCCGCGGGATCATATGAGATTGTGTATTCCGTTCCGTTCACTGCAACGGAGTATGGGTTCTTCTCGTGATATTTTGATAAAGCACGGATGCCACCTGGTGAAAGGAATTCCTCTTCATCAAGCAATCTTTCCAGCAGGAACACCAGCCTGTCGCGGCGTACGAGCGACAAGAGCACTTCGTCACCATCACTATGCTCTTCATTGGGCCAGAACTTCCTGTTGACCTTACGATAAGTTTCAAACCAGTCTGTACGGTGTTTGAAATCCTTCAACTGGTCGAATGCGTTTTTGCTGATCGTTGAAACGGCAAACAAAGGCGTCAGTCCAACAATCGACTTGATGCGCAAAGGAACAGGCTTCGCTCCCGGCACACTCAGCGAATCGTAAAAGAATTTATCTTCTTCATTCCATAAATGGAATTCGTTCAGGGCTTCTGCTATCAATATGAAATGCTCGAAGAATTTTGTAGCGGTATCTTCAAACGATACGTCGTGCAATGCTATCTCAACAGCAATGTCCATCATGTTCAGCGCATAGGTGCCCATCCAGCTGGTTCCATCCGCCTGTTCCAGTTGCATGTCGCCATGATTGAAGCTGCGGTTGAATACACCGATATTGTCCAGTCCAAGAAATCCTCCTTCAAAAAGATTATTTCCATTTCTGTCTTTCCGGTTGATCCACCAGGTGAAATTTATCAGCAGTTTCTGGAATATCCTTTTAAGGAAAACAATGTCGCCAACGCCTTTCTGTTTCTTTTCAATATTATAAACCTGCAATGCAGCCCATGCGTGCACAGGTGGATTGACGTCGCCAAAGTTCCATTCATATGCCGGCAGCTGCCCATCCGGTTTCATATACCATTCCCGCATAACAAGCAGCAACTGATGTTTTGCAAATGCAGGATCGGCCGTGGCCATCGGAATACATTGAAATGCCAGATCCCATGCCGCGTACCAGGGATATTCCCATTTATCAGGCATCAGAATGATGTCCTGGTTCTTTAAATGCTGCCAGTCGTGGTTACGTCCGAATTTCCTGTTCTCATGAATCGGGGTGATGCCATCGCTGCTGGAAATCCAGCGCTCCACATCGAAATAATAAAATTGCTTGCTCCACATCAAACCGGCAAGTGCCTGGCGTTGCAATTGCTTCATCTCAAGATCGAGGTCTTTTGAAAAGATCGAATCATAAAATTCGTCCGCTTCCTGCTTACGCGTTGTAAATACCTGGTCAAATCCCTTAGCGAAAGGCGTATCGGTTTGAACATCGCTCAACCGGCAATAAAATGATCTTGACGCGCCCGCGGCTATCCTTGATTTATAAACGGGAGAGAATTTGGTCCCTGTTTTTCGTTCGCGCAACGCTTCACGGTTCTTTTGTTTGATGATCGCGTCGTGAAATGCATCTTTAACGAAAATGCTTTCATTAGGCTGACCCGAAACTATTTCGGTATTGGTTTGATTATCGGTGAAGAGCATATCGGCAGCCTGATGAAAATAAAAATAGTACTCGCCCAGGCGCTCATGCCATGCTTTTACAGATGACTTATCGCGGTAACTGATCGAAGGAACAATCGTATGCTGTTTATTGGATGGCCGGTTATAGAACCATAAAGTTGGAAGTACGGTTATCTCAGCAGATTTATGATACCTGTTCGTAACAGTTATCTTGATAAAAATGTCGTTGTGCGATTGTTTGGCATACGTGATCAGCACATCGAAGTACTGGTTATTATTAAAAACTCCTGTATCGAGTATCTCAAATTCAGGTTCCAGCCTCGAGAGATTGCGGTTTTTGTTACGTAATTCTTCATATGGAAATTCAAGCTGGGGATACTTGTACAGATACTCCATGTAATAATGAGAAGGAATATTGTCGAGGTGATGGTATAATTCCTTCACGTCCTCGCCATGATTACCTTCTCCGTTTCTGAGGCCGAATAATCTTTCTTTCAGAATTGGATCCTTTCCATTCCAGAGTGCAACGGAGAAGCATAAGTTCTGAAACAGGTCAGATATACCTGCAATTCCGTCTTCTCCCCATTGGTATGCCCTGCAGTGGGAGTGGTCAAATGGAAAATATGCCCAGGCGTTGCCGTCCTGGCTGTAATCTTCACGTACGGTTCCCCATGCACGTTCGCTGAGGTAAGGTCCCCAGGGTGCTACGGGATGCGGTTTAGTGGCCAGGAGTGCCAGCCTTTCATGTTCGGCCGACATAAATTCTTTCAAAGTTCTCATTTTAAAATTGTCTCCAAAGGACTATGGATATATATAGTTCAGTTATTTTAATGCTGTTTCTTCAACAGGTTCGCTACCATCGCAACGCTGAGTCCCATTACAGCGATGATGATAAATGATACCCTAAGGCTCGACAACCCTGCGATAATCCCAATCACCGGCGGGCCTATTAAAAATCCCAGGAAGCCAATGCTGGATACTGCCGCAAGCGCTACGCCCGGCGACATTTTCTTTGACTTTCCTGCTTCACTGTAAACCAGCGGCACAACCGAAGATACACCAAGTCCGACAAGGAAGAATCCTGTAATTGCCGGAATGAGATATGGGAAGATCAGCGATATCGCTAATCCGGTAGCTATGAGTATTCCGCTGACGCGAATGGTTTTTATAGTTCCCAGTTGCGAAGCTACCCAGTCGCCAATGAATCGCCCTGCTGCCATCGTACACATAAATGCAGTGTAACCTGCACCGATCCACGCGTTCTGCGCATGCACCACTTTTTTAAAATAGATACCGCTCCAATCGAACATTGCACCTTCACAGATCATGCAGCAGAAAGCAAGAATACCCAGCGTAAATAATGACTTGTCGGGCTTTACAAACAGCTTTTGAACCGTCGGTTTCCTTTCTTCATTCGGTAACAGGTAATGAAAAACGATTGCCAACGCCAGGAGTATGGTTGCGGCAATGATGATGAAATGATTGAATGGAATGATATTCCTGCCGATCATATAGGTTCCGATTCCCGCGGCAGTAAAGCCGGCAAGACTCCAGAGTCCATGTAATGAAGCCATTATATTCCTTCCATATTTTGCTTCCACACCAACGGCCTGGGTGTTCATTGCGATGTTTGCTATATTTCCCGCAGCTCCAAACAGCACGAGTACGGCAATGATCTGTGTAATATTTTGCGCAAGTCCTAGCAGCGCTAACAATATCACATAAAAAATGAGCGCGTTTGTTACAACTGTTTTACTGCCGAATCTCGTGACAAGCCAGCCAGACAGGGGCAAAGCGAACATGGAGCCTACAGGCAGTGCAAATAATATTAACCCCAACGTTCCTTCTGAAAGATTGAGGCTCTGCTGTATTGTAGGGATACGCGACGCCCAGCTGGCAAAACATAATCCCTGTAAAAAGAATAAGGTCCCAACTGCAATACGGTATGCACGTCTTGAATGTGAAATTGTGAGCATTAATTCAGCCATAAATCTGTTTAAATGAATCGTCAGCCTTCGCAAAAGAGTTGTCTAATATGCTAAAGCTTAACGAAATAGAGCTGGCAAGCAAGCGGGAAGATCATTAAGCCCCAGAAAGGGCATTTCTAATGTGTATTTAAGACACAAAGATAAGGCCAGTTGGTCAAAGATCATAACGGCTACCTGTTAAAAAATGCTATCTGAAATTCGCCACCTCTATTAACTTCCTGACATCCTTGATGATAATTGCGGTGCCCTTTGTTTCAAGGATGCCCGCTTCTTTAAATTCCGCCAGCGTACGTACTACATTTTCCCGCGCTGACCCTACCAGGCTTGCAAGGTCTTCCCTTGAAAAATTTATGACCACATCCATACCTGGTTTATAATTCACTTTATACTTCTCACGCAAAACAATCAGCTGCAATGCAAGTCTTTCCCTCACACTCCGCTGCGCGAAAAGCGCTATGCTGTTTGCAAACACAGTGAACTCATGGCTCAGCGTTTTTAATAAGCGCTTGCTGAGAATACTGGAATGCTCCAGTGTTTCGAGGAAGTCTTCCTTCGGAAATATTACAATAGTGGTTTCTTCCAGCGCCGCAGCGGAATCAGGATAACGGTCACCCGATAAAATTGCATGGTATCCCAGCAGCTCACCGGTATTTGCAACATAAATAATCTGTTCCTTGCCATCAACATCCACCTTGTATTTCTTAGCCTTTCCCTTTTTAATGTAATAAATAGATGAAGGGTAACCGCTTTCCCTGAAAATTATTTCACCTTTTTTATAAACCTGTTCATGTTGCCTGGCAGTAAGACGGTCAAGATCTTCTTCCGGAAGATCGGTCAGGATGGATTGACTCTTGAAGTCCCACTTGTCAAAAGGAAAAATGTCCTTTATGCTCATACCTCTAAATTACTTGAAAAGTGATAAAAGTCTCTTTCTGTCGTGATAAGCATCACAGAATCTGAACGATATGCAAATTAATTTTGCGTCTATGGAAAATTCGAAGACAGTAAAGCGCGACCTCTATTACACCCTTGACCATGAATGGATCGACTTCCAGGGATCTGTTGCTTATGTGGGTATATGCCAGCAAAAACTATCGCGCATCAATGGTATCCAGCAGGTAAAGCTCGAAGAGAGCGCGGGTTTTCTGAAAAAGGGAGAGGTGTTATGCACACTTCAGCATGAAGAGAAAACAGTAAAGGTTCATATGCCGGTAGATGGAAAGATCATGCGCATTAACGAAGAGTTGCTGGAAAACATGGATAAGGAAATGTTACAGCATACAAAATCAAATGGATGGATCGCGTTGATTGTTCCCAGTCTGCCTTACATGCGCACAGGTTTGTTACCCACCAGTCAATACAGGGAGCTTATAAAAAAATCGAGGTACTGATATGCCGTTCATTGCCAGTTCTGCCTACCTGGATAATTATTTTTCAGACGAATCGCATTTTTGCCAGCTGTATCCGCTGGATGTTCAGATGATGGACAAATCGCACTGGTCTCCCCTCATCGTTGTTTACAAAGCGTGCCAGTTCCTTGCAGATAAAGATGGCGCGCGGATACTTGATATTGGAAGCGGTGCAGGAAAGTTTTGCCTGGCAGGCGCATATTACAAAAGGAAAGCTGTATTTACCGGTGTTGAACAGCGCAGTTACCTTGTGGATATTGCTCAGGCTGCAAGAGAAAAACTTGGAAGGCTCGAGGTAAGTTTCATTCACGGGAATTTTACAAGGGTCAACTTCAATGAATACGATCATTTTTATTTTTATAACTCCTTCTTCGAAAATCTTACTATGGCCCCACGGATCGATGATACCATCGAACATTCGCTTGAGCTTTACAATTACTACAATTTTTTCCTGCGCAAAAAACTGGAAGAACGCCCCGCCGGAACGAAGGTTGTTACATTCAAATCATTCGGACTTGAGATTCCCGGTAATTATGAGTTAACAGATTCACAGATGAATAACGACCTGAAGTTCTGGATAAGCCGATAATTATGTTCAGACCCAAACTGTTCGACACTTTTAAAGATTATTCAAAGGACCGGCTGATAAAAGACCTGGTTGCAGGGGTTATTGTTGGAATTGTTGCGCTGCCGCTCGCGATTGCTTTTGCTATCGCATCGGGCGTATCGCCCGAAAAAGGTTTGTACACCGCCGTGATAGCGGGATTTATCATTTCGGCTTTTGGAGGAAGTCGCGTTCAGATAGGTGGCCCTACCGGAGCATTCATCGTGATCGTTTATGGAATTGTTCAGCAATATGGAATCAATGGATTGATCATTGCAACGTTCCTTGCCGGCATTATGCTGGTGATAATGGGACTTGCTCGTCTCGGCTCTGTAATAAAATTCATTCCGCATCCTTTGATAACAGGATTCACAAGTGGAATTGCGCTGGTGATCTTTTCTTCACAGATCAAGGATTTTTTCGGATTGCAGATGGGCGACATTCCTGCTGACTTTATCGACAAATGGCAGCATTATTTTCTGAATCTCACATCAGTGAACTGGTATGCTGTTTTACTGGCCGCAGTAACAGTGGCCATAATCATGTTCTGGCCAAAAATAACGCACAAAATTCCTGGATCGCTGATCGCAATTCTGCTAACAACTGCTGCGGCTCAGTTGTTAGATTTTCCTGTCGAAACCATCGGGGCGCGTTTCGGCAGCATTCCTTCTTCATTGCCAGCGCCCGCGTTTCCGGAGTTTGATTTCGCGACAGTCAAGAACCTGATCCAGCCGGCGTTTACCATCGCTTTATTAGGAGGGATTGAATCATTGCTATCGGCTGTAGTAGCCGATGGAATGATCGGAGGCAATCACCGGTCGAACATGGAATTGGTTGCGCAGGGTGGCGCGAATATTTTTTCCTCTGTTTTTGGAGGCATTCCAGCCACCGGTGCCATAGCCAGAACTGTGACGAATGTGAGGAATGGCGGTCGTACTCCAATTGCCGGCATCACACACGCGGTCACACTGATGCTGGTGATGTTATTCGCCGCGAAATGGGCAGCTTTGATACCTATGGCAACACTGGCAGGGATACTGGTGGTGGTAGCATATAATATGAGCGAATGGGAAAATTTCCTTCACGTACTTAAAGGACCAAGGAGCGATACGGCTGTGCTGATTGCCACCTTCCTGCTAACAGTTCTGATTGATCTTACAGTTGCCATCGAGATAGGTATGATACTGGCCGCTTTTCTTTTCATGAGAAAGATGATAAAGTCGTCGGGCGTGAGTATACTTACCGTAGAAAATGAAGAGAAGCCGGATCAGGATAAGGACGCGCTGAGTGCCTATAAGATCCCGGCTGATGTGGCTGTTTTTGAAATTTCGGGCCCTTTCTTTTTCGGTGCTGTTTATAAATTCAAGGATGCATTGAAAAATGTAGCGAAGAAACCCAGAGTCCTCATCATTCGAATGGGCAAGGTGCCGGTAATAGATGCTACTGGTATTCGCACACTGATAGAGGTGAATAAGGAATCCGCGCACAAAGGCACAAAGCTCATTCTTTCCGAAGTAAATGATCAAAAGGTGCTGGATGAACTCCAGGATTCCCGCCTGCTGTTCGCGATAGGCAAGGCGAACGTCACTACAAGTTTTGAACAGGCCCTCGCCAGGGCGGGCCAGATTCTTCAGGACACACATCATGCCCATCATGCAAAAGGCCTGCATAAGGAAATTGTCGGCTGACAGACAATCGCGCCGCTTTCGTTGGTAAACCAGCCGATAGAATTTGTAATTTTAATCATGGCTAAAGTTGCTGAAAAGCTTGAGAGGGAAATGCTTCTTACCCATTTTACATTGGAAAACATGTATGAGGCGGTTTTTTGGATCGACTCAAACGCGAATATCATACACGTTAACCGCATGGCCTGCGAAATGACAGGTCATACAAAGGAAGAACTGCTTCAGAAAAAAGTGCCCGACCTGAATCCTTCATCCATTGTCAGCAATTTCCCAAAATTCTGGCAACGGCTGAAAAAGGAAAAGAAAGTATTATTTGAGGCGCAGCACAGGCACAAAACAGGATACCTGTATGATGTTGAAATCACCGGCAATTTTATAGAGTTCGAAGGACAGGAGTTCAGTTGCAGCATAGTTCGTGATATCCGCAAGCGCAATCTTGAACAGCACTTGCTGCGAACGATCTCTGAAAAAACGGCAGGACTAACCGGTACCGATTATTTCCGGGAAATGGCAAAAGTGGTTACAGCTACGTTGAATGTCCGTTATGCAATTGTAACGGAATGCTCGAACGTAGAAAAAACAAAGGTGCGCACACTTTCGTATGTTGATAGAAGTGAGTTGATGGAGTGTATTGAATACGACGTTGAAGGAACTCCCTGCGCAATCGTAATGAAGGGAAAGGATTATTTCTGTGCCAATGATCTTGAAAAGCAATTCCCAAAAGAAAAGGGCATCAACTCATACATTTCGGTTCCGATTCAGCGCCCTTCGAATGGTGAAATAATTGGTCATATCGCTGCATTTGACAATATTCCGATGACCAATGATCAGAACCAGGCTGCAATCCTGCGCATTTTCGCAGCGCGGGCAGGAGCTGAGATTGAACGACTTGAAACTTTAGGCAAACTTGAAAAAGCAAATGACGAACTTAAAGTGAGGCTTAAAGAGATCGAATCTTTAAAGAATCAGTTGCAGGCAGAAAACAAATATCTGCAGGAAGAAATAAAGCTCAATCACAATTTTGATGAGATCATCAGTAGCAGTAAAACTTTTCACAAGGTGCTGCACCAGATAGAGCAGGTGGCTTCAACCGACGCGACTGTGCTGATACTGGGTGAATCCGGAACAGGGAAAGAACTGATAGCGCGCGCGGTTCATAATATCAGTAACAGAAGCCGCCGCCCGCTGGTGAAAGTTAATTGCGCCACTTTACCAGCGAACCTTATTGAGAGCGAATTGTTCGGCCATGAGAAGGGAGCATTTACTGGAGCGATGGAAAAAAAGATCGGCAGGTTTGAACTTGCCGACGGAGGAACCATTTTCCTGGATGAGATAGGAGAATTGCCTGTAGAACTCCAGGCCAAGTTGCTGCGGGTATTGCAGGAAGGTGAATTTGAAAGACTGGGCAATCCACGCACTATGAAAGTAGATGTGCGTGTTATTGCGGCAACCAACCGCAACCTGCATCAGGCAATTGAAAAAAAGGAATTCCGGGAAGATCTTTATTACCGGCTCAATGTATTTCCGATCGTTTGTCCGCCACTTCGCGACCGGAAAGAAGACATTCCCATGCTGGTAAAACATTTTTGCCAGAAGTATGAAGGGAAAATGGGCAAGAAGATCAGTAATATTCCTTCCAAAGTAATGGAATCGTTGATGGCTTACAACTGGCCTGGCAACATCCGGGAGCTGGAGAATGTGATAGAGCGTGCGCTGATCCTGAGCAGACATAATACGCTTGAAAATGGTGAGTGGATGCCAACACCTGTTCAGTCGACCGGCAGGCTTAGCTTTTCAAAACTGGAAGATGTAGAACGCGACCACATCATTGAAACTCTTAAACAGGTGAACTGGAAAGTAAGCGGTGAAAAGGGAGCGGCTAAGATACTTGGGTTGAATCCAACGACACTCGAAGCAAGAATGAAAAAACTCGGCATTAAAAGAGAAACCGGTTAGCAGGAAGGATTTAACTCTTCCTGCATACAACCGATAAAACTACGTTCAGGTTATCTGATAATACCAGGCTTGACTTTCCGATATTAAAATCCCTCCTGTTCAGTTTGAATTCTCCCGTGAACACATAACCTTCTTTTTGGGTGCTTGCTTCAAAGGGAAACGAAACTTCCTTTGTGACACCCTTGATCGTCAATTTTCCATGAAGTATAAATGCGCCATTTGCTGATCGCGTCACATGATCTGATATGAATGAGATCTTCGGATACTTTTTTACATGGAAATAATCTTCTTTTTTCAGGTGATTGTCTCTTGCGTCAATGCCGGTATTGATGGAGTTGGCGTCTACGCTCACTTCAAGCCTTGAAACCGCCAGGTTGGAAGGATCAAATTTAATACTGCCTGCAAGGCCGGTGAAGCTGCCATTTGCATTTAGCCCCAGGTTCCTGATTGAGAACTTCACTTTTGATCCGGCATCTACCGGTGTGCAGGTTTGCGCGATACTTGCCAGCGCGGCTGGAAGTAAAAGCGCCAGCATGATAATTCCTTTTTTCATCTTGAAATAATTTGTTCAGATTATTTTAATTCGGCGCTACCGAACAGGTGATTGAATTGCTGACAGTGGATCAGCGCAAACCTGTATTGTGAAAAATCAGGTCTGCCTGGTATGTCATAAACCTGCTTGCCACTTGTTGAGCGTAATTTGCCAAGGCTGATGAAATTCACCGGCTGCATTTCACGCGACAGATAAACATAGAGATCGGGCCCATTGTTCACGCTGAAATTATCGATCACCAGCACCAGCTTGCCCGATTGCTCATATACCTTTGCATCGCCTCTGGCTGTTCCATAAGGTCCGCTTCCAAAACTGCCCGAATATTTCAAAACCGCAGAAGTCGTATCAATGGTTTCCATTCCCGGCCTGTCTGAAGCGCCTTCCTTTTTACAAGCGACCATCAGAAAGGCGATGGCCGCGATGATCATCAGTTGTTTCATTTGTTTTTATTTAAAGTGATAAGATAAGCCTGCGCCGAAGTTGTTAGCCTTGTTGCGGAAACGATCGTTTAAAGGGCCTTCAGGTATCTGCTGTTTTACATTTTCTGTTGTATACTCTACGAACAGGAATTGATAAACCGCGCGCACTTTCCATCTGTCGTTGATCGCATATTTTACAAAAAACTCAGAGTTAAGCGTACCATAATCATGATCCCCGGTTAACAACAGGTTGAATGCAGGAGGTCTGGCTCCCGGATCGTTAGTGGTTGTGCCATTACTCTGCAGAATGCCGCTTCCCTTTCGCCCGAATGTGAATCCGACCAGGTCTATATTGAAACCGCCATACCATTTTTTGTTGAAATTGTAACCCAGGTTAACACTGATATTAACTGAGTTGGTAAAAGGACGCTGTACGGTTAACGTATCGAAATTTTCCTCTCGCTGTCCGGCAAAAACTATGAGGAAAGGAGCAGTGAACGATCTTGTATGTTTAGCGGGAGCTGCCGTGATGAATTCTACCTTGGTTCCAATATAGCTTGTCCATCTTGCGCCGAGGCCGGCTTCCCATTTTTTCTTCCTGAATAATTTCCAATTGTGAACATATGAACCCGAAATGCTTCCCTGGGAGGAGCCGATGGTTCCTGTGATGTCGGCGAATTTACTGGTGGATTGCGCGCTCGCGATCACAGATAATGAAATGCCAAGTAGTATAGTTAAACTGTATTTCATAAATAAATTTTATACTGATTTTTTTTATCAGGCGGAGGCAAAAGTATAAGTGGATGAAGATTTTACTTGTCGGGAGTATGACAGGAATCTCGAATAAGGATTATGGGATTGATTTGATGATTGGGATTAATGTGGTTATTGTTATGGGGGTTTTGGGAGCACAGATTTTTGGGGGATTTATTGGATTTCACGGATTTTTTTTTCTTCCAATATGTTGGGAGAGTTCCAAAATGTTGGGAGAAATATGGGTTTGCAGTGAGGGGTTTCGTGAGTAGTGAAAAATTTTGTAATCCTTTCCTGTACTGCATTTCAGCCTTGTTGTCAATTCATGGTTCAGACTCTGGCACGTCAGTTGGCTATATACCGGCACAATTCAAAACAAATGAGCAGGCAGGTGACTAAAAAAGACTTTAAGAAGGAAGTAATGGACAACATGAATTTATCGCTGGTACATTTTAAAACAGAATGGAACGGCGCATGCCAGATCATATCCGCTATATACGATGATCTTGAAAGATCATACCATGGTATCGCGCATTTCTTTTCAATAGATATTGAAAAGGAGGAAGGGATCAATGAGGAGTTCGGCATCATGGAGCTTCCAACCATTTTGTTCTTCAGGGGTGGCAAGGTGATTGACTTCGCCATTGGGCTCACACCGAAGAATGTGCTTATCACAAAAATCGAAAACGCATTACGATCACATAATAACAGTAACTAAAAAGAATCACCATGTCAGACGAAATCAAATATGTTTACCTGAAGGCGCATCCGCTTTTCGCGCATTTTTCCGATCCGAAGCTGAAAGACATCTGCAACATTGTTAAGATCAAAACAGTGTTCCGTGGTGAAACTATCGGGTATGGCGACGGAAATTACAGCAAGATCTATTTTCTTGTAAAAGGTAAGATCAAGATCACCGAAAGCGATGAAGCAGATAATGAACTGGTAAAGGACATCCTGATGGATGGCGACATCTTCGGTGATCTTGCCCTTGAAGGACGGCCATCGATGGATGAAAACGCCGAAGCGCTGATGGCAAACACCATCATTGCCTGCTTTAATGTTTTTGATTTTAAGAAACTGTTGTCAGACAATCCTGCCATGGCATTGCAGTATGCATCGCGCGTCAGCGGAAAGCTGAAAAGGATGGAAGACAGGCATGCCGACCTGGTCTTCAGGGATGCGAAGGCAAGGCTCATCCGCTTTATAAAACACTGGGCCCGCATGGATGGGAGTCGTGTAGGAGACAAGATCATTCTCAACAATTATCTTACTCACAGCGACATTGCAGGAGTGATCTCCACCTCACGTCAAAGCGTAAATGTTTTTCTCAATGAGCTGCGCGATTCGGGAATGCTGCATTACAACCGTAAAAGGATCGAGCTGAATAACCCTGTAGCCTGGAATTAACTGGATTAACTGGAATTAAGTGAGTAACTGTAAAAAGGCTGACATTCCTCCAACTGATCTCCTCCTACATTTGCTATGCCGTTAAGTAGTAATAATAACGGCAACAAATTTTACATTTTTCATTTTTCATTTTACATTTTTCAACATTTTCCATTTTTCAACATTTTTCATTTTTCAACCCTCCCAAATATGAACAAGAAACTAAAAGACCAGGTAGCAATCATAACTGGTTCCAGCAGTGGTATCGGAGCCGGTGTTGCCAGGGCAATGGCGGTTGAAGGGGCTACGGTAGTGGTGAATTATCCATCAGTATCTGCGAAGGAAATGGCAGAGAAGGTAGTCGCTGAAATAGCGGCGAATGGCGGAAGAGCCATTGCTTATAAATGCGATGTAAGCAACGAGACTGAGGTGAAACAAATGTTCGGCGATGTGGTAACACGGTTCGGAACTGTTGACATACTCGTGAATAACGCGGGTTTGCAGAAAGACGCGAAATTTACAGAGATGACACTGGAGCAGTGGAACTTTGTTCTCAGCGTGAACCTGACTGGTCAGTTCCTCTGTGCCAGGGAAGCGATCAGGGAGTTTCTGCGCAGGGGTGTGAATGGCAAATCAAAATCGGCCGGAAAGATAATCTGCATGAGCAGCGTTCATGAAGTAATTCCCTGGGCGGGTCATGCCAATTATGCGGCAAGCAAAGGCGGTGTAAACCTGATGATGAAGACCATCGCGCAGGAATATGCGCCAAACAGGATTCGCGTTAACAGCATTGCGCCTGGTGCGATCCAGACTCCTATAAATCGTGATGCCTGGGATACGGCAGAACATCTCCAGAACCTTTTGAAGCTGATTCCCCAGAAGCGGATCGGAAGCGTTGAAGATATCGGCAATGCAGCTGTGTGGCTTGCAAGCGACGACGCTGATTACGTGAATGGCACAACGATCTTTGTGGATGGAGGAATGACCTTATATCCGGGCTTTGAAGACAACGGTTAAGAAGCATTAAGAGATTTCAATTTCCTGATGAACAGAACAAGTTCATATTAAAACACCGACATATGACTCCGGAACACAAACGTCTTGCTGATCCCGCCTGGAAAAAATGGGGTCCATATCTGAGCGAAAGGCAGTGGGGTACCGTAAGGGAAGATTATAGCGCATACGGAAACGCATGGGAACATTTTCCTCATGATCACGCCAGGTCAAGGGTTTACCGATGGGGAGAGGACGGACTGGCAGGCATCAGTGATGACATGCAGCGCATCTGTTTTTCAATCGCGTTGTGGAATGGAAAAGATCCCATTCTGAAAGAAAGATTGTTTGGCCTGACCGGCAATGAAGGAAATCATGGTGAGGATGTAAAAGAACTTTATTATTACCTGGACAATACTCCTTCACATTCGTACATGAAGCACCTGTATAAGTATCCGCAGACCGAATATCCTTATGCGGACCTTGTGCAAACCAACAGGAACAGAAGCAGGTTTGAAAATGAATATGAGCTGATGGATACGGGCGTGTTCAATGACGGCCGCTATTTTGACGTTTTTACAGAATATGCAAAGTCCGGCGCGGAAGACATGAATATCCGCATCACGATACATAACAGGGGCAACGATGAGGCTTATGTTGCTGTGCTTCCTACATTATGGATGCGGAATCTCTGGTCATTCGGGCTTATGCCGGAAAAGCCTGTTATCCGCCAGCAGGGAAAGGGCGTAGGTTATGGAATGGTAAAAGCTTTTCATGCCGGAGCAGGAAATTATCATTTGTATTACGAGGATCCTGTGAGAACGTTATTTACCGAAAACGAGACAAATACCGAACGGCTGTTCGCACAACCCAATGCCTCTCCCTATGTTAAAGACGCATTTCATACTGCAGTGATCCAGCAGCAATGGGATCTTTTGAAAGACAAACACGAAGGAACAAAGTTCGCCCCGTTTTATGAGTTCAATATCCCGGCCCAATCATCGGTTACTATTAAACTGAGGCTTAGTAAGAATGAAACAGGCGATCCATTCGGAAGTTCGTTCGATGAAGTATTTACAAGGCGCATTAACGAAGCCGATTCATTTTATGACAGCATCAGCAAAACTGAAAATAGTGAATTAAAAAATATTCAACGCCAGGCCTTCGCGGGCATGTTATGGACGAAGCAATATTTTAATATAGATATTCCGCGCTGGCTGAATGGTGACCCGGGTCAGATAACGCCTCCGGATACACGAAAGACTGGCCGTAACCATCACTGGCATACACTGAACAATGAGGATATCATTTCCATGCCGGACAAATGGGAATATCCATGGTATGCAGCCTGGGACCTGGCATTTCATTGCATTCCGCTTGCGATGATCGATGCCGGTTTTGCAAAGAACCAGCTTATACTGTTCCTGCGTGAATGGTATATGCACCCGAACGGTCAGTTGCCGGCCTATGAGTGGTCATTCGGCGATGTCAATCCCCCTGTTCACGCCTGGAGCTGTTTGCAGGTGTATAAGATAGACAAGGCGCAGACAGGCAAAGCAGATACAGCATTCCTGAAAAAGGTTTTCCAGAAATTACTGATCAACTTCACCTGGTGGGTGAACCGAAAAGATCATAAAGGCAATAACGTATTTGAAGGTGGCTTCCTTGGACTTGATAATATCGGTGTTTTTGACAGAAGCAGCGCCATACCCTCCGGAGGTGTGATGGAGCAGGCGGATGGAACCAGTTGGATGGCCATGTATTGCCTTAATATGCTGGAGATGGCGCTTGAGATCGCGCAGGTTGATCCAACCTATGAAGATGTAACCACAAAATTTTTCGAACACTTCGTTTATATAGCTGATTCACTTAACCGCATTGGTGAAAACTGGACCAGCGCCTGGGACGAAGAAGAAGGATTTTTCTATGACGTGCTTGCGCTGCCGGACGGGCGATATATTCCATTGAAGGTGCGTTCGCTGGTAGGACTAAGCACCTTGTTTGCAGTGTTGGTTCTTAAGAAAGATATGCTTGAAAACCTGCCCGATTTTCACCGGAGACTTAAATGGTTCCAGGAATATCGCGAGAAAAACCGGCAGTATGTTGTGATTGAAGAGCTGAAGGATCATGACGACATTTTGCTTTCACTGGTACCAAGTCAGCGACTGCACAAATTGCTGAAAGCGTTGCTGGATGAAAAAGAATTTTTATCGTGCGGAGGTATTCGCTCCATTTCCAGGTTGCATGAAACTCCCTACTCAGTAAACATAAACGGGCAGGAATTCGGATTGAGCTATCAGCCGGGCGAAAGCAATACCAGCCTTTTCGGAGGCAACAGCAACTGGCGCGGGCCCGTCTGGATGCCAATGAACTATCTGCTGGTAATGGCGCTGCATCAGTATGGAGAATATTATAAAGAGGATTTCCGCGTAGAGTATCCAACTGGTTCAGGCAATTATCTGTACCTGGCCGAAGTGGCGGATGCAGTCTCTAAAAGACTTATCAGCATTTTTGAGAAGGACGAACAGGGTAACAGGCCTGTCAATGACGGCGACCAATTGTATCAGAAGGATCCGCATTTCAAAGATCTGATTTTATTCTATGAATATTTTCATGGCGATACGTTAAGAGGTGTGGGTGCTTCGCATCAGACAGGCTGGACGGGACTGATCGCGGAACTGATAAACCGTGTGAATGATAATTCAACAATCCGGGTTGATAACAGCCACCGTCAGAATATCATGGCCGGAGAGAACGGACTGGCAGTATGAAACAGGTTGCTGTATTAAAGTAGAAAAGTAAAAGATGAAACTCAGGAAAGAACAACATGAGCTTAATGATATAACGAATGCCGTAAAGCACGAATGGCTGGAAACAAACGGCCTTGGTGGCTGGTCGGCTTCAACACTCACCGGATGCAATACACGAAGGTATCACGGTTTGCTGATCGCGGCTACACTACCACCGGCAGAAAGAATGGCGCTGGTGTCGAAACTGGATGAAACAATTATCATTGATGAACGGCGGTATGAACTGGGAGTGAATTTTTACAGGGGTGATACCATTTATCCCGAAGGACATCAATACCTCAGGAGTTTTAACAGGAATCTATTTCCCGAATGGATATACGAAGTCAATGGTATTTTATTGAAGAAGACCATTGCAATGATACATGGACAGAATACAGTGGTGATAGTGTACGATATTTTACAGTCGACGCAGCCATTCACAATGGAGTTATTGCCACTTTTGTCGGTTCGTGGTTATCATAACCTCATGTACTCAAATAATGCTGTTAATCGCAAAGCTGAATTTGTGAATGACGTATTCAGAACAAAGCTCTACGATAATACTCCGGAAATATTTATAAAAATTCCGCAGGGAAGCTTTAAAAATGAACCAGACTGGTATTTCAATTTCAATTATCCTGTAGAGCACTACAGGGGATTGGAATTTGAAGAAGATCTTTTCAATCCCGGTAAGCTGTTTCTGGAAATGCAGCAAGGCGGCTCTGCAGGAATTATCATTTCAGATACTGATCCATCCGGCATGGATGCGCACGAGCTTCTGGCTAAAGAAACAAAAAGAAGAGAAGCGCTACTGACCGATGCCCAGGACGATGACATTACGCGTATTCTGACACTCGCTGCCGATCAGTTCATAGTCAAAAGAGAAGATTCCCTGAAAACGGTGATCGCCGGTTATCACTGGTTCACCGATTGGGGAAGAGACACTATGATCTCGTTGCCTGGATTGTGCCTGAGCACAGGCCGGCATGAAGATGCCCGGAAGATACTGGCTGCGTTTGCAAACAGTGTCAGCCAGGGAATGCTGCCCAATCGTTTTCAGGATAATGGAGCAGCTCCGGAGTACAACAATGTTGATGGCACCCTCTGGTATTTTATAGCGGTGTACAAATACCTTCTTGCTACAGATGATCGGCTTTTCGTGATCAATAAAATACTGCCTGTCTTAAAGGATATCATTTCGTGGCACCGGAAGGGAACCCGTTATCATATCCACGAAACGGAAGACGGATTGCTGTATTCCGGTGAAGAAAAAGTGCAACTGACATGGATGGATGCGAAGGTGGGTGATTGGGTGGTAACACCCCGCACAGGCAAGGCGGTAGAGGTGAATGCGCTCTGGTATAACGCTCTTAATATTTATGCTTACCTGTTGAAGCTGAATAATGAGGACGATACTGCAAAAGAGGTCATTGGTGATGTTGAAAAGATCAGGGAAAATTTTACAAAACTATTCTGGAATGAAGAAGGAGGATACCTGTACGATGTAATCGGCGATGACTTTAATGACGATGCCTTCCGGCCTAACCAGTTGTTTGCAATCGGGCTTCCCTTTCCGTTGATCAAAGGCGCTAAAGCGAAAAAAATACTGAAGCTGGTCTCGGAAAAATTATACACTCCCGTTGGATTGAGAAGCATCAGCCGAGATGATCCTTCTTACGTTGGAAAATATGGAGGCGACGCGTTCCATCGCGATGCTGCTTATCACCAGGGGACTGCCTGGAGCTGGTTGCTGGGAATTTACATTGATGCAATTATGAAAGCTGGTGGAAAGGAGGGCAGGGAGCAGGGGATTGAGATCATAAGCAATTTTGCTTCTCACCTGAATGAAGCATGTATTGGCAGTGTATCGGAGATCTATGATGGCGATGAACCATATCATCCGAGAGGTTGCGTGGCACAGGCCTGGGGAGTGGCTGAAATACTGCGGGTAATTAAGGATCACGGGCTTTAC
>DASWTK010000220.1:0-7248 GCA_036402175.1 Chitinophagaceae bacterium | reverse complement strand
AAAACAACATACTTCTTCGGGCAACACTATTCCCGGATTGTTACCGCCTCTTCTTTTTTATTGCTTGCGGCCAGCGACTGCGCGTTCTTAAGTAATTTTAGAAATTCGCTTCTGTACCCTTCTTCATCATTACCCAACGCATCTTTTGCAAGCAGCCACGCCTGATCATAAGAAGCCTGCTGCCTGAATTCTGAATTTCGCAACAGCATGCCAAATGACGCTACTGCCGCAGCAAACCTGAAATTAGAGGAAGTTTTATTTGAGGAAATGTAGTTATCCTTCACAACATGTTCTATTAACCTGCTTTTAGACTGATCAGGTTTCTTATAGCGGAACTTTATGGTCATGAGTTCTGTTGCTGGCACAACAGAAACCGCACGCATCTGGTATTTTAACGGATCAGTTTTTTCAACAAAGTCAGAGGTAACTCCCACAGGGATGATCTCATACAGCGCAGTAACTGTATGGCCACTGCCAAGATCACCTGCGTCTTTTTTGTCATTGTTGAAGTCTTCCTTATTCAGCAACCTGTTCTCATAACCTATCAGCCGGTACGCCTGCACTTTTGTTGGATTGAATTCAATCTGAAGTTTTACATCTTTTGCAATAGTAAATAGTGTTCCGCCGAATTCGCTGATGAGCACTTTTCTTGCTTCCATCAGGTTGTCGATGTACGCGTGGTTCCCATTTCCCTTATCGGCAAGCTTTTGCATTTTGCTGTCCTGGTAGTTACCGGTCCCAAATCCAAGTACTGTCAGAAACACTCCTGACTCGCGCTCTTTTTCGATCATTCTTTCCAGTTCGTCATTACTGCTTACTCCTACATTGAAATCGCCATCGGTGCAAAGGATGACACGGTTATTGGCTTCAGTTATAAAGTTATCCCTTGCAACTTTATATGCAAGCCTGATGCCTTCGCCTCCGGCCGTTGAACCGCCGGCCTGAAGGTTACTGATAGCATCCCGGATCGTTGCTTTATCAGAACCACTTGTGGGCGGCAATACAAGGCCCGCGCTTCCCGCGTACACTACAATAGCAACCTTGTCGTGCTGGCGCAATTGATCAACCAGCAGTTTCATTGATGACTGCACCAGTGGCAGCTTATTCGGTTCATCCATTGATCCGGAAACATCTATCAGGAACACAAGATTGGAAGGCGGGAGGTTGTCGACCGGAATTTTTTTCCCCTGAAGCCCGATGAGCGCGAGTTTGTGTTTGCTGTTCCATGGACAGTCGGCAATCTCCGTGTTAATCGAAAAAGGATGCTCCTGTTCCGGTTGAGGATAATCATACCTGAAGTAATTGATCATCTCTTCAATGCGGACAGCTCCCGCCGGAGGAAGCTGACCTGTTTGCAGAAAGCGCCTGACGTTACTGTATGAAGCCGCATCCACATCAATTGAAAAAGTGGAAAGCGGATTGTCACCAGCTCCAAGAAAACGGTTCTCAACAATCGCATCATAACCTTCAGTATTGAAATTATTATTGTAACGCCAGGTGTCGGTTCTGTTACCCTGATGCTGGTTTTTGTTCCTGCCATTCACAGAAATACCTGCTGCACTACCCTGTAACTCATGATTCAGATTTGCCGGAGCACGATAACCATAAATTGCATCGGTACTTACTCTCGTAGACGATGCAACAACAGTTCGCTTACGCTTTGTTGCATGACCAACAACCACCACTTCTTCAAGTTTGGTTGTTGATGCCTCCAAAACAATGCTTAGGGGCTTGCCATCATCCAGAACAGTGATTTCTTTGCTGTCGTATCCAACGGCATAGATCACCAGGTGTGCTTTTTTATCCGGCACCTTCAATGTGAAAGCACCGGTTGCATCCGTTAGAGTGGCTGTCTTTGTGCCCTTGACAGAAATTGTTACACCGGTTAAACCATTCCCCGCAGCATCTGTAACCCTTCCATTGATTGTGAACGAATCCCAATGCCTGAACGCGCTGAGCGAAAAAAACATCAGGCAACTAACGAGCATTAAGTACCGCATAAAGTTTGAGTTTTAGTGTGATTATTCCTGGTACGGGGAACGGGTTAATTTATATTCTGATCACTTCATCTTGATGAGGAAATCAATATTCTTATCAATTGACAGTATCAGCAAACAGGTGGCTGTACAAAAAACCGGACTTGTAATGCAATGATGTCCCTGCCAGCTTCCGTCGTTCTGCTGGATCTGAATAAGTCTTCCTGTTGTTTTTTCAAACCAGGTCTTCCAGCTGTTATCTCCGCTGATGATCAATGATTCTCCCGTCATAAGAAAACTTACGAATTCTTCGCCGCCATTATTTCCAAATCCTTTCAGCACATCATCTTCCTGCGCGCGTTTAGCAGCTGCGGAGCGAATTTCATAAGCAGTGGCATACCTGTCGGCTTCGGCCTTGCTCATTCCGGCCTGCACTAATGTTTCGCTATTCACCTTTGCTTCCTGATTTACTTTACCGGTTTTTTTAGCCTTATTGATTACCACTTCGGCCAATTGCGCTTCTTTGGCGCTTCCCCTTGCAGATCCTGAAATTGAATACAGCATCACTCCAGCTGCTTTTCCTGTAACCGCAGAATTTGTTTTTACATTGTAGTTGCTTTTCTGATAATCCCTTGCTTTTTCCAGGACCTTGTCGTCAACTTTTGCACCGGCGTCTCTCGCGGTTTCAAGCGCATTGTTGGCAAGGGCAGATTGAAGAACAGGGGCCCAGCCACCATCTTTCCAGCTACCATCATTGTCCTGCGACTGCTGGATCTTACTTACACATTTATTCATTGCTTTTTCAATCCGCTGTTTCAGATCACTGTCCTGTTTCATGTAATGGAGAATATTGGTAAAGAACTGCGAGGTGAGAATTACATCGATATTCCGTCCAAGTTTCATCTGCGGTTGCGTATTGGTGAGCTGGGTGATGAACTTCGCCTGGTCGGGCGTAGTTTCCACAACCTCCAGCAGATAATACAACGCCTTTTTTAAATTGGAAGAGTAACTGCCATCAGTAAGCGAATTTCCGTTACGCAGCAGCGCCATGCCCACCAGCGCTGTGGTTGCGGGATCCGTTTGCACTGCGTGCGGATCCCTGATATCCTGACGGTGATGACTACCCGCGCCCCATCCTCCGTTGGATGCCTGTGCCTTCGCCATCCAGGCCATACCCCTTGTAATAGATGATTCTACCAAAGCCCGGTTTGTGATCACAAGCGCGGTGTCGAAGGGCTCAAGTCCAAGAAAAGTTTTAAATATGCATGCCTTTTCGGGAGTAGCGCATGCGATAACTTTTTTTTCTTCTGTTTTGCTATTTGTGAATGCTGCTAAGAGCAAGGCGGTGCCAAGGCCGAGTACAAGCAGTAGCCCGGCCATGGAAGCTGATCTGAACTTCATGGCTGATTTTTTTTATTATGAATGGAAAAATGCTAACTCTGTAACATTGGATGCAGCCTTTACGTTGATTACACAATCTTTCATTAAAAAAATCTTTTAATTATTTTCGGGAATTGGGATTTATTAAAAACATATCAGCCAACACAGCAAGCGATGCGGCACTGGTTTCAGAATTCCAGGAAACCGGACAATCAGAAGTATTGGCCGAACTTTACCAGCGTTACATGGAGCTGGTTTATGGCGTGTGCCTCAAGTACCTCCCGGATGCGGAAACAGCCAAGGACGCGGTAATGAACATTTTTGAGGAGCTGGTTCAGAAACTCCGGCACCACCAGGTCGACAATTTTAAAGGCTGGCTTTACACATTGGCTAAGAACCACTGTCTTATGCAGCTCAGGAGCAGGAAAAACATAAAATTAACTGAACTGAGTACGGTTATTGTGCAAACGGAGGAAAACCTGCATCTGAACGGAGTACCGGAAAAGGAACAGCAGCTCCAGAGTATGGAATACTGCCTCAAAACTTTACCGGCGGAACAGAAACTATGCGTGGAATTGTTTTATTTACAAGGGAAAAGTTATAATGAGATCGTTGAACATACGGGCTTCGACTGGAAACAGGTTCGAAGCTTTATTCAGAATGGCCGGAGGAATCTGAAGTTATGCATGGATAAATCAGTGGAATTATTGAAAGATTAGGAGTACAGATTATAAAAAAAAGATACTTTATAAATTAGTTGACACCGGGCGATAACGATATTAAACATTTTTCTGCTGAGGACATCAGCAGGTACTGGGAGGGAAAAATGTCTCCGCAGGAAATGCATCTTCTTGAAAAAGCGGCAATGGATGATCCTTTCCTTGCAGATGCTTTGGAGGGTTATTCCACCCTGAAAGCAGAAAGTGTGCAGGCTGATGTGCAGGAGCTGAAAAATAGATTAAAAGAAAGATCAGGTGATAGAAAAATTATTCCGATTAAGGGAAATAATGCCTGGTGGAGGATAGCCGCCGCAGTGATATTATTATGTGGCGCAAGTGTTGTTGCTTACAACTTGCTGATGCGGCAGGAAAATAAAGAAATGGCCAATCAAAAGGCCGTCACTACTGCTGACAGCCAGGAAAAAATTACCAGTGTCCAAAAGTCTATTGACACAACTGTTGCTCTTCAAACGACGGAGAAATCACTATCGATTTACGACTCTTCCGGTGATGGCGTTGCAGACGTTCAAAGCAAACCGTCGGCAAGCGACCTGGAAAATAAAACCGGATCAACTCAACCCATAACGAAACCTTCCGGCAACATAGATGATATCAGGAAAGAATCACTTGCAAGGGGTACAGAAGCAAAATCGATTCCCAGCCTTGCGAAAGACAAGAGGCGTGATTCATCCGAATCAGATATTGCCTTGTTGCAGGCAAGACAAAAGAGTGATTCCGCGTTTATTGTCTTTAATGAGAGTGCCAGGAATGCGGAGCGTGTTCAGCCGCGAATGGAATCCGTTGCAAATCCAAGATCAAACAGGGATGCGAATAGTCAGTACTTCATAAATAATTTCAGCGGTCGTGTGCTTGACCAGCACAATAATGCCATACCATATGCCTCAGTGAGGGTGAACAATAATAACCAGGTTGCTTCCGCCAATAATGAAGGCGTTTTCCAGATCAGAAGCACTGATACAATGCTTGATCTGTCGGTAACATCGGTAGGATTTCAGTCACGCAGCCTGAACCTGCGAGCCAATCAGCCGCAGGATGTTATACTTGAACCGTCGATGTCAAAAATGAAAGAAGCGGTTGTAACCGATGCATATTCAAAGAAAAAATCAGCAGCTCCTTCATCATCTGATCTGAAGGTTTATGTAATGGATGCACAACCTGTAATTGGCTGGGATGAATACAAGAATTACTTACAAAAGAATAAGCGGATTGACAGCGCCAACAAAGCATTAACCGGGGAAGTTGTGGTATCCTTCCTGGTAGGTGTAAACGGCAGGCTTTCCGGTTTCAAAGTAGAAAAATCCCTCAGTAAATTCCATGATGCCGACGCGATCCGTCTCATACAGGAGGGACCTCAATGGAAGCTGCTCAAGGGCAAAAGAACAAGGGCAAGGGTCATAATACCTTACTAAAGGTTTTGATCCATTGATAAAATGAACAATGGCCTGAAACCTCTGAATATCAGCTTCAAACCTCTATACAACAAATTGCAATCCCTGAACCCTATACCAAATTCCCATACCTTTGGGCCAAAACTGTTTTGTCATGAAAAGAATACTTTTTCTATCTGCTTTTGCTTTATCTGCGGCTATGATGGCCGATGCACAACAACTGAGAACGCCTGCTCCTTCTCCTACTCAAACTGTTCGCCAGGATTTTGGCCTTTCAACCGTTGAATTAGTGTATTCACGCCCAAGCGTAAAAGGCCGCAATGTGTTTGGCGACCTCGTTCCATTCGGGAAAGTTTGGCGCACCGGAGCAAATAATGCAACTGTTATTACATTTGGCGAAGACGTAACGATCGGTGACAAGAAAGTTCCAGCCGGCAAATACGGACTGCTCACAATTCCTGAAAAGGACAACTGGACTGTAATTATTACAAAGCAACTGGATGTTACCAGCCCCGCTGCTTACAAACAGGACATGGACGTAGTAAGGGTGTCAGCGAAACCATCTCCTCCACTGCCTTTCAGTGTAGAATCGTTCACTATGACCTTTGATAACGTCAAGTCGAATTCTATGGAATTAGGGATTATCTGGGACAAAACAATGATTCACGTTCCGATCAAAGTTGATGTTGATACAAAGATCATGGCGCAGATCGACAATATCATGAACAAGGATAACAGGCCTTATTTCAATGCTGCCATGTACTATGTTGATAACGGCAAAGACCAGGCTAAAGCATTGGCATGGTTCGATAAAGCGATTGAGCAAAATCCAAAAGCATTCTGGGTATACCATCAGAAAGCTAACCTGCTTGCAAAAATGGGCAAAAAACAAGATGCCATCTCAACTGCCAACAAATCAATCGAACTGGCTAAAGAAGCCAAAAATGATGATTATGTAGCGCTGAATGAGAAGTTGCTTGCAACGCTTAAATAAGAGATTGAAGTTTTACAGAAATTATAAGCTGGCCTGCGAGGGCCAGCTTTTTTTTATGTCTTTCTTTACCACAACCTACCAGGTGACTTCGGAGAATTATTTTTGTACCTGTTTCTTCGATACCATCGGGTGGATCAAAATGCTCAGGAATACAACTCCCAGCGCACCTATTGCATTTAGCCATAGAAACCCGATGGTTGAATACTGGAATGATAATACAACACCAACTTCAGCAACGAGCGCTGCAATGAATACAGCAGTTGCCCCGATTCGCTTCAGGTAAAACGCAACCAGGAAAATTCCCAATATCACACCATAAAACAAAGAGCCCAGAATATTTACGGCTTCAATCAGGCTATTACCCAGCACTGTGGCAAACTGGGCAACCGCGATACAGAAGACTCCCCAGAAGAATGTATACCATTGAGACCACCTGTATTCCTGGCGCTGGGTCAGTTCACGTTTAGAGAACCTCATGTGAAAATCCATCATCGTACTGGACGCAAGAGAGTTTAATGCGGCCGCTATGGAACCCCAGGCTGCCAGAAAAATAACCGCGATCAGTAACCCTACCAATCCTACAGGCAGGTAATCAATTACAAAGCGCAGAAATATATAATTAGTATCGTTTGATTCACCCTTTACTTCAGGCTTATTGAGAATGCTCTTGAACGAGGCGCGTAAACTGTCAGACTTAACCTGCAATGTTTTCCATTCCGCTTCCTGTGCTCCGCTTCCCGTCCATTCTGCCACGTATTGCTTTTTCAAAA
>DASWTK010000219.1:0-23857 GCA_036402175.1 Chitinophagaceae bacterium | reverse complement strand
TCTTTGAGTTGCTGTTTCAGAATCATTTAATGCTTTAATAAGGTAAGTACCAGGCTTCAGGTTCTGCATGTTTATCACTTCTGTTTGCGAGGCGTTCTTATTTACTGATCGTTTCACCAGTTGACCGCCACCAGTATACACCTCATAAACCACATGTTTATTCTGCCAGCTCTCCGGTATAGTAATACGAACTTCATTTACTACCGGGTTGGGGAAAGCCTGCAATTCAACCTGTCCTTTGCTATCTCCCAGGTTGATAATCCTGACATTTGAAAAAATGAACCTTCCATCCAGGTCAACCATTTTAAGCCTGTAATACAAAACACCCTTTGCTCCAGTGGCTACCGGATCTTTGTATGAATATGATATGCTGGCATTGGAATTTCCATCGGTGAACAATATCGCCGCGTCTGTAAATTCTTTACCATCGGTGCTGCGCTGAACTGAGAAATGGCTTGTGTTAATCTCCTGCTCCGTGGTCCAGTTCAATACTACATTCTTCTTGACAAGCGACGCATTGAAAACTGAAAGCTTTACCGGAAGCATTAATGCCGCACTGGCATTAAAAGAACGGAACCAGAATGAATTATACCGTATTCCATCATTGCTTGAACCAAGACCGAGCGATTCGGCGCCAACCCTTAATTTCAATTTGCTCGTCCTTTCATATTTTGTGGTGCCCATGATTGCTGTACAAACGGTATCAATATCCGGAAATAGTACTAAGGGTGCGGAAAAACGATAATCTTTTTCACTTGCGCCATTACTAAGAACGATGGTTGATAACTGGGTGATGGCTGCAACCGAAGAGGATTGTGCCCTGTAGAATTCAACGTATTCTTTTATAGTCAGACCGTCACCATCCACATCCAGCGCTGTAACATCAAAGCCGGTGACGCTTACATCCATATTTGTATTCTGCTTTACAAACCTGATATCAAACTCCATGTACCATTCTGTTGATCCTGTAATATTTCCTACTCGTCCAACCTGTGGTTGAAATGCCTTGTTCATTCCCCGATCTGCCACATCGATATTCTGTAGCTGTACGTTTGATGACGACCTTCCTGTTATCTGAACCAATGCGTCAAATCCGGGAAGCACTTGCGGAAACCTGTAGATGGATCCAATTTGCCCGGCTATTCCGGACTCAAGACCTGGGTTCTGGAACACAAGCTCCTGGGAGAAAACAGAAAAACCTGTTGACAGCAAGATTGCAGTTACAACTGCAAACCGTTTCAGGTGTGAATAATAGGGTAAGGCAAGGCTTACTTTGAATGATGGGTACAAATGTTTCATGATCAATTTTTTTAGGGTTTGTGATCTGTTGCCGTGGTCACAGGGGATTGGAGAGGTATTGCGGTTGTTCGGAAGGAATTGAACCTGGTGCAGTTGCCGGTACACTACCGGCCTGGTATAATGATTTACTAAAGTTTTAAAAAGCCATCCCTAAGAATAGGGACGGCGTTGTTGATCGTACCCTTTAAAAAAAATTACAATTCTTTTTCCGATCGTTCATTCTTCACTTTTCGTTTTCATATAAATCCTTTCTATGAAACCAGGGTAAGATTCCATTGGTTCAGAGTTAATGCAGGTAGATAGTTCTAACTTTCATACTAAATCAAATTAAAAGCCTTGTGCGTACGGGCTTCATGGATCTCATGGAGTTTGATGTTCGTTTTTCCGGAGGATGGGATCTTGAATGGTTTATCTTCGAGGAGATTACGGAGAGGAAATTCAAAGGATTTGAAAAAGGGGTTATTTACCGTCCTGAGTAAATATTGTTCAATGAAGGCCCGCTGTATCAGGCCGATCACATTTTTACTTTTTTACAATGCGCTGCGCCGCGACTTCAGTTTGCGTGAATGCTTTCACCACATAAGTTCCCTTTCCCAGTTCTCTTACATTCAGTGTTTCAGTCTGACTCGCATGAGCAGCCGCAATACGTTTCACAAGGTGACCACTCATATTATATACCTCATAACTTACGCTCTTATTCTGCCAGGCAGCAGGTATCGTTATGCGAAGCTCATTTATTACAGGGTTGGGATAAGCTACCACCTGCAATTCGGTTGCGGTAGTTTCACTGATCCTTACAAGCCTTACTGGTGAATACTGAAACCTTTTCCTGGAATCCATCATCTTAAGCCTGTAGTAGATCACACCTCTTGAAGCATTTGGCATCACATCGGGAAATGAATACTGCATGAGTGAAGCATTACCTGCAGCGAACACAAATCCCGCCTCCGAGTAGTCAACACCGTTAGTGCTGCGCTCGATCACAAAATAAACCAGGTCTTTTTCATGGCCGGTAGTCCAGGTCAACTTTACTTTCTTGTTGACCAGAGTGGCGTTGAATGATTTCAAAACAAGCGGAAGGCTGAATTCGGCTGCTGGTGTCTGGGAAGGATTCTCCTGATCACCGGTCAAAGCAGAACCGCTGTTCGCAAATGCTATATAAGTTATAAGGGTTGAAAAAAGAAGAAATATAGATTTCCTGAGAATGGAAGCGTGTGGTAAACTCACAACACGGGCATGCGTATATGGGTACGTTTTCATATTTCGTTTTTAAAGGGACAGATGGTACTTGGTGCCGGGAATCAATTTTCTGATTCAGTTAACCAGGAGATTGGAGGATTAATATGAAACGGCTTTATAGAGGAGTATCGGATAGTGCGTGATCGCAGAACAAAGATTAACCGTATTTTCCGAAGATGCAAGTGTTCGTAAAATTTCCTCATTCCCATGATGGGACAACTCGTTGAAAATCATTGACAATCAACAAAAAACCCCGCTTTTGGCGGGGTTAATTTTTTCAAAAAATCTTTTTATTTGTATTGTGGGATAATTGAATTCGCAAGTTCAACCATCTTCTTGATGCCGTCTTCCGGAAGGTTGCCTTTTTTAAATTCTGTCATCACTTCGGGAAGTTTGTTATCCATTTCCATCAGGAAGTGCTCTTCAAATTCTCTTACCTTTTTAACAGCTACATCGCGCAGAAGTCCCTGAGTACCGAGATAAATAATTGCTACCTGTTTTTCAACCGCGAACGGTGTGTATTGCGGTTGCTTCAATATCTCCACGTTACGCGCACCTTTGTCGAGCACCACTTTCGTAGCGGCATCAAGGTCGCCACCGAATTTGGAGAAAGCTTCCATTTCACGGTAAAGGGCCTGGTCAAGCTTCAGTGTTCCCGCTACCTTTTTCATTGATTTGATCTGCGCGTTACCACCAACACGACTAACGGAGATACCTACGTTAATTGCGGGACGGATACCGGCATTGAAGAGGTTACCTTCAAGGAATATCTGTCCGTCTGTAATAGAGATCACATTCGTTGGAATGTATGCTGATACGTCACCAGCCTGCGTTTCGATGATCGGCAGGGCTGTCAGAGAGCCTCCTCCCTTAACCAGATGACGGATAGATTCAGGCAGATCGTTCATATTCTTCGCAACGCCATCGTCGGTGATCACCTTTGCGGCACGTTCCAATAAACGGCTGTGAAGGTAGAATACATCACCCGGATAAGCTTCACGTCCCGGCGGGCGGCGAAGCAGCAATGATACTTCACGGTAAGCAACGGCTTGTTTTGAAAGATCATCGTAAATGATCAGTGCCGGTCTTCCTGTATCACGGAAGAATTCACCAATGGCGGCGCCAGAGAAAGGCGCGTAGAACTGAAGTGGAGCAGGGTCAGATGCGGATGCGGCAACAATCACCGTATAGTCCATTGCCCCATTATCCTGCAGCGTCTTCATCACACCAGCAATGGTGGATGCTTTCTGACCAATCGCAACATAAATACAGTATACCGGCTTTCCGGCCTGGAAAAATTCTTTCTGGTTAATGATCGTATCAACAGCAATGGCTGTCTTTCCGGTCTGGCGGTCTCCAATGATCAACTCACGCTGTCCTCTTCCAATCGGTATCATCGCGTCAATAGCTTTGATACCGGTTTGCAGCGGTTCTTTTACAGGCTCGCGGAAGATCACACCAGGGGCCTTGCGCTCCAGTGGCATTTCATAACGTTCACCAGTAATCGGACCTTTGCCATCTATTGGCTCGCCCAATGCATTTACAACGCGGCCAAGCATGCCATCACCCACCTGGATAGATGCGATCTTGCCCGTTCTTTTTACTTTGGCGCCTTCCTGGATATCGCCCATCTCTCCCATCAAAACCACACCCACATTATCCTCTTCCAGGTTCAGTGCTATTGCCCTTACTCCATTTTCAAATTCAACCAGCTCACCGCTGCGTACATTACCAAGTCCGTATACCCTTGCAATACCATCGCCCACCTGCAGTACCGTTCCCACTTCTTCAAGATCGGCTTCAGCATTGAAATTGGTCAGTTGCTGCCTTAATATCGCCGAAATCTCATCAGGTTTAATTTCTACCATGATTGTTTATTTTTTTCGTGAATCCTATCTTATCTTATAAATGAAATCGTTGTTGAGGAACTGTTTCCTTATGGCCTTCAGGTCATAGGCAATGCTTGCGTCGATCAGGGTATCGCCCATTTCGAGCATAAATCCGCCAATCAGGTCTTCCCTCACTTCCGAAATAAGCTCAACACTCTTGATTGAAGTCTGGCTTTGCACTTTATTGATAATTTCCTGTTTCAGCGAATCGCTTACAGGTTTTGCAGTAATGATCTTAATGATCTGTATGCCCTTATGCTTGTTGTATTGTTCGATGAATGCCTTTATAATTTCGGGGAGATTGGCTTCACGCCCCTTGCGTATAAGCAGATGATGAAAACCTGCGGTCAGTTCGCTGATCCTTCCTTTTGTTACCGCGGCAAAAACTTTCTCTTTCTTGGCGGTTTCAATTACCGGGCTTTTCATAAGACCTACAAACTCGCTGCTTGAATCACAAACATGTTTCAGGAACAGCATATCCTTATGAACTGTCTCCAGCTCATTTCTTTCAATCGCAAGGTCCAAAAGCGATTTCGCATACCTGCCGGCTAAACGGGGGTTAAGCATTTCTTAGTTCAATTTGATTTCGTTGGCCAATTGCTTGATGAAGATCTCCTGATCCGCCGGATTGTTAAGCTCCCTCTTTAATACTTTCTCCGCTACATCGATCACCAATGTCCCGATCTGGTTCTTAACATCGGTAATGGCAGCCATCTTCTGCTGCTGAATTGCCTGCTGAGCTTCGGCAACAATGCGGTTCGCTTCGTTCTTTGCCTGTTCCTTTGCTTCGTTCACGATCCGGTCGCGCGTCTCACGGGCTTCTTTCAGAAGCTGACCTCTTTCCTCCCTGGCCTTCGCCAGCAGCGCTTCATTTTCATTCTGCAGTTGTGCCATTTCGGCGCGCACTCTTTCAGCGGTGCTGAGTGAGTCTGATATGCTGGTTTCCCTTTCCTTCAGTGATTTAAGGATCGGCTTCCATGCAAATTTTTTCAGAATGAGAAATACAATGATAAAGGCAAGCAGGGTCCAGAATATCAAACCAAGGCCAGGTAATAACAGATCCATATTTAAAACGATTTACTGAGTTGTCTTAAGCAATGTTTTTAGAATTACTGCATCCTCCGCCCTGTGCTTTGGATGCAGTAATTTTTTAACGTGCCTGGAATAGTCTACTTCAATACAGCAAGCAGACCAGCGATCACAGCGAACAGCGCAACACCCTCAACGAATGCCGCGGTCAGGATCATGTTGGCACGAATGTCGTTGATAGCTTCCGGCTGACGGGCAATAGCTTCAACAGCGCCCTTACCGATCTGGCCGATTCCGATACCGGCTCCGATAGCGGCAAGTCCTGCACCAATTGCACCACCAAGGTGGGAAAATCCCAGTTCCGGTGTAGCCTGCAACAAAATCTCGAACATTGTCATCTTACTTGATTTTATTATAATTAAAAAAAAACTTTATGGAATTACAGCGTCGTGATGGCCATCCACATCATCATGACTTCCCTCAAATGCCTGACCGATGAATACAGCTGTAAGATTTGTAAAAATGAATGCCTGTATAAAAGCAACAAGTATCTCAATAAAATAAATGAATACTGTAAAGAGCACGGAAACGGGCGCAAATCCCCATCCGATGCCTTTGTTCATTGTTCCGAAAATGAATATCAGCGAAACGAAACTGAGGATAATGATGTGACCCGCGACCATGTTCGCGAAAAGACGGACAATCAACGCGAACGGCTTTGTAAACACTCCAAGTATCTCTACCGGAACCAGGATCGGCTTGATACCTAATGGGACCGGTGGATTGATTATATGACCCCAGTAATGTTTGTTGGTACTGAACATGATCACAACAAAAGAAATAACACCCAGCACCAGCGTAAAAGCCACATTACCGGTAACGTTCGCTGAGCCGGGCAGCAAACCGAATAAGTTATTGATCAGGATAAAAAAGAAAACAGTCAGCAGGTAGGGCAGGTATTTTTCGTACTTCTTTCCAAGGTTTGGCTTCGCAACTTCATCGCGAACGAACGTGATAACCGGCTCAATTGCATTCTGTAATCCGCGAGGAGCCGTTCGTGTTCCATGACCCTGCTGGTATCTTTTCGCGAGACCGATCATGATCCAAACCAAAATTCCCAAAGCAATGATCATCTGTACCACATTGCGTGTCAGTGACAGATCGTATACGGCAACTGATTCATCCGGACGACCGTTGGCATCAACGGCAATGATCTTTCCGTGTTCCAGTTTGTATCCTTTATAAGCGTCATGTCCGTGGTGGAATTTGGACGACATGAACGCGTCGAGCCCGCGCTGGGGCGAATATAGAATAACCGGCAGGGGAATAGTAATATGTGTGTTGCCGAGAGTGGCAAAATGGAACTCATGCCCATCCTTGATATGTTCCATGATCACCTCGGCCGCATCGAACTTATGCTCTGTGGTCTGGTCCTGGCTGTGGTTGTTTGCCCCCTCTTCCTGATGCTTTAATCTGCTATCGATTGTATCATGTGTATCCTGGGTAACGGCTACGCCCGGAACGAGCAGCATATTTAAGCTGAAAACCGCTACCAATAAGGATTTGAGACGTTTAAAGGTCATAAGCTCCCCTCAAATTTGCCGCAAAGATAAGGAGGGGGGGATGAAAAAACCTTACTTTTTAAACAAACTTACCGGCCTTTTCAAACTGCATCTGATGAAGGCGGAAATAATGACCTTGTTTCTCCAAAAGTTCATGGTGAGTACCCATTTCCCTGATCTCGCCTTTCTCCAGAACGATTATTTTATGCGCCTTCCGGATGGTGGATAAACGGTGGGCGATTACAATTGAAGTACGCCCTGCGATCAATGTATCGGTAGCCCGCTGAATCATTCGTTCAGACTCGGTATCAACCGAAGAGGTGGCCTCATCCAGTATCAATACCGATGGGTTATACAGCAGGGCGCGAATGAACGACAGCAGCTGCCGCTGGCCCAGCGATAAGCTATGGCCCCTTTCCATTACATTATAATCATACCCTCCGGGTAACTGCAGAATAAAGTCGTGCATGTCGATCAGTTTTGCCGCCCGCTCCACCTGTTCGCGGCTGATCGCCGGATTTCGAAGGGTAATGTTATCAAGAACTGACCCGGAAAACAGGAATACGTCCTGCAGAACGATACCGATATTAGACCGTAAAGCGTCAAGCTGATAATCAGCGATCTTAATATCATCCACCCGGATCTCCCCTTTCTGCGCTTCGTAAAGCCGGTTCAGGAGGCTGATGATGGAAGTTTTACCGCTTCCGGTATGACCCACCAGTGCGACAGTTTCGCCTGGGTTAACGGTAAAGGATATATTTTTTAGTACCGGCCTGTCAGGTGTGTAAGAAAACCATACCTTATCAAAAGTTATTTTCCCTTTTATAACTGCTGGCGCATGATCCCCTTCGGTTTTAATGAAGTCATCGTTATCAAGTACTTTAAATACCCGCTCACCTGCTACCATTCCCATCTGTAATACGTTGAACTTATCGGCAATGACCCTGAGCGGACGGAAAAGCAGGTTCAGATAAAGTATGAACGCTATCATTTTTCCGGGCAGCTTACCGGCTTCATCGGCCGGCATCGTTAGTGAGGCGCTTGCCGCCCACCAAACCAGCAGGCCAGTACCTGTGGCCAGAATAATTTCCACAATCGGGAAGAAAACAGAATAGGCAAAGATGGCATGGATGTTCGCATTCCTGTGTTCGCGGTTGATCTGCCTGAATTTGTTCATTTCCTTTTTCTCCGCGGCGAAAGCCTGCACGATCTGCATTCCGGTAATATGCTCCTGCACAAAAGCGTTCAGTTGCGATACTGCATTCCTGACCCGGATGAACGATTTGTTTACACTCTCCTTAAAAAAGTAAGTCGCAACAATTAAGATCGGGAAAGGCGCGAGACTGATCAGCGAAAGCCGCCAGTCCTCCAGGAACATCACCAGCAGGATAGCGATAATTGATAAAAGATCCGCTACAATCGGTATCAACCCATCAGCAAATACGTCGTTTATCCGCTCAATATCATCAACAGTTCTGGTAGTAAGTGTGCCGATCGGGGTTTTGTCAAACTGGGAAAGATTAAGCTTCAGCACCTTTTTGTAAACGGTGACCCGGAGATCACGCACAACCGTTTGACCAAGCCAGGCAGTGATATAAGTAAAATAGAACCTGAATGCGGTTTCGATCAGCAGCATCACCACTTGTATAATGGTTATCCAGACAAGCCATTGCAGGTTGTTGTTCTGAATATAATCGTTAACTGTCAGTTGTATAAGATATGGCCTGAGCGGAGTGAAGAGCGCAAGCAATATGGCGAGTGCGATAGAAAGGTAAAAGCGTTTCTTATAAGGCGCCGCGTATTTAAATACACGGCGAAGCAATCCAAAATCGAAAATTTTCTTTGCGAGTTTTTTTTCTGCCATGATAAGCCGTCAAAGATAATCCTTCCCTTAATGAGGATGGTTCACACGTCATGCCGATTCACCATTCAAAAAATTTAACCAATGTTTACTGCTGATCTGTTTCCATTGCCTTCCGATAGGCTTTGATGAAAATTGCACCGAGGTTTTTGTATGGAGGGATATAATCGTCGAATTTTTCCTTGGCAGCCGTTTCATTCTGAAAACGCGTCCCCAGGTCACGCCACATACTTATCCAGTCTATGCTTCTGCCATTAACCACGGTTGAGTTGATAGCCTGCAGGATCGGTTCATTTACAGTTTTGGTACCCACCTGCTTTGACGAAATGATATGCGCATCCTCGCTGATGGTGAGTACATCATTCAGATTATTATATCCGCCGCATGAACCCAGCACAACGATCTTGGCCGATGGCGCCAGTTGGTTCAGCGTATATTTCAGGTGATAGCTATGCCCGCGATGAATAACCACAGTTGGTTTCAGTTTTCGCTCCTGCATATATTCGTTGAGTTTGGCCTGAGCGCGGGCATCCGGATCGTCGGCCCCATAAAGCGGCTTGTTTGCAAAGATCACCACCGGTTTGCCTTTGGCGGCGGTTATTGTTACCCAATCCGAATTCTCGGTGATCTTCCATTCAGGCTTTCCGCGGAACATACCCATGAAATTGGCATATGACAACTGCCCGTCCTTATCTTCATCTCCATAAAAGAACACCTGTTGAATCACGCGCCCGCTATCATCGCACAGGCTTTTATAATCTACGGTGTAAACAGGCGGAATACCCAGCACGGCAGACAGGTCGATCTTTTTTGTAGAGTCTGTCGATTCAAATAATGTCTTCAGTAATTTATAGATCACGGTACCACGCTGATTGTTATCTGACACGTTCTTTCTATAATTCCAGTTCACTTCCTGTAAAACAAGTGATGCCAGTGCAGGACTTTTATCCATGATGCTGCTATAGGAATCCGCCACATCCACCGCGTCTTCCAATCCATTGGTGCGTTCCAGGCCGATGATGAACGCTTTCATCAAGGTGTTTGCGTTTTCCTTGCTCATTCGTCCGAGGAAATCATTAAGTGTGTTGTAACCCGCGGCCATCTTTATGAACTTCCTGAAATAGTCGCCGTTCACGCTCATCAGCAGACTGTCGCCCGCGCCGCTTGAAATGCGTTGAAATATTCTTTTATAAACCCCGAGGTAACTGGAAGTGTATATCTCGTCTTCTCCCAATACGATGAGGTAATACAGTTCCTGCGGACTTAATCCATCCAGTTTGCGGAACCTTACATTTTCATCTTCCACAGCATGAAGGCCGTTTATTTCACGAATGAAATGGTCTTTGGCTTTTCGGGCGAGCATATCGGTGAGGGCCGACATTTCCCAGGCAGTATCCTTAACAGGCGGTAACACCCTTCTTGCATAATCAACGCGCGTACGCACCAGCAACCGGTAATATTCACGTTCATTCTCTTTCACATTGTCAACATCCTCGAACCTGATATTACCCTTCATGATATTATCCAGAAAAGGAAAATACAACTGACCGCTCCTGCTGTTCGCCATTCGCGAAACAGTTTTTACCAGGTCATCTTTATGATTGCGGATCCTGTTGGAAAGGCGATTACTGCCCGCGGCATAATCATACAGTTTCCGGGGATTGGCGTGTCCGGCTACCGCGATCATTGAATCTACAAATGGCAATTCCGGGTTTCTGCTCAGGACGGCAAAAGTTTCATCCGGATGAAGCTCAAGGTATTTTCCGATAAGGACAATGCGTGAAGGCTCAACGCCGGAATTGGGCGAAGGGTACATAAAACATTCCACGATGATCTTACCAACGCCATATGGATATGACTCAATCACCGGCTGTATGCTCTTACCCGCATAATCCAACTGCATTGCTTCCATGAAGGCCTTGAGAACCGCCGGAGCGTGTGATGGTGAATGATCTTTTTTATTCCAGCTCTGGTTGAATCCTCTGAGCATCAGCTCCAGGGATTTGAGGTATTTCTTTTTATCGTTATTGGTGAAAGTAGAATCGAGTTCCAGTTTTTCCTGGAACTGATCCAGTTTCCGGATAAACGCGTCTTCGATCTGGAGATTGATGGATTCATCGCGGCTAAGCTGAACATTTCCACTGCTATTCACCAGTTTACGTTGCTCTTTATCAACATTGTCGTGCCAGAGCATACGGTCACGAGCCACGGTAAATGGATAAACATAAGGCTGCGCGTTCGTTTGTGCAGCCAGAATCAACGGTAACAGCAGGAAAGCAAGTAAAAACAGCCTCATAATTTCCCTTTCGTCATAGTAAGTAGCAAAATTACTACCAATTAGTTGTATATAACGGGGAAAATGGTTTATCGCGTATACGCATAAACCAATTAGCCAATTAAGCCGATAAGTAAATTAGCTGATTTGTGGATTTGAGGATTTGAGGATGAATTGTATGATGGGTCAATGGAATTAATGTCCCCAATGCGCTTTCAATTATCCAATTGAACAATTCATCCTCAAATCCTCAAATCCTCAAATCAGCTAATTGTCTTGTATTATCAAATTGTAAACTTGCCGCCCAAATTTCCCAATTGGAGTACGTTTGCGTAAACAAATCGTTAATGGAGCCCAAAGGAAAGAAGATTCTGATCGCTGATGACGAGCCGGATATATTAGAAATAATTCAATATAATCTTTCTAAAGAAGGCTTTGAAGTTTCCACCGCAAAAGACGGTGATGAAGCCCTGGCCAAGGCCAGGATCCAGAACCCTGATCTCATTATCCTCGATATCATGATGCCGAAAAAGAATGGAGTAGAGGTTTGTGAGATCCTGCGGTCGCAGCCGGCATTTAAAAACACCCTGATCATATTTCTTACAGCGCTCAACGACGAATCCTCTCAAATCAGGGGCCTCGAAACAGGGGCAGACGATTTTGTAAGCAAGCCCATCAGTCCAAAAGTTTTGGTAAGCCGGGTTAACGCGCTTTTCCGCAGAGTTCAGAAGGAGCCCGGTGACAAAGTGCTGCAATTTGACGACCTGGTGATAGATCCCGTGAAATTCGAGGTACAGATCAAGGGCCAGAGCATTACCCTGGCAAAAAAAGAATTCGAATTGTTATACCTGCTGGCCGCAAGGCCCGGACGGGTGTTTCTGAGAAACGAGATCCTGAACCAGGTATGGGGCAACGACGTCATTGTCGGCGATCGTACCATTGACGTACATATCAGAAAGATCAGGCAGAAATTGGGAATGGATTGCATTACTACCGTGAAGGGAGTCGGGTATAAGTTTGAGGTTTAATCCCTCCTCCATATCGCTTAACTTTAAGCCGCTATGCTTTCCACAAAAAATCTATCGCCCAGGCAGTTATCCCTCTACACGGCTGCGATTTTGTCGGTTCCCGTAGCCCTGGGTATTTATGGCATTACATTGAACTGGAGGATAGGGCTTGCATCGCTGGTAATTGTGTTTGCTGGAAGCTTCGGGCTCATATTGCTGACACTTGAAAAATTCATTTACAGGAAAATAAAACTGATCTATAAGCTCATACACCAGACGAAAGCCACCAAAAAAGAGGAAATGTATTTCAAATACATTCTTCCCCAAAAGAGTATCGATGAAGTGAGGGAAGATGTGGAACGATGGGGTGCAAGGCGGAATGAAGAAATTGAACTGCTGCTTAAGAACGAAGCTTACCGGAAAGAATTTCTTCAAAACCTGGCACACGAATTCAAAACACCCATTTTTGCCATCCAGGGATATGTTGACACCCTGCTGAGCGGCGCCCTGGAAGATGAAGCCGTCAGTAAAAAGTTCCTTCACAATACTTCACGCAACATCGACCGGCTGGTAAACCTGGTGAACGATCTGGACGAAATATCAAAGCTTGAAAGCGGCGAACAGCTATTGTACAAACAGAATTTTATCATCCAGGACCTGTTTAAGGAAGCCTGTGAATCACTTTCGATAAAGTCGACCCAGAAAAATATAAAATGTCACATAAAGAAAGGCTGTGAAAATCCACCCATCACCGTTTTTGCCGACAAGGAAAAGATATTGCAGGTACTGATCAACCTTGTTGAAAATGCCATAAAATATGGCAAAACCGATGGCCATATTGTAGCCAGCGTTTATAATACAGATGGCAAAGTGGTGCTTATTGAGATCAGCGATGATGGAATCGGAATCGACGAAGAGCACCTGCACCGGATCTTTGAAAGGTTTTACCGCACCGATTCTGCCAGGAGCAGGGATAAGGGCGGAACAGGCCTTGGACTGGCCATCTGCAAGCATATCATCGAAGCCCATGGCCATTCAATACATGTAAGAAGCACGCTGGATGTGGGCACTACCATTGGATTTACCCTGGATGCCAGGAAGGATTAATAAATCACCCAAAATCTGCATATGGAAAAGTTCATCGTCATCTCCATAATCGTGATCCTTGTGGTAGTGCTGGTTGTGCTTATCTGGAAGCAAAAAAGAGATAAGGATAATCCACCACATAGCCCACTTCGCTGATTTTCCCGTGCGCTAACATTAGCTTCTACAGGTAAGTACTTAAATTTTGAAAATTTCGTTACATATATGAATGGAGCGATGGCTTTTGTGAGTTAATACAAGTAATCCAATTGAATATGAAAAAGAGGAACCGGGTAATGGCCTGCCTGCTGCTATGGGCAATCCCATTCTTTTCACTGGCGCAATGCGTAAATCCACTTAGTACTGTTACATTCGATAGCACTTTTACCGGTTCTGGTAATTCATTGCATACTTTCAGCTTTCCTAAGTTTGACGCCACCCTGGGTTCATTAGTGGGTGTGAAAATTAAGGCCGATGTAACGCTCCGGTATCTTTTTGAACTCGAAAACAGGGAAAACACTCCAATTAATAATTATCGCGTGCGCGTGGTGCGGGACGATGAAATATCAGGTTCGGCGCTACAAACACCGGTTACCGGTAACTACCAGGCAAATTATGGTCCTTATACCCTTGAAGCAGATGATGGCAGTCAGGGCTCGGGGGCCGATTACACTGCCGTTGGACCTATGTATGTAATGAACCACCAGATCGTTCAGCAAACAGTTTACAACACCTCCGATTTCCTCGGCACCGGAAATGTAGCCCTGGATTATTCAGCAAGTACTTACTCAATCGTTTTTGGCAGCGTCAATTACAACTTCAACGGTACAGCTGAAGATACAGTGCGCTTTACCGTTACATATGAATATTGTCCCTCTTCGTCGCTTCCGGCAGATATTACGTCTTTCACTGCTTTAAAAACAAGCGAAGAAACCATCAGTCTGAAATGGCTGAATCCAAATGAAATTACCGGCCGGAAGTATACAATAGAAAAAAGCGGCGACGGACGAAACTTCACACCAATCGGAACAGTAACTGCATCCAATGGGAATTATCAGTATTCCTATACCGCAGGCCGTAACGAAACCGGCAAACTGATTTTCAGATTGCGTCAAACAGAACCGGATGGCGAGGTGAAATACTCCGCTATCAGGGTTGTTGAGCTGCGCAAAAAACAAGCGGAAGGCATCAGGATCTATCCAAACCCATCCAACGGAGCTTTCAATCTGATGTTCAGTAATACCACCCGTTCAGATTGGGATGTACAAATTGTCACACTGCATGGACAGGTTGTGAAGCAATTCCAATTCAGGAAGTCGCTGGTCGGAAGGATAAATGCTCAGAATGAACTATCATCCGGCACATACATTATACGCGCTGTGAACAAAAAATCACTGGAGCAGTTATCAACTCACCTGATCATCCGGTAATCGCAATGGAAGAATGCTTTCGCTTGAAATAGATCAATGATATCAGAGTGCCCGCAAAGCCAATTACCGCTGCAATAAGCACAAGCGTAGTATAAAAATCAAGCCATTTCAATTCCACTTTGAAAATTGTCTTCGACAGCAATACACCTACACTTCCAAGATATCCGAACGAATCGGCAATGTAAATGAGAAAGCCCACATTGCCCGCGTACCTGAACGCTGCAATGAACCGGTCGAACAACAGGCTGTTATAAGGTATATACACCATGTATAAGCCAAGCCCCACAAGCGTCATCCAATTGAACATCGATACATGACCCCGCAGGTATAAAAAGGTACACAAGCCTGCAATGATAAATCCGGCCAGCATGATCCCCTGCGCAAACATGAATGCCCTGAAATTATTTTTTACAACTACCATTACCGCCACCATAACAAGAATAACCAGCGAAATGATGGTCTCCGTTTTTGTAAAGATGCCCGACTCAAATGCTTCGCCCGATTCCCTCCACATATCTGCCATAAACCCGTCTCGCACTTCCCGTAATATTGTAACAAGTATATAAATGATCACCAGCATTGTAATTCCCGGCCAGAAGGTGAACAGGAATGCACGACGTTTTTCTTTCGGCATCGGCAGGCGCTCGGTCCTGTGTTCAACATCGGCCGCGTCGGGTGGCGGTATTCGCTCAAGCAGGTACACAAATAACAGCAGAGGGCCCATAAATATCAGTCCTGTTACAAACGGCATCCAGTACTCATTCACTCCCCATTCATCCATCACATACTGAGCGGTGGATTTTGCAAGTCCGGAAGCAAAGATGAAACTGACGGCAAGAGCGGCGCTGATAAAATCAGTTGCCCTTCTTCCTTCCACATACGAGAAGATCACTCCCCAAAGCATACCCAGCGGAAATCCATTAAAGAACAGGCACCAGAAATTATAAGGTGGTGGCAGTAATGCAAACAACAGCCATGCAATCCATGAAATTCCAACAAGTACAATTATCAGGCGGCCGCGACCTATTCTTTTTAATTCTGAAATGAATTTAATACCATAAAACTTGCTCAGCATATAACCTGCTACCTGGGTGATCACTAATAATATTTTGAAATCAATGCCAAACAGGTTGTATCCTGAATAGGGGGCAACATTAAATGCCTTGCGGAAACAAAAGATGGAAGTATATGCGCAAAAGCAAACGATAGCCGCAAAAACCGCGACGTAAGCAGGGTTTTTAAAATAAACGCTCCGGTTACTGGTTTCCAAAATGGTGATTAATGATTATCTGTTGTTGAAAGAAATCTCGCTTTTCCTGACTGTGTATTCCACCCGCTGGTTATTTGTCACATCCCATAACTCCATCTTTACCTCGATGTCCTTTTTCGCCCAATCAATGGTGATAAGTCCGAAATGATTTTCCATCACCGGGCCTTCGATGCGGTTCTTATTGGGTGTTGCGAAATGCCAGGTGGATGTTAATCCGCTTGAAGTAACATCATAGAGCGGATAACTTCCCGGTGAATTTAACCTCGAGATTTCACCATAATGCACGTCGCCGGTAATAAAGATCACTCCCTCTGCCCTGGTCTTTTTGATAAGGTCGACCATTCGTTTCTGCTCGTGCGGAAAATTTGCCCAGGCTTCATAACCGTTATAAGAAATACCGAACTGAGAACCGGAACCTATGATCCTGATATCGGCGGGTTTTTTCAACTCGCTCTCGAGCCAGCTCCATTGTTCATTTCCCAGCAATGTTGAATCTGATGTCTGATGCGGATAGTAATCCAATGAATAAAAGAATTCATCATTCCTGTGCAATTCTCCCCTGTATATCCGCAGGTCATCCCTGAACGTTCTGTTATCAAGTAAAATGAGTTGCAAAACCTTCCCATTTCCTTTGAAAAAGTATGAAGTATAAATGCCCTCATGCTTCCGCCTGTCGGAATTTGATGGTTCATTGAAAAATTCCAGGAAGATCTCTTTGGACTCTTTTTTGAACGGATAATGACGGCCGATATCGTTCCAGCCATAATCGTGATCATCCCAGGTAGCCAGTAATCTTACGTTTTTTTTCAATCGCTGGAACTCCGGCTTTTCCGCCAGCTGCCTGTATTTCGCGCGCAACACATTCATGTCCTTCGTATCACCGTAAATATTATCACCCAGGTAAACAAAAACATCCGGTTTATGCTGAACTACCACATCAAGAATTGGCTGGGGTGATGTTTCATGCGCGCAGGAACCAAAAGCGATCTTAGAGATCAGGGGTTCACTTTGCTGGGCGCAAACGGGGCGCACGCAAAAAAAAGATAGAACCAGGTAAAAGGCTGTCTTTCGCATAAGAGGCGTTAAGATATAACAATCCTTTGATTCCGGATGCTGTGTGCTTATCAGTAAAAGTGTAGTGCGATACAATTAATTAACCATCGCGTAATGATAGGGTCATAGTGCAGAAATACCTTTGAAAAACCTCATACAATGGAAAGAAGATCCGTTGATGTAGTTGTAATATCCGATGTCCACCTGGGAACCTACGGATGCCGTGCCGCAGAACTTGTCAACTACCTCAAAAGCGTTACGCCAAGTATTCTAATTCTTAATGGCGATATAATCGATGGCTGGCAATTCAGCAAGAACTATTTTCCTCCTGCTCATATCAATGTCATTCGTGAGATCATGAACATGATCACCAATGGCACCAGGGTTTTTTATATCACCGGCAATCACGACGAGTTACTGAGACGGTACGCAGATATTCAGGTGGGAAATTTCATGCTCACCGACAAGCTGGTGCTTGAGATAGACAATAAGATGACCTGGATCTTTCATGGAGATGTTTTTGACAACACTATAAAAGGGAGCGCCCGCTTCCTTGCAAAGCTTGGCAGCAATGGTTATGCGATGCTGATCCAGCTGAACCGGCTTATTAATTATTTTCTCCGCCTTGCCGGCCGGGGCCGAATTTCCCTTTCACAACGCGTAATGGAAAGTGTAAACAAGGCGGTAAGCAAGATCAACGATTTCGAAACAACCGCAGCCGAGATTGCCATCGCAAAAAAATACGATTATGTCATTTGCGGTCATATCCATCAACCCCAGAAGCGTGTCATCAGTAATAAGAGCGGAGACGTGACTTATCTCAATTCAGGTGATTGGATTGAGCATCTTACTGCATTGGAATATGCACATAACGAATGGTCGATCTATAAATACGACAGTTCAAATTTCACGGCTGAATATCAGGCAGAGTCCCGTCAAAAAACTACCGTCATTACCGATGAGATTAGTTTTTATATCAGCTCTCTTGCCATTTAGTAATTCATTATCAAAAAATCAACTTTATATCTTTTATGAGAATTTTTTATGCGGTACAGGCTACAGGAAATGGTCATATCAGCCGCGCGATGGAACTACTGCCTCATCTGCAGAAATACGGTGAGGTAGACATTTTGTTAAGCGGGGCAAACAGCACTCTGAATCTGGATGCGCCGGTCAGATACCGAAGCAAAGGATTGAGCTTATTTTACAACTGTAAAGGCGGACTGAATTTATCAAAGATCATAGCACAACTTTCCCTGCCGCGTATAAGGAGAGAAATCCGGGATCTGCCAGTTGAAAAATACGATCTCATTCTTAATGATTTTGATTGCCTGACATCGCTTTCCTGTGCCAGAAAAAAAATACCATCCGTGAACTTCGGGCATCAGGCCTCCTTCATGTCAGCTAAAACACCACGCCCTTCACACATCAGCAGAACTGGAGAATGGATACTCAGGAATTATGCAAAGGCAACACATTATGCAGGATTGCATTTTGAGAAGTACGATGATTTCATTTTTACGCCAGTTATAAAAAAAGCAGTATTCGGGGTTAAGCCGGTCGACAGAGGTTATATCACCGTTTACCTCCCTTCCTATTGCCAGCCCGAATTGCTGCATTACTTCGCCCCATTAAAAGAATATCGGTTCCAGGTATTTTCATGGCAGGTCAAACAACCGGAGAAACACGCACATATCACATTCCTTCCCGTATCCGGCAAGGGATTCAACGAAAGCCTTATAAACTGCAGCGCCATTATTTGCGGCGCGGGGTTCGAAACGCCGGCCGAGGCGCTTCATCTCAATAAAAAAATGATGGTGATGCCAATCAAAGGCCAGTATGAGCAATATTGTAACGCCGCTGCACTGGAGCGTTTAGGAATAAAGTGTTTACCTGGTCTTGATTCCGGATTTCACAACACGTTTGACCATTGGATCCGGAATTTCCAGCCTCCCGCTTTCCGGTACACCGCAAACACCGCGACGATTGTTGAACAACTCATGGAAATGTGTGAAAGGAAACTCCAATTCAGCGTGGAAGAGGAAATCACAATAGATGAACTTGCAAATGCTGGTTTATAAAAAAACCTTCCGGTAAAAACCGGAAGGTGCCGCATGAGAAAATCTACTTGCTGAAAAAAAACTTTTCTATTATCTGTTAATAAACATTTGTTTGGGGTGTGAAGCTTGCCCAGCCTGTAGTCCAGTTAGCAGTACCAAACGCGCCACGATAGGCAACTGTAGTAAAGAACTGGTCCATTCCCGTAAAGCTTGCCCCACTCAATGCCGGAGAACCCGCCTTAGGTACCAGGTTTGGAGCATTGAGGTTGAACGCCGCGGTTAACTGCGCATCATCACGTGAAGCAAGTGTAATACATCCATCTGCCTCCGCCTTTGTTTTGATATCTGCATTGCTCATTACTGCCTGGTTGCTGCTGAGATAAGGATTTGAATATACAGCCACGATATTATTCTTGAATTCAGACGTTCCGTTTTTATAATCATTCAGCGTAGCATCGGACTCCATTGAGAATCCACCTTTTCTATGACCCAGTAAAATTGAATTGCGAAGTACGAACCTTGCGGCTCTTCTCCAGCGATTGCTGTAGTTATGCGTTGCAGCGGATCCTGTAGTATCATAAGGACCAATAAAAGTAAAGTTCGATAACTGTGGACGTGTGAATGGAGTTGCTGCGGTTCCCGAGCCATCATTATCACATTCGATTCCATTTGCCGCGTCAGTATCAGCAGGTTTATCTCTCAATGAAAAGGCAAACTGAATTTTGCCAACATATCCGAAATCGAAATCAAAATCATCGTCATAGGTTGCAAAAGAGATCAGGTTCTTCGCATTCACTGTTCCACCAAAAAATTCATATCCGTCATCGGCACCATAAGAAACCTGTACGTTCTCGATGATCGTTCCCGCTCCTACTCCACCGAGTGTTAATCCATTGATCTCTGATCCCGGCTCAGCAGCGATTCCTGAGAATTCGATCCTTACATACCTGAGTATGCCTGAATTGTCATTCGCGTCAACTCCGCCGTAAGGACGGTTCACACCACCTTCGATGATCGGTGCAGGCGAGGTAGGCCTGTTGGTGGGGGCTTTGCCTAACAATATTATTCCACCCCAGTCGCCTGCTCCTCTTGAACCAGCGGGTTTGCCGGAAGTGAACACGATCGGCTGATCTGGTTTTCCATCTGCAATCAGCTTTGAGCCACGCTCAATGATCAATGCGCCTTTCTCAGTAATATCACTTACGATCACAGAACCAGCTTCAAAGGTCAGAATCGCGCCATTATTCACGTATACATATCCTTTCAGTGTGTACTTTCCTTTGGGAAGCGTCATGCTTTTATCAATCGTTCCCTCAAGAACGGATGTGGTTCCCGTTGGAGGAGGATTCGTAACCCCATCATCATCGTCCATATCCACTTTTACACAGGAAGTAAACAACATCACCAGTAAAGAAAAGCCAACTAACTTTTTCATATAAAAAACTTATTAGGGTGTAATTCTTGAATTGTTTGATTTAAAAATCATAACTGAAACCTACGCTGATCGTTGATCCGGGTTTGTATGAACTGAACAGCCGGTCGCTACCTTTTGAAAATGCTTTTTTGGCATCCACATTCTCGTACAGGTAAACTGCCTGGTTAAGGATATCTGATAGCTGCAGCTTGATCTCGCCTTTTTTATTGATGATGCGCTTCGCGAACTGGATATCCAGCAAGTGACGCGGGCGCTCATAAATATCCGGGAAGTCGGTATTGCCAACCAATGCCAGCCTTTGTCCGATCCTGTTATAAAGCAACGACGCATTAAATCCTGACTGGCTGCTGGTGTATTGCAGGCCTGCATTAATTAAGTAAGGCGACTGACCCTGGATTGGACGGTTTGCAGAAACGGGAGCGCCCGAAAGCTCATCGGCAAAGGTTACATCAGAGAAAATATAAGTGAAGTTTCCAAAGAAGCTCATGTTATCCAGCAATGGATTTGTATTGTCGAGGAATGAAAGGTTCTTTCTCATTTCAAGCTCCACTCCATATGTATTTGCATTACGCGCGTTCTGGTAGAAATACAATCTCCTGTCTGCATTGCTTCCCGGATCGAGGCGAAACTCAATTGGATGACTGAATCGCTTGAAGAATGCGCCAAGCGTTATCGCTTCGCCTGCGCCAGGATATATCTCATATCTGATATCTGCGTTATAAATCTTAGTGCGCTTCAGATCGGGCCTTCCTGATATGCCATAATTCTGTTCGTAATCAAAAAACGCGAAAGGCGCGATCTCCCTGAACTCGGGACGGGCAACGGTCTGGTACAACCCAACGCGGACATTGTTCTTTTCTGTAACCGACCAGGTCAGATTCAGCGATGGCAGCACGTCCCAGGTCTCAGGATTGATAACTACATTCTTTGCTGACCGGTCTTTCGTTTTAAGGAACTGCTCAAAGAATTCAACTCTTGCGCCCCACACTATCCTTAAAACATCTGACAGTTTATTATCAAACATCAGAAAACCCGAATTCAAAGCTGAGATTCCGAAGTATTTATCTTCATTGTTGGTGAACTCGTCCAGCACAAATCCGGAGCGTGAAATATTCTCAGGAGAAAAAATTTTGTCAACGGGCAGGTATGCAAGGCTGGTATTAAAAGTATTGTTCGAAAAAGGTGTATACCTGAATATCCTGCTTTTGAAATCACGGAAACGCAAAAGGGTTGACCCACCGATCTTGAAAGTTTGTGTTTCGCCGAACATCTTGAATGGAATGCTCAGAGTTCCGGCTGCACTAACACTGTGATCCTCTAATGATGAAAAGAAACGGCGTGTATCATCAGGGTCCATCTCAAATTCCCCTCCCGATAAAGGCTGAACATACAATGAAGTCCGCATGTCGGGCTGATCCCTGGTCACCAGTGAATAACCCGCGTTCCACCTGAATTTCATCTTAGCCAGTCGAAGCTGGTGATCGCCTTCAAGCTGACCGCTGTAGAAAGTACGCTGATTCAGAATTGAAGAAGAAAGGTTAACATTCTGGAGACGATTGGTATTTACTCCCGTTCTTGTGAAATAATTATCCTCAAAGAATCGGTTGAAAATGTTCTTAAAAGAAACTTTATGATTTTTATGAGCGTATGTCAGGTTCAGCAGCGCGCCAACATTGGTCTGATACCTGTTCTGGATATCGGTAAAAGTAAAAATGGGTGTTTTATCCTTCTCAAAAAATGAACGCTCTACATCGTATACCAGTTTTGAATTCCTGTAAATAGTCGAGAATACTGTTCCGAATGACGCGCCATTCTTAAACCGCTTAACGTTACCGAAAGAAAGATTATAAGTCTGGATTGGCGCTACAGTTGATGTGACCCGACGGTAATTATCGTTTGAGAAAAGTCTTGAATATGCCAGTTGCTGGTCCTGCCCTTCTACTGTTGCGCCAAGCGAACGATATTGCTGGGCCGACTTCGGGAAACCGGATGGGAAGTTACGGGCGCCGTCATCAAATCCGATCCAGTCTGTTTTGCTGCGCGGGTTGCTGGTAAAATCTTTGAAAACGGATTGCGTATTAAAACCAAACTGCGCGCCTATGCTCAGAAAATTCCTGGAGGGTATATCTTTCGTCTGAACCTGTACAAGTCCGCCGGCGAATTCACCTGTCAGTTCAGGAGTTGCGGTTTTATTAATGACGATGTTGTCGATCATATTCGCCGGAATTACATCGAATGAAAATGATTTCCGGTCCGGCTCCGAGCTCGGAAGTTGGGTGTTATTAATAAATGCCGCGTTATACCGGTCACTCAGTCCTCTTATGATCACGAACTTGTTATCCTGAATGCTTGCACCGCTCACGCGTTTCAAAACTTCGCCCGTGTTTTTGTCAGGCGTACGTCGAATGAAATCAGCCGCCAGGCCACTTGAAACAGCTGTATTGTTTCGTTGAAGGTTGATTATTGCCGAAGTTGATTCACGTCTTACGCTGGTACGAACCACCACTTCAGAAAGATTGGCTTTGGTTTCAAGTACAATTGTGATATTGTTCTCTTCGCTGGTCTTCAATTCAACATCTTCCAGGTTCTTCGAATCATATCCCGCGCTTGAAACGATCAGGTTGTATTTTTTACCCGCGTCAAGGGTAAGACTGAAACGGCCTTCCACATCTGCGGCAAAAGATCGCTCAAGACCCATCACCGTTATGGTAGCACCGGCAACGGGTTCGTTTTTTGAATTGATCACCTTGCCATTTAATCTTACCGACTGGCCAAAGGAGGATAAGGCCAGGAAAACAAAACATAAGGAACAGAAGAATTTTAATCTCACAATCGGCATTTTTGAATATGCCGCAAAAGTATCCGCCTCATGTTATCAGCAGATTACCCCAGTATTAAGGAATCATTAACCACTCGTTCACAAACGAGGCGTGCAAGAGGAGATCGAAAGAATAGAAGTGATCAGAACCTGAACTGCAGCCTGCAGGTGAAAATATTATCGTCTACGTCATTTGTAAAACCAGCCAGGTTGGTTTTTTCATTTTTTACATGATCGTACCAGAGCACCACTTTGAGATTATCATTAATATAATATATGTAGCCAAGGCCGAGCGTATTATAACGGATATCAGCAGGTGTGAAATTAGTTGCGGCTTTACCTATCTGGTGGCTGCTGACTTTGGTATTGGGATCGTACCAGTCGTACTTGATGCCGATCTGGTGCTTCGAGTTAATTATATTCTGCAGGAACAGCAGAAAAGCCGCATCAAATTCCCTTATATAATAAGGCTCATTCAACAATAAACCCGGTGTTTCTGAAGTAGAGGCGGTTGCTGTTTGCGTGCCTTTCCAGTATTCGGCCCTGA
>DASWTK010000218.1:0-2904 GCA_036402175.1 Chitinophagaceae bacterium | reverse complement strand
CGCTTCAATCTCTATCAGGAAGCCGTGGTGCAGTTCTTTGGTGGGTACGATTGACCTTGCGGGTTTATGATCGCCAAAGAATTCGCCATACACTTTGTTCACACTGCCCCAAAGTTCAATGTCTGAAATGAAGACAGTAGTTTTTAATACATGACTGGTATCGCTTCCCGCGGCTAATAAAATAGCACGGAGATTTTTCAGCGCCTGTAAAGTTTGTTCTTCTATTGGTCCGTTCATCCTTTGTCCATTAGTTGGATCAATAGATAACTGACCGGCAACGAATATCAGGTCTCCGTGTACAGTTGCCTGTGAATAATGGCCGGCAGGTTTGGGCGCACCCTCTGTCAAAATGAATTCCATGTGGAGATAGTTCAGTTAAGTGAAAAGAAGAATTATTCAAAGATAAGCCGCTTGTAATAAAACCCTTTTTGGTCAATAACCGGCATTGTGTTGCTTCTTACTTCAACACCGGTTTTATTTATAGTCAGTCGTTTTGTGCCTTCATGGGTGGTTATCTCCATTGGCAACGGCATGCTGAAATTAACTAACGATAGGTGATACCGGTCTTCGCCCAATTGCTTTACCCGGACCTCAAATCTATTGGTAGTCCGCAGATAAAAATCAAAGAATGGCTTAAGGTCTGTCCCGGTTGCTGCATTGAACAGATCTTCCACGTCTTTTGTGGTTACCATATTGTGGTAAGTGTATTTGGGATCGGTAGCAAGTTTTTTGAGAGTTGGAAAGAAAACCGAATCGCCAATAAGGTATCGGAGGCTGTGCATGAAATAAGCGCCCTTGCCATAAATGTCGCCGGTATATGCCACATCTGAATCTGCTACATCCGCCAGCACCACCGCTTTACCTGAAAAATTTCTTGCAGTATTGCGCATGCGCTTCTGGTAGGATTCTTCTCCTTCCATTTCAAGAAAATACAATGCGTCGCCAAATGAACAGATCCCTTCCTGGATCCACATATGTGCCCAATCGGCGTTACTGACCTTGTTTGCCCACCATTCATGACCGAATTCGTGGTGCAACAGCCAGTCGAAGTCCTCCCCGCCGACTTTAGTATACTTGTATTTGTTACCGTAAGCATTCATGGTCTGGTGTTCCATGCCCAGGTGCGGCGTTTCAACAATGCCGATCTGCTCTTTTGCCCATGGATATTCACCGAAATATTTTTCAAGTATCCTGCACGATCGCTCAAGCATCTCAAGATGATGAGGCGCTTTTCCGGCATTGTAATCAAGAACATAAAAAACCATCGGAATTTTATTTCCTGCAACGGAAGTATACGTTCGAGTAACAGGCTTATATTTCCCCGCATTGAATACAATGCAATAATTATTGATGGTATAATTTGTTTTCCAGTGGTAGGTAGACTGAGAACCGCTGTGCTTTACATTTTGTAAAAGTCCCGGTCCTGCAACAACGAGTCCCTTCGGAACAGTAATTCGCATATCTGCTCCTTCATTGGGCTCATCACTGGGATGGTCCTTGCAGGGGAAGTATATTTTGGCGCCTTCGCCCTGGCAGGTAATGCTGATCCAGGGATTGCCGAGACTATCCGTAGCCCATTGGAATCCTCCCTTCCAGGGAGCCCTTTCAGCTACGTGTGGTTTGCCGCCGTAGGTTATTTTCACCTTAGTGCGCCCGGGCGACCAGGGAGTTTTATTTCTTATATAGATCAGGTCTGAATCGTGTGAGAATGTGTGACGGACGCCGTTGACAGTGATGGTTTTAACCGTCAAAACCTTTGTCAGGTCAAATAATAAAACATCTGAAGCTTTGTTCAGTAGCAGGTCTATTTCAGTATGTCCGTCGATTGATTGTTGAATGGGATCTACCGTCAGTACTACGCTGTAGTGCCGGATGTCCATATTTGCCTGTTCCGGCTTCAAGTGTCCACCTGAACGTAGGTCCTGCGCCGCCGTGATCATTCCCTGGAGGATAAAAATAAAAAGCAGCGTGCTGCGCAGATGGTTCATTTGAACTGCCGCTTTATTTGTTTTTTTATCTCTTCCGCGCAATGGTCAATGAATTGGTCGGTAATCACGTCCATTTGGCGTGCATTCAGGGGTTTTGAAATAAAACCAGCATTATGCTTTTGCGCGAATTCAATATCATGAGGCAGGGAGGAAGTGGTGAACAGGATCACAGGAACGTCTTCGTATTTTTCCATCTTCCTCAGCTGTTTGAGCGTTTCTCTGCCATTCAGCCGCGGCATATTGATGTCCAGGATCACAAGACAGGGGGAAGGATCATAGTCGGATAGCGATTTCAAGTAAGAAATCACTTCCAAACCGTCATTAACGGTTGCAACTTCTACATTAGTAGCGTATTGCGTAAATGCCTCCTTTACCAGTTGAAGGTCATCCGGGTCATCATCCGCATACAGTACCAGGTTCTTTGGAGGAATTTTTGTCATTGGGTAACTTTGGGAGTTTCAAATTTATGAAGAACTCGCTAAAATCTGGATTCTTTTAAAAAAAATAACCAGCAGCTATAAACGCAAAACGTATTCATTTTCAGTTCTGACCAACAAGTTCTGCCAGGTCAATCTGGTCGAGGTAAGGCTCTGCCGCCGCTATGCTGGAAGAGCACCTGATATGTGAAATGTGATAACGATAACGGCGATAAAAAAGCTCGATATAAAAGCCGTCAACCTGGTAAAGGATTGAAGTAAGTTCCTTCACTTTTCTTTTTCCAATATAAACACCTTTACTATGAACGATGTCCAGTTGCTCCTGGTCGGTGAGGAGACGAAATTCATACATTGTCATGGAGTCGGGCTTTCTGTTTATATCATCGTTCGATTAGGTTCAAAATTATGGGTTACAAATTCAAAATGCAAAATTCAAAATGTAAAATTCAAAATGCAAAATGCAAAATGTAAAATGAGGG
>DASWTK010000217.1:0-4193 GCA_036402175.1 Chitinophagaceae bacterium | reverse complement strand
GTGTGTTTGTTCCGGCCTCCGTAACGCGGCCATTGATGACGGTTTGAGCAAAAAGCAGTGAAGGCAAAAAAGAAAGGAGCAAAAGCAGCAGTGGTTTAAACCTTTTAGTCATTTTGCAAGGTTTTAAAGTGAGCAATCGTGATTTGTCTTTCTAGCAAGGGCTTAGTGAGGCATTTATAGGGGGGGAATCTTATTAAATTTAAAACGAATAAAACTTCTGACCAAAACGCTATGCTAAACGGGATAATAATGACAAAAACGTGATGATTTAACAGAAACAAGGTGACCCTAACCGTTATACTGGCCTGTATGGCGTTGGATCGGTGGGCATAAATGACAGTGTAACAGGTAAATACGCAGGAGTGGCCAAATTACCGCGACAAATTTCTTCTCATCGCTTTGTCGTAGACGCCCGGCATTTTCATGAATCCCAGGCCTGTTGCTAATACAAAAGGACTAGTTTCTGCTGATCATCAGTTCATTATTTTTATTTAAATTAATAATTGAACTAAATATGACAGAATAAAATGATAAAACTACTAACCTGCGTTTATCTGTCCTTGCTGGTTGGGCCGGCAAAAGCGCAACCTGACTCCAGCGTTCTTGTCTTCCGGCGCGCCAACGTGATTGACGGATTCTCCGACAAGCCACTCAATGATGTGACAGTAACCGTTACCAACGGAAAAATTACAGGAATTAATAAGGGAACTAAAAGCGTTCCTTCTAATGCCATAGTCATTGATCTCAATGGCAAGTGGCTTATGCCTGGTTATATTGATGCTCATGTCCATTTTGGTAACACCAAAGCAGCGCAGACTGCACTATCACTTGGCGCTACTACGGTGAGGACGATGCATTGCGATCGTTTTCTTGACATTCAGATAAGAGAAGCGCATCGCAGCGGACAAAGGGATCTGCCTGACGTAATCGCTGCCGGCTATCAAATGAGGCCCGATATGTTCCCAACTTTTTTTGAGGATTTCCCAGCGCTCGCCGACATGAAGCCACGTGTAACAGGAACGGAAAACGTACGACGGGTTGTAAGAGCGCTGGTATCACGCGGTGTTGATCATATTAAATTCCTTGCAACGGAACGCGCAGGCACGCCTGAAACGGATCCGCGCAAACGAACCTTTACCGATGAAGAAATCGCGGCAATCGTTGATGAAGCGGGAAAAGCAGGACTCGCAGCCTCGGCACACGCGCATGGCGATGAAGGCGCTTACGCAGCAGTAAAGGCCGGGGTTAAATCTATTGAGCACGGCACTTTCATAACTGACAGCACCATTTCCCTGATGAAAAAAAACAAAACCTTCTTTGTGCCCACATTCACAGGAGGAGCCCAGCAACCATCCAGGCCAGAGGATAGAGATAATCCAATTTTGCAGGAGAGAAGGCGTATTGGTATTCCGCTTCGCAACAAACTTACCGTTCAATTCTTCCGCCTTGGCATTCCAATGGCAGGTGGCACCGACTTACGTTATATGACAACGGAACTGTCGATGGCTGACGAAGCTTTGTATTTTCAAAAGGCAGGACTCAGTCCTATGAAGATCCTTCAGATCATAACCAGTGGTTCGGCTAAATGTCTGGGTATTGATAACAGGACTGGAACGATCAGAAAGGGAATGGAAGCTGATCTGATTGTGTTGGGAGCAAATCCGTTAGAATCTCTCGAAGCATTGAAAGATATCCGGTTGATTGTAAATAACGGTAAGTTGGTGGCTAATAAGCTACTTGAAGGACTGCGTCCGCCGAAGCCCACAAAAGAAAAAGCCCGCCTTCGCTAAAGCTTCGGCGGGCGGAGGCGACAGCGTTCGAACTTTTTGGTGGAAGATACATTGAAGATCAAAGCGCTCTTGACCCTGCATCTTTGAATGATTAAGTGTGATCTGATTTTTATTCCCTATTCAATCGTAATTGTTCCCCACTTTCCATTCTCTGCAATACCGCCGAGCCCCTTAATCTTTAGAATTGGCACCCGAAGCAAGTTGGATGATAGGGGAATGATATCTTCGCCTACCGGCAAAAAATTTTCATCGGCCAGGTCAATCAGATTCTTCCTTTCCAGCTTTCCGTCTTTGTCCATGAATGCAACAGCCAATACAACATTTTTATAGTTACTGGATGTAGAATAAGGCTGACCGATCTGTTTTTTCAAATTAGCAGCATTATCATTATAAAAGATCAGAAGCTTGCCTTTATAGGGAAATGCAAAATAAGAGTCTGCTATTCTGCTTTTAGGACTGTAATTTTCTTTGGACGCGGAGCCGGGATCATAAAGGTCTAAATGACTCATGCGCGATTTAGGCACAAAGCTGAAAGTGGCATTGGTACGGCTGATTTGTGCATTTATGATGCTGCCCGTACGAAAGTAACCGCTTTTTTCGGTGGACGTATACATTGTGAAGTGACCTGTGATCGCAATGTTTCCATTTTCCAATTCGTATGCCTGGCAGTAAAACGGATTAAGTCCATATTTTTTTGCTTTGGTGCTGCCCCAGGAATCCTTGTCAAGCTGTTCTACAAATTCAGGCGGGAACGGCTTTGAATAAATTTCACCGGGCTTGAATGTGGAAGTGGAGATAGTTTGAAAATATACACCAACAACGCGCTCCGGCTGGCCGGTGTATGTGCCCGCGGCGTAAACTGCATCTCCGTTTTTAGCTGGCACAACCTGTACATCATCTGCATATCCCGATGCAGGTTTGAGCTGCAGATTAACTGTTGCTTCTTTGCTTTTATAAATGGACACCATGGAGGCTAGTTCATTTTTTGCCAGCTTGTAATGGTAGCCGGCATAAACATTACCCGTATTGTCTACGCAAACGGAAGCCAGGGACAATACATGCACAGCCACCGGTTCAGTTTTACTCCAAAGCATATCCATTGTGCCGCTAAGCACCGAAATGAAAGTTAAATTGCTGGCAACGCTTCTCCAGAGTACGAGCACTTTTGACTTATCGGGGGACGTCCTTACAAAAAGGGTCTGCTTTCCCAAAAAATCTATCATTGCAATAGACGCCATGTTTTTCAGGTCTATCTCAATAACCTTTTGGTGATTTGAGATGTCCAGTGATACCGGATCAACTTTGGCGGTCATTACGTTTAGAATATCCTCCCTGCCCTCAGCATAAACGAAATAAAAGATATGGAGATCATTATTGACCCGGCGCATGATTGACCGAAAGGGACCACAAATCTTTTCGCCATCAAATAACTCGTTTTCTTTCATCACATTCATCGATGAATCATACCTCGTGAGCTTGATCCCATGCTTAATCTTAGAAAGCCTGGCAGCGAAACCAAGTTGTTTTTTTCCCCAAACTTCATTCATGCTGATCACCTCTCCATTAGCTGAATTGAATAGTTTACCTGAAGGCATCGAAGCGTATGTTTGTGATACGTTGGCAGTGAACGTTTGGGCATTTACCGGTGCAGCCACCATGGCGTACAGGATTGCAAAAGTAACTTTCAAGGAAAAGATTTTTGTAGCGGTTTTCATCAGTTGAACTTTAATTTGGATATTGAATTTCAGTAATCTCTCAGTTTATAATTAGCTGGTCAATAATAGCACTGAGCGTTCCGGACCATGCTCCAAAATAGTTTACACAAACCATATTAGCAAACTAGTTTAACCCGCGTGTAGTTTTATTGTTTTTGTGTGCTGTTTTTTTGATTAAGTGGCGGCTGTGCTACCAACGTCTAAAAACACAAAGCCAACCTTCGCTAAGCTTCGGTGGGCGGAAGTGGGGTGGAGGGGAACAAATTAAACCAAGTCAACGATTTCTATTTGCAGGCGAATATTTTTCGGATAAGGCCATCGCTATTTGGCAAAATGAATGTGTAAAACGGTGTAAAGACAAGGAGAGATGAGCCGCTTATGAGAAGTACGTTAATTAGACTCGAAAAGAAAATGAGATAGCAGTTTTTACTCTATATGCCTATGCTGACTTTAGCATTCCAAAAAAATTAGACATTTTATTTCATTTAGAACGTGCTAAAGACAAGTCCTTACTTTCACATACCTGAGCTTATAGCTTATCTGGCTTTGACCAAATCCATTATCCATTATTGAAGAAATGGTCTTTGAGCAGTTTTTTGTATTTATGTACTTCATGAAGTAGCAAACCAACTTCTATATCTGGCATTTCTATACATCTTAAATTCTTTTTCCACCAGTACATCTTTAT
>DASWTK010000216.1:0-12072 GCA_036402175.1 Chitinophagaceae bacterium | reverse complement strand
CACCTCCGCCCCTGGAAAACCCGAAACCCAAAACCCGAAACCCAAAACTTTTAAATACGTTTGCTTTCTAATCCCCATATGAGCAAATTTTCGATTGTAATTGTTGCCAAGGATTCTGCTGATAAAATTGGCAGGCTGCTGGAAAGCGTGAAAGGGCTTTCAGACGATGTGATCGTTTGCGATACGGGCAGCAGTGATGATACTATCGGAATCTGCGAACGGTCGGGCGCAAGCGTGCATCGGATTCCGTGGGAAGGATATGGAAAATCAAAAAACAAGGCTATCGGATTTTCGAGATACGATTGGATCCTGTCGCTGGATTCAGATGAAAAGGTAGACGCCGAACTATACGCGCAACTTCAGCAATGGACACCGGTTGATGTTCAGACGGTTCACCAGGTATTGTGGAAGAATTTCTTTGGAAATAAATGGATACGGCATAGCGATTGGGGCAAAAGTTGGAAGAACCGGTTATTTCATAAACATACTGTGTATTGGGACGACGCCATCGCGCACGAGGACGTAACCAGTGAAAAGCCGCTAAGGTTTGTACAACTCAATGGATATCTGGAGCATTATACCTTTAAGGACACCAAGGAGTATGCTTTCAAGATGGTGCATTCGGCCATGATAACGGCTGAAAAGTATCACGAAAAAGGGAAGAAGGCAAGCATCGCAAAACTTCTATTTTCACCCCTTTACAGTTTCTTCAAAGCATATATTCTGAAGCTGGGATTTCTGGACGGTTACATGGGCTGGCTGATAGCAATTACAACATCCTATTATACATTTATAAAGTATGCGAGGCTGTATGAACTTAATAAACAATAGTTCCCGCGGCCACTGCGTTATCTTACTGACATGACCAATTTCATTCCTATATTCCCGCTCAGCATAGTGGTGTATCCGGGTGAACAACTGAACCTACACATATTCGAGCCCAGATACAAGCAACTCATCAATGAGTGCTATTCAGAAGAAAAGCCGTTCGGAATACCATCAGTTATCAAGAATCAGGTAGCTGAAATGGGTACACTGGTCAAGATAAATCATGTTGTGAAAGTGTACGACAACGGTGAGATGGATATTCAAACCAGCGGCGAAAGAATATTCAGGGTATTGGAGGTGATCAAAACCATTCCCGACAAATTGTACAGCGGAGCAATCGTAAATTATCCCGATAGCGATGATGCCGGCAAGCGGGAACTGATGCAGAAGGTAGTGAACGGTATCCGCGAGTTGCATCGTTTATTGAACATAAGCAAGGATTTCAAAAAGCCCGATGAAGAGCTGAATGCTTACGATGTTGCCCATCATGCGGGTCTTTCACTGGAAGAAGAATACGAGTTGCTGGGACTGCTGAAAGAAATACAGCGACAGGAATATCTCAAACGCCATCTAAGCAAAGTGCTGCCGATGATAGCTGAAATGGAAGCGCTGAAAGAAAAGATCAGGCTGAACGGGCATTTTAAGAATTTGTCTTCGATGAACTTCGACATATAGGGCAATTAGCCAATTAGCCAATATGCCAATAAGCCAATTAGCTGATTAGATGATTAGATGATTAGATGATTTGAGGATTTGAGGATGGGATCAGATGATTAGCTGATGGGCAGATTGGTATATCGAGAGGTCAAGAATTGCAAACCCTTTTAAATTCGGCAGTAACAAATGAATTCCCTCTATTAAAGATCTAATTATATAAATGATCTAATCATCTAATCGACTAATCGATCAATCAATCCTCAAATCCTCAAATCAGCTAATCAGCTAATTGGCTAATTGGCTTATTGGCTAATTCTTTCTCTATATTTGCCGCCCATGTCAATAACCCTTTGCCTCGATTTTGGCAATACGCGGCTGAAGGCGGCGGTTTTTTCGGGCAATCGCCTGGAAGAGGTGATTGTATTGGAAAACGATACCGATTCGGTCATGCAGGAGCTGATCAACAGGTATAAACCTGAAAAATCCATTCTTTCCTCTGTTATCAACCATAACAGCAATTTAGAATCGTTACTTTCCGCGAATACCCGGTTTCATAAACTCAACCATACCTCAAAGCTCCCTTTTGCCACTCCGGTGGGCAAACCGGATACTATTGGGGCCGACAGGCTGGCATTGTGCGCCGCTGCAGTGAACTTGTTTCCATCCAGCAATAACCTGGTAGTTGGTTTGGGAAGCGCTATCACTTATAACTTTATCAATAAGTACCACGAATTCCTGGGCGGAGGCATTTCGCCGGGCATGGAAATGCGCTTCAGATCATTACAGGTTTTTACCGCCAAACTCCCGCTGATCAATAAAGACTGGAACTTCCCGGTTGTTGGTTATGATACGCGCACAAACATACTCAGCGGCGTGCTGATGGGAATGGCAAAAGAGATAGATGGAACCATTGACGCCTATGCGGAAAGGTATGGGAACTTTAACGTGCTTTTAACCGGGGGCGATACCCCCTATTTTGCCTCACATATTAAAAATAAGATATTTGCAGACCCCGATTTACTCTTTAAAGGCTTGTATGCGATTGGTGAAAATAATTACGCTTAGCAGATTTACGGTTCTTGTGGTTTTGTTCTTAGGTTGTTGCTTACAGTCATCTTCCCAGGAGAATTCCCCTTATTCGCGATATGGCCTTGGCGACCAGGTTCCTGGCGGCAATATCATTAACCGTGCAATGGGCGGCGTTTCTACAGCTTACTTTGATCTCCAGTCTATCAACTATACCAATCCCGCAACATATTCACAGCTAAGGGTTACCACGTTCGACCTTGGATTTGAAGTGGACAGCAGAACCCTTCGCGAGCCAAATAACCCTGGCAAGTTCTCCGCCTCCAGCGCAAACATCTCTTACGTACAGCTGGGAATACCGATTGTACCCAAGCGCAGCTGGGGATTGAATTTTGGATTAAAGCCCGTTACAAGGGTCAATTATAAGATCCAGACCAATGAACGAACTCCCTACGACAGCCTGATCACTGTTTACGAAGGAACGGGAGGTTCTTACGATGTGTTTGCCGGAACTGGTATCGCATTTAAAAATTTCAGCATCGGAGTGAACGTAAATTATTCCTTCGGTACAAAAGACTACAATACGCGTAAGTCGTTTTACAACGACAGCCTGATATATTATCAATCCAATCATCAGACAAAATCAACCTTCGGAGGGTTCACTTTTCAGGGCGGTGCGTTGTATTCAGCCAAACTTGGTAAAACAACCTGGCTGCGACTTGGTGTTACCGGACAGCTTGAGCGTGATCTGAATGCAAACCGCGACCTCACCCGTGAAACATTTGAATACGATGTCAATGGCGGAACCTTTTCAATTGACACGGTATATAATGTGAACGACCTTTCCGGTACAGTTACCTATCCATCTTCATTCTCTGCGGGATTTGTGGTGGATAAGGAAAATGAGTGGCTGATCGGTATGGATTACGCTTCTTCGCAGTGGAGCAAGTACCAGTTCTTTGGTGAAAAAGATCCCCTTCAGAATTCATGGCAGTTCAAAGTAGGCGGACAATGGACGCCCGACCTGTTACGCGGAAGGAACTACTGGAGCCGCGTTACTTACAGGGCCGGAATGTTTATTGGAAAAGATTATATCAAGGCCGATACCGACCTGCCGATACTTGGTTTTACCGCAGGTGCTGCATTCCCTATCCGTCGTACAAACTATACTAATCAATATACTATTATCAATACTGCGCTGGAAGTTGGCCGCCGGGGTAACGATGCCAACAAGATCCGCGAGAATTTTTTCCGTGTCTCGGTTGGTTTATCTTTAAGTGATCTCTGGTTCATCAAGCGCAAGTATGAGTAACATGAGATTCAGCGAAACATATTTTTACCTGGCAGCCCTGTTCATGGGCTGCTTTTTTCTTACAGCCTGTGAGAATGATCCGAAGGACATTGCTAAGATGACCGAGAAGAAGACAGCTGTAGAAGAAGCGCACAATGTTGAGACCTTTATGAGCCAGGACGCAAAAATGAAAGCAAGGCTCACCGCGCCATACATGCTCAGGTACCTGGCCGATTCACCCTACGTTGAGTTTCCCCGCTCATTGCACGTTGATTTTTATAACGATACCATGGCCATGGAAAGCCAGGTTGATGCGTTATATGGGAAATACCGGGAATGGGAAAAGAAAGTTTTTCTGCGCGATAGTGTTGTTGTGATGAACAAGCTTAAAGGCGATACGTTACGTACAGATGAACTCTGGTGGGACCAGCAGTCTGAGAAATTCTTTACCGACAAACCTGTCTACATTCATACCAAAGACAAAGTATTTTATGGAGCAAATGGTATGGAGGCTAATCAGAATTTCGACTGGTGGGTGCTCAACCAGGGCTCGGGCAGGGTAACGGTCCCGAAAGACAGTTTCCCCTGATTAACTTTGCCTCAGTTTAATTTTGTTACCGGTATATCTCCTGCCGGAACATTCAGTGAAATTCATAAATTATTTTGCGCATGATCTATCGTCGTTTAGGCCGCTCAGGACTTCAGTTGAGTTTAGTTTCTTTTGGCAGCTGGATCACTTTTCATAAACAGATCGATGACAGCATCAGCGATCAGCTGATGGGAATCGCATATGATAACGGCATTAATTTTTTTGATAACGCCGAAGTATATGCGCGTGGCGAAAGCGAATTGATGATGGGTCGCGTTCTGAAAAAGAAAGGCTGGGACCGAACCTCATACGTGCTTAGCAGCAAAGCTTTTTTTGGCTGGCGCGGACCCGACAATAAACCAAACCAAACTGGACTCAGTCGCAAACACCTGGTGGAAGCCTGTAATGAAGCGCTTAAAAGGCTGCAGGTTGATTACCTGGATCTTTATTTCTGTCACAGGCCCGATAAAAGCACACCCATTGAAGAAGTGGTATGGACCATGAACATTCTTATTCAGCAGGGTAAAATACTGTACTGGGGAACCAGTGAATGGAGCGGCCAGGAAATACTGGAAGCACACGTGGCTGCGGAAAAATATAAACTTATCGGACCCACCATGGAACAGCCGGAGTACAACCTTTTCAACCGTACCAAAGTCGAAAAGGATTACCTGGAGATCTACAGGAATTTTGGTCTTGGCACCACCATCTGGAGTCCCCTGGCTTCGGGCCTTCTTACCGGCAAATACAATGACGGCATACCGGAGGGATCACGGCTTGCACTGGAAGGATTTGGATGGCTGAAAGACAAAACATTTGTGGCTGAAAAAGTGAATAAGGTTAAGAAACTGCAGACAGTAGCAAATGATATCGGCTGTTCTCTGGCCGAACTCGCGGTTGCCTGGTGTGTTGTAAATACTAATGTTACCACAGCCATATTGGGAGCAACAAAAAAGGAACAATTGCTTCAGAATATAAAGTCACTGGAAGTGCTGCCGAAATTAACAGCCGATGTTATGAGCCGGATTGATGAGATCATGCAGAATAAGCCCGATCAGCCGGAATATTGATATTATTACCGATATGCTCAAACGAAAACGTCCCGGATCTTACTCCGGGACGTTTCAATGTTTTGTACGCCTTTACCAACTTTTCGCGGTCATCATAGGTACAAAGTTTCGGCTTTTTTCAGGATTGGATTTACGGTTTCTTTGGATCTTGGATTTTAAACTCTGTCAATCGATCGGACTAAGGCATTTGGTTTTTTGGATATTGGAAAATTGGTTCTTTTGGGATATTTGGATTGCCTTAATTCAAACAACTGACTTAACAAAAGTAATAGCCACAAGCAGGCTGTACAAGAGCACTAATGCCCTATTTCCACGCTTCATGAATTACCCCCCGCTCTCGTAAATTTCCGAGTATCGATTTTAGTAGTAATACCCTATTTTTTGCAACGGTATCATAATTTCTTTTAAATTCAGTTTTCTAGGGTAGCTACCCTTCAAAAATGAGATCATGACATTAGAGAATAAAACCGTACTTATTACCGGGGGCACCCGTGGAATTGGAAAGGCGATAGCGAAAAGACTGGCCAGAGCGGGTGCAAATATTGCCATAGCGGGCAAGACAGCCGAACCTCATCCTAAACTGGAAGGAACAATTTACACGGCGGCAGAAGAAATTGCACGTGAAGGAAAGGGAAAGGTATTACCACTTCAGGGCGACATCCGTTATGAGGAAAGTATTAATGAAATAGTCAGCACCACGGTAAACACCTTCGGAGGCATTGATATTCTTATAAACAATGCAAGCGCTATTTCACTAACAGCTACAGAGCAAACAGAATGGAAGCGCTGGGACCTTATGCATGGGATCAACGTAAGAGGCACATTTTTTATCTGCAAAGCCTGCATCCCGCATTTAAAGAAAGCCCACAATCCCCATATTCTTAATTTATCGCCTCCGCTGAATATGGATCCGAACTGGTTTTCCAATCACCTTGCCTATACCATGAGCAAATACGGCATGAGCATGGTGGTGTATGGGTTGGCCGAAGAACTGAAACCACACCGGATTGCCGCAAACGCGTTATGGCCCAGAACAACTATCGCTACTGCCGCGGTTCAAAACCTTCTTGGTGGCGATTTTCTCATACAGCGTAGCCGTACACCGGAAATTGTTGCTGATGCCGCATATCATATTCTGCAACGCCCTTCATTTGAATGTACCGGTAATTTTTTCATCGATGAGGAAGTTCTGAAAGCAGAAGGTGTTACCGACTTCACTCAATACGCAGTAAACCCTGAACAGAAACTGATGATGGACCTGTTTTTATGATTTTGATTTACTTTGCACCCTTCAATGAGTAGCACAGGTAATAAGATCATCATCATAACTGCACCATCAGGGGCTGGCAAAACTTCCATCACCAGGCATTTGCTGCAAACATTTCAACAACTTGAATTTTCAGTTTCTGCCGCAACCCGGGCCGCCAGGGCCAATGAGGTTCATGGAAGGGATTATTATTTCATAAGCGAAGACGAATTTCATCAGAAGATACAGCACAATGAATTTGTGGAATGGGAAATGGTGTACGAAGGAAGGTTTTATGGAACGCTTAAAAGCGAACTTACCCGCATTTGGGATAAAGGACGCATCCCGGTTCTGGATATAGATGTGAAGGGCGCTATTCATGTGCAGGGCCAATACCCCGATTCTACTTTGTCGTTATTTATTCAGCCACCATCAATAGAAGAATTGAAACGCAGGCTGGTATCAAGAGGTACGGAATCAGACGACAGTTTATCCGCCCGCATCAACAAAGCAGCGTATGAAATTTCTTTCAGCCACTCGTTCAATCAGGTAATTGTCAATGATAACCTCGAAAAGGCAAAAAAAGAAGCTCAAACTATTGTTGAGAACTTTATCGCCCAATAACAGGCAATCTTCAACAGAAGAGATCGTTTAAGAACGGACACAAGGCCCGGGTAAAACTTTGATCCGGGATAATTTTCATTATTTTAGCGTTGTATGCTTACGTTGATCGGAATAATTGCAATGCTGCTTTTGATAGCGTTCTTCTCAGGCGTGGAGGCTGCATTTACAAGCGCCAACAAATTATCCATTGAGCTGAAGAAAAAGCAGGGAAGAACAAGCGGCATTATCCTGTCATATTTCATGGAGCATTCGTCCAGGCTGGTAGGCACTACACTGGTTGGCTTTAGTATTTGCCTGATACTTTTCAGTCTTCTCACCGGTCAGATATTACAATCGTTCAGCAACAGGCTGATCACCGAACAGAATATTCCGGCAAGCTGGGTAAATGCGATCCGCATTATCGCGGAAATTTTATTTGCGAGCTTTATCATTCTGGTAGTGGGTGAATTCATTCCCCGCGCAATCTTCAGGGCAGGCAGTAACTTCTGGCTTACCGTCAGCGCCCGGCTACTGAACCTGTTTCATGAGCTGTTCTATCCGCTGGCATCTATGCTTGCAAGGCTTTCTTACTTCACATTAGACATATTATTTGGTATCAGGATCGATAAAAGAAAGGAACCATTTTACCTGGCAGATCTGGATCACGTATTTCAGCATAGTACTGAAGAGGATTCAAACGGTCAGGACAGAAATACTGAGCTTTTTGAAAATGCATTGTCATTGCCAAATGTAAAAGTCAGACAGTGCCTTGTGCCCAGGAAAGAAATCGAGGGAGTTGATATCAATGCTTCAATTGAAGAAGTGCGCAAAAAGTTTGTACAAACTCAGCTCAGCAAGCTGGTAGTTTATGACAATAACATAGATCATGTTATTGGTTACATACATCAGCTGGATCTTTTCAAGCAGCCGGGCTTTGTAAAGGACGTATTGCTTCCCATACCGGCAGTTCCTGAAAGCATGAGCGCTACTGAACTTATCAGCAAATTTACCCGTGAGCGGAAGAGCGTGGCATGGGTGGTTGACGAGTTTGGCGGTACTTCGGGAATTGTAACAATGGAGGACCTGCTGGAAGAAATATTCGGCGAGATCAAGGATGAATATGATGTAGAGGAGTTTGAAGAGAAAAAGTTGTCTGAAGACGAATACATACTATCGGGCAGGCTGGAACTTGATTACCTGATTGAGAAATACAACCTGGAATTCCCCGAGAACGAATCAGAAACCCTTTCTGGTTATATCATCAATGCCCATCAGCGCATTCCACGGATTAAAGAGCGCATTATACTGGGCGATTATGAATTTGAAATGCTCAATGTCAGCGACACACGGATTGAAATGGTGAGGCTGCGCGTATTAAAATAAGTTCAAACTTCCCTTTATCACTTTTATTGCAGCGTTTGTCATAAACGAACAAGGTTCACTTGGTGAAATGCCCTATTTTACTATATAAAACCCAAATTATGCGCAAAATGTCCCTATTGCCAATCCTGTTATTTGCAGCGCTTGCCGGCCTTGCACAGGACAAAGGCAAACCCCCTGCAACGAACCCTTCCGATACAGCTAAACCAGCTGCGCCAAAGAAGACCGGTATAGGGGACAAGGTTAAGAGCTCGAAGAAAATTGAAGGACTGTTCACTGTTTACCAGGATACAGCCAACGGAAGCGTGCAGTTGTATGTAAAAAAAGATCAGCTGGGCAAGGAGTTCATCTACCAGAGCTTTTCGTTGAATGGACCTACAAACTTGTTCCTGCATCGCAATATGTTGCGTACGAACCTTGCATTCAAAGTGCAGAAGGTGTACGATAAGCTGGAGTTCGGACGCGTTAATACCAATTTTTATTACGATAAACAAAACGCGATCAGCAAAACCGCCGGTGTTGATATACCGGAAGCGATATTCCTTTCTGAACGCGTGACCGGTGAGGATGAAAATGGATATCTCATCAGCGCCGATGGATTATTTCTGAGCGAAAAGCTGGATCCGGTAAAGCCACTCGCGCCTCCCGGAATGCCGCCGGGAATGATGTTTAACCTTGGTGGCCTGAATCCGTTGAAGTCGAAATACAATTCAATCAAATCTTATCCGAACAATACAAACATCCTGGTTGACCTGGCGTATGACAATCCAGCCCCTTTCAACGCGGGCGGAAAAGATATTACAGATGCACGTTACGTCAGGGTATGCATGCAGCATAGCTTTCTCGAAATGCCAGCTAACGATTACCGGCCCAGAAGAGACGATCCAAGGGTTGGTTATTTCATGAGTGAGGTGAATGATCAGACCAGCAATAGCGTAACACCATTCCAGGACGTTATCCATCGCTGGCATTTAAAAAAGAAAGATCCGTCCGCAGCTATAAGCGAACCGGTTGAGCCGATCGTTTGGTGGGTGGAGAATACAACTCCGGTAGAATTCCGTTCAATTGTGATGGAAGCCGGGAATAAATGGAATGAGGCATTTGAAAAAGCGGGTTTCAAAAACGCGATCGTGATGAAAATGCAGCCTGATGATGCCGACTGGGATGCAGGAGACGTCAGATACAATGTTATAAAATGGGTTTCATCGCCCTATCCTCCATATGGTGCCATCGGAATGCACAGCATCAATCCTAAAACAGGGCAGATCATAGCTGGTGACATCGTAATTGAATGGGCAAGCGCCAATGGCATTCCGGTGATGGATGAATTGTATGGTGGTCCTTCAGCTGAACAAGTGCTGAACCGCAGGTTACAAACCCATGGAAATATTCCCGGTGCAGAAATGATGTGTTCCTTATCGGGCGAATTGAGGGAACAGTTCATGTCGGGCCTTACTGCACTGGAAGCTGCAGACGCAAGTGAACCGGAAGTAAAAGAAATGCATAAACACTTCCTTTATTACCTTATCATGCATGAGATGGGACATACGCTTGGGCTTAACCACAACATGCGTGCGAGCCAGATGCTGAAGCCTTCCGAACTGAATAATAAAGACCTCACCCGTAAGATCGGACTCATGGGATCTGTAATGGATTATCCAGCGGCAAATATCTCCATCGACAAAAGCAAACAGGGTGATTATTACACCACCAAGGCGGGACCGTACGACCTCTGGGTTATTGAATACGGCTATACACCATGTAATGAAAAAGAGGAGCAGGAAGTGTTGAACAGGATTCTTGCCCGCTCTACAGATCCGCAACTGGCTTTTGGTAATGATGCAGATGATATGCGCGCTCCGGGTAAAGCAATAGATCCGCGCGTAAATGTGTTTGACATGAGCGCGGACGCAATTGGATTTGCAGATGATCAGTTCAGGATCATTAAAACAGTAATGAGCAAACTGAAAGATAAATACAGCAAGCCTGGAAAATCTTACGCGGAATTGCGATCACGTTACAACATCCTCAACAATCAACGTTTCAATATGGCATCTGCACTCAGCAGATATATCGGGGGTGTATATGTTGACAGAAGTTTTGTAGGACAGCAATCAACCTCAAAACCACTGACACCTGTTCCGGTGGCTACACAAAAGAGGGCAATGGAAATGCTGAACAAATATCTCTTTGCACCCGATGCGTTCAATGGCGATGAACAATTATTTCCTTACCTGCAATTGCAGCGCAGAGGTTTCAACTTCTTTACTGTAACCGAAGATCCGAAGGTAACAAGTGTGTATACAGGCATGCAAAACTTCGGCGCTTTGAGTCATATCATGCATCCTGTTACGCTTCAGCGTATAACCAATACAAGGATGTACGGCAACCAGTACAGTGTTGCAGATGTAATGAGCGATCTGACGAAGGGTATCTTCAACGCCGATCTTACAGGGAAAGTGAATGTGTACCGGCAATACCTGCAAACACATTTTGTGAAGAATGTAAGCGCAATGGTGAATCCGCAACCCGGTCTGCAATACGACGACATTTCAAAGGCGGCAGCGCTGTACACTTTGAAAAAGATAAAGGGAATGATGGCAACTGCCGTTTCTCCCGATGAAGAAACCCGTGCGCACAGAAGCAACCTGGTGTTCCTGATCGACAAAGCACTATCTGTAAAGTAGATAATTAGCAAATTAAGCCAATAAGCAAATCAGCCAATTGAGAGAGACCCCAATTGGCTGATTTGCTTATTGGCATATTGGCTTAATTGGCTAATTATCTTTCGTCTTGCGCATTATCTGCTAAATTTGCCCCGCTTTATTATCTTGAAGGAATATATGGCACTCAAAATACTAAACAGGAACCGGGGTCAGGATCAGGCGGAGATGAGCTTTATTGATCATCTGGAAGCTTTGAGATGGCATATTGTAAGATCACTGGCGGCAGTGCTTATAGGCGCGGTCGTTATTTTCATCAATATTGACTGGGTTTTTGATAATATCATCCTCGGCCCTATTGAGAATGATTTTTTCACTTATACTGCTTTGTGCAGGTTCAGTCACTGGGCAGGCATCGGCGATGCGTTGTGCATGCCCCCGGTGAACGTCAAACTTCAGACCACGATATTTTCAGCCCAGTTCATGTCCAGCATCACCATCGCCTTTATCGGCGGGTTCATCTTTGCGTTCCCTTATATTTTTTGGGAATTCTGGCGTTTCATAAAACCGGCGCTTACTCCAAAAGAGCTCAAGAGCAGCAGGGGTGCGATCATGTTTGTATCTTTCTTTTTCTTCCTGGGTGCGGCGTTCGGGTTTTTTTTACTGGCGCCTTTCACATTTAGTTTCCTTTCTAATTATACCCTGGGAACCGCAGCAGT
>DASWTK010000215.1:0-7403 GCA_036402175.1 Chitinophagaceae bacterium | reverse complement strand
CAATTGCATACTGATAGTGATTAACCGTCCACTGGCTATAATGGTACTCTCCCGCCGGGAGAATATTGCCAACGTATCCGCTCTTTACCGCATCGTATCCAAACTGCTTCATGAATTTATACGCTGTATCCATGTGCCGTTCGTAATTACGGACAGCGCCGGAGGTTTCGTGGTGCATGATCAGCCTGACCCCTTTCGACCTTGCATAATCGTTCAGCGCCTTTACGTCGAAATCGGGATAAGGCGTTACAAAATCGAACACATAATCTTTTCCGTTGCCGAACCAGTCTTCCCAACCAACGTTCCATCCTTCCACCAGCACTCCGTCAAAACCATGCTGGGCGGCGAAGTCGATGTACTTTCTCACATTCGCATTGTTAGCGCCATGTGTCCCATTTGGTTTTGCTTTCGAGAAATCAGTAACTCCCAGTTGAACCGCAGGGAAATCGTTTGTGTACGACCAGCTGCTCTTTCCGGTGATCATTTCCCACCAAACTCCCACGTATTTTACCGGTTTGATCCAGGATGTATTTTCAATTTTAGATGGTTCATTCAGGTTGTACGACATCTTCGACGCAACAATATCACGCGCGTCATCGCTTACAAGAATAGTTCGCCAGGGCGAAGTGCGTGGCGCCTGCATGTGTCCTTTGTCGCCGTTTGCGTTGGGTGTTAACCACGACTGAAAAACGAAAGTGGTATCATTCAACTCAAGGTGCATAGCCCCGTAATTGATAAGCGCGGCTTCGTGCAGGTTGATGTATAATCCATCTGCGCTTTTCATCATCAGTGAAGTCTGAACACCTGTTGGAGAGAACTGCTTTTGCGAAGCGTTTGAAGTAATCGCCTGCGCCATGAGTCCGCGTATCTCCGAAAGTTTGGATGTGGTATAATCATATTCCTGCGTGTCATAATCGCCGGCTATCCAGAACGCGGTATGGTTGCCTGTCATGGCAAACTGCGTTCTCTCTTCTTTAATTGTAAAATATACCAGATCTTTTTGCGAAGGGAACTCGTAACGGAAGCCAAGTCCTTCATCAAATAATCTGAAGCGAATGATCATCTGCCGGCCTGAAACTTTTTGTCGAAGCGTAACGCCCATTTCGTTATAGTGATTACGAATGGAGGCTACTTCTCCCCAAACAGGTTGCCAGATCTCATCAATAGAACTGGTGTCGACTTTTCCTCTTTCGAACTGATCCAGTAATGAATGTTTGTCGTTTTTCAATTCAAAACCAAGCTTACTGGTTTTAATTACTTCTTTTCCTTTATAACTGAGCTTGTAGGTGGGTATGCCATTATCCTGCAAACCAAATGTCATTATAAATTTTCCACCGGGAGAGCGCAGCTCCTGCGCATTGGCAAAAACGATCAGTAAAAGTCCGATGAAAAGAAAACAGGCGGCTTTCTTCATAATTAAGTGAGTGTTTCACCGAAAGTATCAAAATTTAATCTATAAATGGAGAGTTGGGTAGCTCCAGTGATCCTCCAGTGAAGCTCCAGTGTACCTCCAGTGAACCTCCGGTGATCGTCCGGTAATCAAGAAAAACGCGACTATCAATATAAATGAATAGTCGCGCTCTTCGTTTCATGGCTGTTTAACAGAGCTGTTCATTTGGTAAATGAAAGCTCAATTGCCTGTTATTGTGATTTTAGTCCTTCAGTTTTTCTTTCAGGATATTTCCCTCGCTATCCACCAGCAGTTTTACTTTGTCGTCGTCTGTCTTTTTCAGCTTGATCTCGTATGCCATTTTATCTTTCCACATTTCCTGGTGCACTTTCTGAATTGTGTATCCACTGTATTTAGTATTAATGACTGACTGAACAGCTGCCGGAAGTTTGGTATAGTCACTCACTACATAAGTACTTCCCACCCAGGTTCCGTCACCATCATACCATGCATAATAGCGCTGTCCGTCCAAATCAAAGGCAACGGCATGGTCAGCGGCATCAAGTGTAGCCCAACCTGTCATTTCCCAGTCGATCGGAACAACCGTTGCATCAAAGGCTGTCCAGGCAACATTTGTCGCATTGGGATACTGGGCCACAAATGCGGTTTGCAGATTAGCCGGAGTGCTGTAAGCAGGATTGCTGGATGAGGTTGATAGTGTGGTGTCTTGTGGCGTACCGCAGGCAGCAAAGACAAGGGCAGCAGCCACAACAGCATTAAAAAATCTGTATTTCATAGTCCATCATTTTAATGAAGTAATTGGTGTTTTTGTGTGGGTTCAAATACGTTGCCAGATTGATGAGATTTTATAGTAAATTATTTGAAGCAGGCTGATGTAAAACCCCGGATACTGACCACAATCATCTATCATTACATTTTGAATCATTGACCGGCCGCATTGAATTTTTCAACTTCACCTGCTTCATTTTCGAATTCCTGATCCTTTTATATAAACTCATTGTTATGAGAAAATTATACTTAGCAATTATAATCTTGTTTTCTGCCTTCTTCGCCAATGGTCAAACCGCTGCTCTTGATCCTGCATTTGGCAGCAATGGCTATGTTCGAACAGGCTTCGGCTATCACGGATACCTCAATCAACTGTATTGCTCACAGGTATTGTCACATCCGGATGGTTCATTTTACCTTTTGCTGCTGGTAAATGCAGAAATCTATATTGTTCACCGTAATGCTGATGGATCATTGGATGTCAATTACGGAGAGAATGGGTATTCATCGTCATCCTGGCTGCTTTATCCCAAAGCGGTTTTGTTACCGGATGGCAGGATCGTTGTTGGCGGTTATAACGGTTTGGTGGACCCTGATTTTACGCTTGTCTGTTACCTGCCTGATGGTTCATTGGATAAATCATTTGGCACAAACGGTCTGCAGACAACTGATTTTTCAGGTGAGGTTGATGGCATTACATCTCTGGCTGTACAGCCGGACGGGAAGATTGTCGCAGCCGGAACCAGCAACAATCTTTTTGCCGTTGCAAGGTATATGCCTGATGGATCTCCTGACAATAGCTTTTCTCTTGACGGAAAGCAATTGGTGGATGTTGGCCCTGCAGAAGATAATGCGGGTTTCATTTCTGTGAAAAATGATGGCAGGATAGTAGTATTGGGTGAGTCCGGATTTCCCGGGGGATTAACACATATTTCACTGGTATGTTTTCTCCCCGATGGCACCCTTGATAATAGTTTTTCAGATGATGGCAAGCACACAATTGTTTTATCAGAAAGCTGGGTGGCAAAGGGTATGGAGGTTCAGCCCGATGGAAAGATCGTGATTGCAAGGGACCGCACGAGTATAGGAAATTCCGATGTTTCTGTGATCCGCCTGCATGCAAATGGTGAGTTTGATAATACATTTTCATTTGATGGGATACAAACGGTAAGTTTCGGATGGGCGACAAGCGCAAATGCAATTGACCTTGACAACATTGGAAGGATAGTTATCGGTGCGCACAGCTTCAATGGGGAGTTTTGCGTTGCGCGATTGAATACTGATGGGTCGTTGGATAATAGTTTTTCAGGTGATGGTTTGGTCAATACTTCAGTGGCAGGTAGTTCTAACTACATCAGATCAGTGGTTATTCAGTCCGACGGTAAAATAATTGCTGCGGGGCTGAATTTATCGTACCAATATCTGGCAGCGCGTTATAATACCGACGGTAGCCTGGACCAATCGTTTGACGGAGATGGAAAACTGATCGACTACAAACCATCGAGTGGTACTTCCTATGTTGCTTCAGCCTTGCAGCCCGATGGAAAACTTATTACAGTCGGGGATACCTATGTAACGCAGCAATCAACAGATATATGTATAGCACGTTATAATGTTGATGGATCGCTTGATAATACATTTTCCGGTGATGGCAAGCTACTGTTGAACTTTGGTCCCGGTCGCTGCAACGCGTCTGCGGTGGCTATTCAGCAGGATGGAAAGATTGTAATTGGCGGTGTATCCAGGGCCAACATGTTTTCGGGTGATTTTGCTCTTTTAAGGTTAAACCATGATGGCAGTTTTGATAATACTTTTTCTGGTGACGGCATGGTAATAACTGATCTGGGTGGCCACGGTGACCAACTGAATTCAATTTGCATTCAGCCCGATGGCAAGATCATAGCAGCAGGATCGTCAGATGCTAATTTCACTTACCAGCCAAACTTCGCTATAATCAGGTACAATGCAAATGGAACGTTGGATAATACTTTTTCGGGTGACGGTTTATTAATTACAAAAGTTGTTAGCGACAATGAAACCATCAAACAAATATTAATCCAGCCTGACGGAAAAATTGTAGCCGCCGGTACAGCTTATTATAGTGGCCCTGGATCGCAGGCAGACATAGTTATTACGCGCCTTCTTTCAGACGGTTCATTTGACCCGGCATTCAATGGCACCGGCGTTCGTGTAGCAAACATTGGTACATACGATATCTGTAAGGCTTCCATTCTGGATAATCTCGGCAGGATAGTTATAGGTGGATCAATCAGTTTTGTTTCCGAAACTCAGGGCGTACTGATTCGGTACCTCAGCAATGGAGACCCGGACTACAATTTTTCAGATGACGGCATCGTCACTTTTGCCGGCTTTGATGCTGTGAATAGTATTACAATTCAACCAGGGGGCGGTATCGTTATCGGTGGTGGCGAACCTCAGGGATATAATGGAAACGCCCTGGTTATGCGATTCAACACAGATGGAACACCTGACAATTCATTTGCTCCCAATGGAAAAATTGTTACTGATCTGGGTAATAATGAGTCGATCAACAGCATCACCATTTTTAACAACAGGGTGTATGGAGTCGGCACTTCCTCATACGATGGTTCAACCGGATTAGTGCTTGCCTATTTATTGAGTTACAATATGAAAGTAACCATCCCTGATGCAATAACCCTTGCAAACGGTGTGCAGAAGAATACTGTTTACATTGGTTACCTGCCCGCATCAGACATTACACTGCAAGCGCAACCCTCTGCCGGAACGGCGCCTTATAGTTATTTGTGGAGCAATGGCGCAACTTCCCAATCCATCACCATCACACCCGCAACGGCCGGAACCTGGTCGGTAACTGTTACTGACGCTGCTGGCTGCATAACAACTGCCAGCAAGTTTGTGAATGTGGTAGATGTGCGTTGCGGCAATAATTTAGATAAAGTGCAGATATGCCAGGCACCTCAGGGTAATTTGTCCAATGCAAAAACAAACTGTGTAAGTCCAGCCGCAGTGATAGCGTTTCTGAACAACGGCTCTTATCTCGGGAACTGTGCGCCAACTGTGACAACATCGGCGAATATTGATTACAGTGTGATCGAAAGGCAAAATAGCTCCGGTGCCATATCGCTGATGGCCTATCCAAATCCAAGTTCAACGCAATTCACAATTGTTCCAGGGCTAAAGGGTGTTGGATTAATTCATGTAGCAGTGTATGATGAGTTGGGAAGAATGGTTGAGAAAAGAACAGCAGGAATAAATGAGATCATCAGGTTGGGAGCTGATTATCGTCCGGGTATTTACATCGTGGAATGCATACAGGGAAGTAATCGCGCGCGAGTGAAGGTGGTGAAACAGCAATAACGGGAAATTAATTTCCTTTTTTGTTCATCGCTTTTTTAAAAGCGTCATGAAAATATTCATCTCTGGGGAAAAGGTCAGTATTAGGCTCGATCTGCATAATGACCTGCGGCGAAGAAACAGCCTGCAGCGCATTGGTTATTTGTTTCGCTATATCAACTGATATCTTATTAAAATGAGCGCGTGAAAACTGATCCTGTGAATTGCGTATGATGGATGCTGTATCAAGTGTTATCGGTTCATTACTGCCAATAAGAGTAGGACCGCAAAGAATTGTGTGCTCAAAAACTTTGATGAACGTTTGTTTAGTCCTTTCCGTTGGCGCCCATGTAACAGCGTACCCTCCTTTTTTTAGCTTTGATTTGAGCAGTTGAAAATATTCGACCGAGTAAAGATTACCTGCAAAGGCGCTGGTAGGTCTTAACGCGTCTGCCTGTATGATATCAAACTTCTGATCGCTGTGCAATAAGCCGTGCCGTCCGTCCTTAAAAATAAACTTCACCCTTTTGTCTGTCAGCAGGGTGCGTGTACCCTCAAACTGCGTAAGAAGAAAATCCTTCTGTAAAAGATCATACTGATGTGGCATGATCTCATAACATACGATCAGTTGTGTTTCACGCCTTCCAGCAATGCCAAACAATGTTCCGCCAGATCCGAGACCGATAACTGCTACGTCTTTTGGTGAAGGATGAATGAACAATGGAACGGTGCCCAATTCCAGGTGAAGGTCATGTCCTCCGTAGGGCATTGCGCCCTGGCCAAGTCCGTGAGAAAAAACAATGCCTGTATCATTTGACACGTATTTGATAGCCGATACTCCTTCCGCATCCTCTTCAATGCTTACGCGTTTGAACAGTGACGCGCCATGCAGGATATTCCAAAGTTTTTCCTGAGAAGGCAGCCATATCAGGATGACGAGCAGGGAAAGAATAGCTATGACAGGCTTCAAACTAAATCTCCTGTGAATATAATAACCGGCGATCCACACAAGAATGCCCATGCCCACAAGGAAAAACAATACACCTCCGGATCCGATGGTTGGGAATGCAATAAATGTTGTTGCCAAAGCTCCAAGCGTTGCTCCGGCAATATTCAATGCCTGCAAATAGCCAACAAACCTACCCACGTTTCCGGCTTCTCTTTGTACTATCGATTGCAGCAACGGAAAGCTGAAGCCCATGAGAAAAGTTGGAACTCCCATTATTAACAGAGGTACAATGAAGTAATTGGCAATAACAATACTGCTGACCACATTCGGAATGGCGGGCTCGTAAGAGGAATAATATTTCTTCAGAAAAAACAAGGCATCCATATGCTCTACTGCATACAGCCAGCAGATTATGCTTAATCCTGCATACATCACGATGCCCAGTTGAGCGTATATATAAGCACCGGTTTTATTTCGGATATGCTTCAGTGTAATAATGCCAACCAATATTCCGGCCGAAAGACCAAATAGATAAATCGACAGAAGAGTAGGAAAAGTAAGTGAAACGGATTTGATGGCGGCACCCAGCAGGCGAAACCACAAAATCTCCAACGCAATTGCAACAAAGCCCGAGCATGCGTACAACAACCACCAGACCCTGGACGCGCGTTTTTCTTTATCCCCTGCTATAATTGGTTGAATTTTAGCCGCCGCTCTGTTCTTTGTTCGTTGATAGATGTATATCGTACCAGCGGCGCAAACGATATTCATGAAAGCGGCGAAGTACAATGTATTTTCCATTCCTAACGCAGGGATCAGTAACCAGGCCGCAATACCGGCTCCGACAGCCGCGCCGAGTGTGTTGAACGCATACAAATAACCGACCTGTTTGCCTGCTTCCGGCACGGCAGTAGTCACCGTTTGCGCCAGAACCGGAAG
>DASWTK010000214.1:0-5659 GCA_036402175.1 Chitinophagaceae bacterium | reverse complement strand
GCCCTCTTTATATTACCTCTGAAACCATGAAAACTATCTTTTGTTAACTACTATCTTCTCGCTGCTTGCTTCGCCTGTGCTGAGGTCAACTATTTTCACAATATACATCCCGCTCTGAAGGTTTGTTACCTTAACATAACCTGTTGAAGGGCGTTTGTATTCTTTGATAGTTCTTCCATTCATGTCCATCACATACATGTCGTAAGCCTGGATGCCATTCACTGATACCGATACATCGCCTGTTACGCTAGGTGTAGGATAGATGGTGATGGTGTAGGATGATCCATCGCCTTTAACAGATTTGATGGGGCTGAATTTTGCCTGTCCGTCAATGTCGATCTGCTTCAGGCGGTAGAGTGATAATCCTTTGCTTTGATTCACATCATTAAACTCATAGCTCAATTTGGTATTGCTGTTGCCTTCAATTGCTTTAGAGAAAACAAAACCTACTGTTTTGAAACCAGAGTTATCCGCATCTCTTTGAATTTCGAATCCAACGTTATTTGTTTCAGTTGCTGTTTCCCACTTCACACTCACATTATTTTTGTTCCTGGCAATGTTGAATGCGCTGAGAGCAACCGGCATGATGCCTGAAGGCCATCTAACGGTAACGGTTGCAAGTCCGCTGCACATATTGTCTTCGGGAGTAGCTATGTTATTATCCGGTCCGTCGTCGCAAAGCATATAAGTAAACGTGAGTGTAGTTTCAGTAACCGCGTTACGTGTTATAATTGCAGTTCCATCCGCGTTCACTGTTACAGTACCATTGGTTGGAGGAGTAACCAGCGTCCATTTCAGATGGCCGTGGTCATCGTTCTGGTCGCCGTCAGTTCCTGTAGGATCAGTTGTATATCCTGCAGGTGAGGGATAACTTATATCGAGAGGAGAACCGTACAAAATCGCGTTGAAAGACATTTCATTCAGTGGGCGATTGAACAGGTCGTTCGAAACTCCCGGAGGGCAATTCGTTCCGCCGCAAACCAGGCTAACACCGCTGATGTTCATGTCGTCGATAACATATTTAATACCACCCTGGGTGCAACTTGCATGGAAAGAAAGAAATACTTTAAATGTTTCGTCAGTTACGCCTTCGGGGAAAGTGAACATGATTGTTGTGTTTCCGCCCGCCATCGGCAGCAGGTGGTTGTCGACCCTTGCAAGAATGTTCTCAGGCAATGTAGCATCGTTAGCGGATGTTACGGTTGACTTCACAAATAATACGTCGGCATAAGTAGCGCAAGGGAATGTTAACTGCTGATTGAGGTTCGAAGCGTAACACTTGATGTTGAACGTAACTTCAAATGTATTCGAAGTCTTGTTTACAATCGGCGTTCCGATAACTGCCGGATTGTTTCCACCTACTCCGGGTGTGATAACCGCGGCATTATCGCCTACGTTTTGAAAGTTTGCGCCTTGTGAGAGGATCCATCCTGCCGGTATGGGTTCGAAATCTTCCTGCAGTTGTGAGAAGCTGAGTAATGCGCATAGCATTACAGCAGAGGTAAGTAATACTCTTTTCATGGTTTAATTCTTAGAGGTTAAAAAAAATAATAATTGAGAATAAGCAGGATCTCAGGGGGATTGGATAATACTATAGTAAAACACTAAGTGACTACAAGGTTACTTGTTAAGAATTATTCGCAGGAAAAAAGAGGATTTTGAGAAGGTGTTTACGAGGAAATTGGTACGGATGATGATGTAAAAGTATAATGCAGTTTTGCAATTGTCAATAGGGGAGCACAGATTTTTTTAAAATTTTTTTTCAAATTGATTTTCGTCAAGGGATTGAAGCGCGGATTTATTTTGGATTTATTGATCACGGAGTGGTTGAGTAGCACAGATTTAGATTAGGATTTAATAGCACAGATTTAATATGGATTTATTGGATTACACGGATTTGATTGTGTAGGTCAGAACGATGCAATCGTTCTGCTCTGTGAAATCCCCAAAATCATTTCAAATCCGTGCTAAACCCAAAACTGGATTATATCCACTGATCTAACCCTCAAATATCAACGAAAATACAATCATACGTGAGTTCAGCCTGTCAATTACATTGGAGAATTTGAGATTAATATCTCTGCTGTGAGAATTGGATATGCCGTTGCTGATCTTCAGCTCAGGAGAAAGAATAAAGAAAGGCATATAAAAATTGAAACCGATCCCTGCCTCAACACCAAAATCGGTAGATCTTAATTTAATGAGGTCGTCGGCGTTTCTGGCAGCTGCCTTTGAGGAAAGATCGTATTCAAACTTTACCCCACCCATCATGTATACCCGAAAATTGCCGATCCGGTCAGAGTGAAACTTCAGCTGGATCGGTACGCCGAAAAGGATTGATTCAATGTTCTTGGTCATTTCCCTCGACTCTCCACTTATGGGATAAGTAAGGTTGTACCGTATAGATTTATTTACGAATAACAGCTGGGGAAATACAATCCTGGCCGAAAACCGGTGATTGAGCTTGAAAGTATGCATGCCGCCTATGCCAACGCCCGATACGTTTTCGGGACTCGACACAAGAACACTGTCCGATTCAAGAAAGCGGGGATGCTGGCTTACCTGAAAACGACTGGCTGCACCCATGACTATAATACCTATATGGTATCGCTTGTCATCGTGATTTGGGAGGTTAAGTTCCCTGAATTGAGCTTTTGACGGAATGAACGCGCAGAGGAAGTATAAAACTACTACCCATACTTTTACGAAATTCCTTTTCTTCCACAGTAAATGGTACATATTCCTAAACTCAGCGATTTTAAATAGGTATCGGTATAACCTGTTTGTTTCAGAATGTGTAGAAATTCACGTCCATCAGGGAATGCTTTTACAGATTTCGTTAGGTATTGATAAGCGTCTTTGTTTTTACTGAACCATTTGCCAGCCTGTGGGGCAATAACGTTCATGTAAAGATTGTACAGGCCTTTAAATAACTTTTTCCGGGGTTTGGAAAATTCCAGCACTACCAACTTGCCCCCTGGCTTTAAAACGCGTAACATTTCGGCCAGTCCCTGCTGGAGATGCTCAAAGTTCCGAACCCCAAAGGCAACGGTTATGGCATCAAACGTATCGTTTGGAAATTTTATTGCCTCGCTGTCACCGGCACGAAGCTCAATTTTCTCCTTTAACTTTTGTTTTTCAATCTTTTGTCTACCGTGTTCCAGCATGCCTTCCGAGATGTCTATGCCTATGATTTTTTCAGGATTCAGGTATTTGTGCAACAACAATGCCACATCGGCAGTGCCGGTTGCCACATCAAGTACCAGCTGAGGCCTCATCTCCTTTAATTCGGCAATTGCCCGTTTACGCCAATAAATGTCTATTCCGCCGCTCAGGAACCGGTTCATGAAATCGTAACGGAATGCGATTTTGTCGAACATTTCCGCTACCTGGCTTTTTTTGTTTTCCTCCGACCTGGCGTAGGGAACAATATGATCGTGTGGTAAGCTTCCTGCCATGGGAATGCGAAGTTACGGGTTTTGGGTTTTGAGTTTTGGGTTTGGGGTTTTGGGTTTCGGGTTTCGGGTTTGGGGTTTCAGGTTTGGGGTTTTGGGTTAGATTGCAGCCCAAATCTCAATCTTTGATTATAAAGAAAGCCGAATATGTTATCAGCAATCCTGATTATAAAAAATGCCCGGCTCCGGACAGGCCGGAATATGCCTTTATCGGCAGAAGCAATGTGGGGAAGTCGTCGCTGATCAATATGTTATGCGACAATAGCAAATTGGCCAAAACTTCCGGTTCGCCCGGAAAAACCCAGCTTATCAACCATTTTGTTATAGAAAGCGTTCCCGGAACCGAAGAAGACGCCGCAAAAGCATCGGCAAAAAAAATAAAACCAGATAGCTGGTACCTGGTAGACCTGCCAGGATACGGATATGCCAAGGTTTCTCAATCTTCACGCAGAAGATGGGAGCAGATGATCGAAGGATACCTGCGCCACCGTGAAAACCTGGCCAATGTTTTTGTTCTGATCGATGCCAGGCACGAACCACAAAAGATCGACCTTGAGTTTATCAACCAGCTTGGAAAATGGGAGGTGCCTTTCTGCCTCGTTTTTACCAAGGCCGACAAGGAAACACAGCGAACCGTAAGCCAGCACGTAAAAAATTTTCTGAATGAGATGCGTAAAACCTGGCAGTTTCTGCCGGCTCATTTTGTAACCAGCGCTGTAAAAAAGACGGGAAGAGAAAAGATCCTGCAGTTCCTCGACAAGACCAATGAAGAAGTGAAGAAAGGTGATTCAGATTAGCCCGGGTATTTCATCGTAAGGCGACAATCCCTTTAGCTGTGCAGGGTACACAACTGTACATTAAAAAACCCTGAACGCAATGCAGGGCTCTTAATTCACAACTTTGTTTGCGCAGCTGCTGCTGGCAAAGGCTTCCGGCTTGGCCTTGAACGCAAAGCCCATTCCCAGGATATAACCCATTGCTTCCTTCAATGCATCGTTGCTCTTGAAGTGCGGGTTAGTGTTGATGTCCGCATGCACTTCCATATCCACATCGTACTGAGTGAACAGGTCGCACAACTCATACGCGATCTCAATGCTTTTGGCAACTTCTACAAGCATTCGTTCCTTAATGGAGTACTGCTGTTTCGTTTTTTCGTTGTGAATGAACATGAATCCACCATGGCCTTCACGAAGAAAAACGATCACAGTAGCAAACTCTGTTTCGGAACCCTTTACCTGCGAGTCGGTACCAATGCAAACCTTAAGATGGTATCCTCTTTCGGTTTCGCGTCGGATCGCGTTTTCTACGGCATCAAAAATGGGAAGCTCGATCGGATCACCATTAAATTTTCGCCATAACATAGAAAAGGATTTATCGAATATACCAAAAAATCCTTTGAAAATGAACTGCCGGCACGTTTATTCAGTGACCAGTTTCTCAGTCCAGTACTGGTTTCCATCATATACACGCAGGATCATTAATCCGCTTGCTGTGGGCTGCACATCCAGTGTATTCAATCCTGTTTTTAGTGAACCGGATTGCACCAGTTGACCATTCTGTTGAATTATCTGATACCGGTACTGACCCGTACTGTTTATCGAAAGCGTATTGCGCACGAGTGAATTGATCACCTGTACAGGCTTGTTATCAACCCCCGGCTGAAGTGAAATAATGTTGGAATAATAGGTGCGTTCGTCAGGGGTTCTTGCTTTGACGCGATAGAACAATTTCCTGCTTGTCAGTGGACGGTAAGTAACGTTGCGTTCTGCCGGCTGAACCGCAAGCAGTTTTTCAAACTTTGCTCCGTCATCTGAATGCTGCACTTCAAATTCTCCGATCTCCTCATTTGCCATGTAGCTCCATGCAAGCGAATGCATGCCATTGGATGCAGAACCGGTAAGCCTGAAACGCTGAAGTGGTAACACTCTGTTCAATTCGCCTGTCATTGAATAGAATCCAACACTTCCATAATCAATCAGGTTCGCGTTTCCGGTTCCTTCCGCCACCAGATAATAAGTACCCTCGTATAAATTTGTATCAACTCCGGCATTCAGCAGCAGGGATGGATTATACCGGCCGATCGTATCACCTGTTGCATTCAGCAGTGAGACTTTTATGTCAATGTTCGCGCCCGAATTTCCTGCGCCTACATTCTGAGGTACCGCCGTTAGTTTGAAATTCTGCGCAAATGAAAGGTCCATGCG
>DASWTK010000213.1:0-5681 GCA_036402175.1 Chitinophagaceae bacterium | reverse complement strand
CTGAGTAGCGGTAAGGTACTTGTCTCTACATATTTGTCATTGTACGAAGGGAACACTTTGATCTGCATGTCTCCAAAAGACAGAAATGAAGACCTTCCAAAACTGTTTGCCAAAGTGGTTGAGCAGATTGAACAATGGAATAAGGAGGAAATGCAAATGAAACGTATTGCGTTGGCCCTGGATAATACCTATGGGAAACAATTGGAAAGGATTGAGGAAATTTGCGATAGCTCAGTTGCAAGAGTTGAAAAGAAAGTAAGGGTCTTACCAGATTAGAAAAGAATAAGGTCGAAATTTTCGGGCACCGGCAATGAATGAGCGAAACCTTGTAATTGGAATTTATTATCATCCTGAAGCTTATCCGCCTACCTTGAATGCTGTGCAGATGCTTAGTGAGTCTTTTTCAGAGATAACAATCGTTCATCGGCCTCATTTAAATGATAAATGGCAATATCCGTCGAACGTTAGAACAATACCATCCGGTAGCTTTATCACTTCAAAAGAACAGGAACAGTCTTCGGTAGTTCGAAAGGTGGGTTTCTTCTGGCAATTTACTAATGACCTGCTAAGGGCGATCAGGGCAAAGAAGCCCAGTGTAGTATTGCTTTACGATGTCCACGCTTTGTTCGCCTACAAATTGATCCGACCATTGATAGGAAAACATTTTGCATGGTATCATAATCATGATGTTTCAGAGTTGTCAAGAGAACGGAGGTTTTCCATTGGTTGGTTTGCTGTAAAGTCGGAGAAAAGGCTGTTCAGCAAATTGGATATGTTTACCCTGCCATCTGCCGAAAGACTCAGGTTCTTTCCTCTTGAGAATTTCAAAGGGCAATATTTTGTAATACCTAACTATCCATCTTTAAAGTTTTATGGGTCTTTCTTTAAACTTAGGTTACCAGACAGTCAGATTCGACTGCTGTTCCAGGGTAGAATTGGGGAAGGACATGGATTAGAAGAGATCATAAAACTTTTGCACAAAAAGGTTGCTGGCAAAGATCTGCATCTGGTTCTGAAGGGATTTTGTGATCAAGAATACAAGGAAAAGCTGTTAAGGTTAGCGACGGAATATAATGTTGCTGACAAGGTCAGTTTCATTGGCTTCACTCCATATGAAGAAGTTCCCAGAATTGCTGCCACCTGCCATATAGGAATCGGCATTTTTTCAAAGCGGGAAACCATGCATGTGACCCTGGGTACAGCCTCAAATAAGTTATATGAGTACGCCGCTGTTGGACTACCCATCATATATTTAAATGAAGACCATTTTAATCATTACCTGAAAAATTATACGTGGGCTTTTCCGGTTGATCTCAATGAGAATTCTATCCTGAATGCGGTCGGATCAATTGTTGATAATTATGCCGGGTATTCAAATGCAGCTAATAAAAGTTTTCGTGAATCACTGAACTTCGAAAAATCATTCAAACCTGTGCTGGACTATATTTCGACGCAAAAAACATTAACTAAATGACATTTAAGCAGAAAATACAAAACTTGATTTTTCCACTTGGTTCGGTCCAGAAAATACGTGTTGGATATCTTAAAGGTTGCAAAATCCGCCTCAGCGAGAACTCACTTTGGTCGCCTCTAATAGGGAATTGGGAGCCGGCCATGCAACATATTATGACTTCGGTGGTAAAGCCCGGCCATATAGCTTATGATATCGGTGCTAATAATGGTTTACACGGATTGTTATTATCCAGGCTTACAAGCCCAGGCGGACAGGTATTCAATTTTGAACCGCTTCCTTCAAACGTAAAGGAAATAACAGAGAATTTCGAATTGAACGGTCTTCGCAATTATTCAAATGTCTGTGCGGCAGTATCGGACAAGGATGGTTCGATTTATTTTGAGTTGGGGGATCACGACAAACAGGGGCACATTAGTTCAAGAAGTGATGACGATAAACATATCAAGGTTAATACAATCAGTCTTGATTCTTTTATTGAACAGGGAAATCCAGGGCCGCAATTTATTAAAATGGATATCGAGGGAGCCGAAAGCAGCGCACTCAGAGGGTTTGAGAGAAATATTGAAAAATATTTTCCGATCATGATCATTGAACTTCATAATCCTCAGGAAGATAAAGAAGTTGGAAAACTTTTGTCGTTCCATAAATACACTGCTTATAGGTTCGACCCTTTCAAAAAACTAGCGTTGAAGAAAATATCCCGACTCGACGTTCCTCATCCCGATCCTGACGGTATTTGGGGAAGCATACTTTGTCTTGGTCCGAACACATCAATTAATGATTTCCGATTCTAAATATTACTGATTGAAGATTTCACTTTGCATACCTCAGTATAACAGGATCAACTTTCTATTGAAAAATCTTGAAATACTTTCCAGGCAGACGTACGATGACGTGGAAATTGTTATAAGCGACGACTGTTCTACAGATGATACTGAACAGCAGATAAGACAGCTTCAAAAAAATTTCCGGTATCCTATCATTTACAGTCGCAACCCAACAAATTTCGGGTATGACCGCAATTTGAGAAGATCGATGGAGCTGGCAACCGGCGATTATGTTTTTATTTTGGGAAATGATGATTCTTTGAATTTTCCTGATTCGGTGCAGTTGCTGGTCGACTTTTTACAAAAACATGATTACCCGGAAGTAGGTTTTTGTAATATGGTTGAAGCTGCTGATCCTGAAGTTTTATATACCCGGGCTGTTGTAACTGATGAACTGGGTACCGGACCACAGATTGCGTTTTCCTATTACAGTTGTTTCAGCTTTGTTGGTGGGATTATTTTCAAGCGCTGCGTATTTAATGAGTTCAATACTCCAAAACACGACGGCAGTATTTACGTGCAGATTTACCTTGCGTCTGTAATGGTGTCTTCCGGTAAAAGGCTTTTTTCTATTAAGGAGCCTTTGGTCCTTAAAGACATACAGGTTGACAATGAAAAGGTCAACTCCTATGTTCAAAAGATCGCAAAATCCTGGAAGGAATTTAAGATTGAAGAAGGTGGCCTTCCATCAGTGATCAATGTTCTGATCTCGGCCTTTCATGATGCTGGGGTGCTTTCGAAAAGCCTTATTCTTAAAATATTCAGAAGGATCTATACTTATACTTTTCCAAACTGGATCATCGACTATAAAGGGAAGGGATCACTGTCTGCTTCAGTAGGCCTTGTCGCCGGAATGTATCCCAGGCGAAATTCAAATTTCAAATTGCTTGGCTTTGCGGGAAAAGGAGAGATTTATGCACGTTATTATATGGTTTCACTGGCAGGACTGCTTTTCCCTTACTTCCTGTTCGCGAAGTTGAAGAATAAGTTATACGCTTTGGCCAAATCGAAATCAAGATGAAAATTTTAATAGCTGGGGCATTTTCGAATTTCTGTCTGGAAACTTCATTCAAAAATGGATTTGAACAAAATGGGCATGAAGTCAGGACGTTTGACATCAAAAAAGCAATAGGCAAAAATGTACGATTTGGAAAATTTGGTTCAGTACTGAACAATTTTCTTCCTGTAGAGCCGTGGATCCATAAAGCAAACAGGGAACTGGTTATAATGGCCAAGCAATTCAAGCCCGATGTGCTTGTTTGCGCAGCAAATAATGAAGTGCATAGCGGAAGCCTTGCTTTTCTTAAATCAATCCTGCCTCTTAAAGTTGTACTGATCTGGCCTGATACCTTGTTCAATCTTGGAAGGAACGTATTGGTATCGGCACCTTTCTATGACCTTGTGGCTGCTCACAGCAGTTCGGCGGTGAAAATTTTTCAGCAGTATGGCTTTAAAAATGTGGAATGGTTACCATTTGCCGGCGACCTGGATGCACATTATGGCGAACCAATGAAGGCTGAAGATTTCATGCACGACCTCACTTTTGTTGGCGGAAACAGACCCGAACGTGAAAGCGTAATAGCTTTCATCATTAAAAAATTCCCTGAACTACGGGTAAAAGTGTGGGGGCCATACTGGAACCGTACAGAAAATCAGGCGATCAAAAAGATTGCAAATCCCTCACCTTTGTATGGGAGGGATTTTACCAGGGTGGTTCAAAGCTCATTCATCAGCCTTAATATCATTGACGATACCAACTATCCTGGCTCCAATATGCGATTTTTCGAAATCCCTACAGCAGGTGGACTTCAGTTCTGTTCTGCCTGTCCGGAAATGGAGCCTCGCTATAAGAACGGTGAGCATTTATATTATTATCATTCGGAAGATGAGCTTGCGCAACAGATAACGTGGTGCATGTCTAATAAGCAACGCTCTTTAGAAACGGCAAGGAACTTTCATGAACAGATACTTAAAGAAGACAATTATAAAGTGCGTTCTCAACAATTACTGGAAATATTAAACAAATGAGAAAAATACTGATTACCGGTGGCGCCGGCAATATTGCTGGCAGTCTTGCGTGCAAACTGGTTGAAGACCCGGAAACTTTTGTAGTAGTGGTTGATAACCTCACAACCGGGTCAGTTAAAAAATTACCTCCGCCTTCGGATAATTTCAAATTCATCAAGGCCGATGTGAATCATTTCCGTGATATTTCTCCCATAATGACGGCTTACCAGTTCGATTATGTCTTTCATTATGCGGCAATGGTGGGTGTGCAGCGGACATTGGATAATCCAATTAAAGTACTGGAAGATATTGACGGCATAAAGAACATACTTGACCTGGCCAAGAACACGGGAGTAAAGAGAGTATTTTATTCTTCTTCTTCTGAGGTTTACGGTGAACCTGTTTCTCTTCCGCAACATGAAGAAACAACGCCATTGAACTCCAGACTGCCTTATGCGGTGGTAAAAAATGTTGGAGAGGCTTTCTTCAGGTCGTATCAGCAGGAGTTTGGTCTTGATTTTACCATTTTCCGCTTCTTCAATACTTATGGCCCACGCCAGAGTGACGACTTTGTATTGCCAAAATTCCTTCATGCAGCACTATCCGGTAGAGATATTCCTATTTATGGGAACGGTTCCCAGACAAGAACCTTTTGTTATGTAGATGATAACATTGAAGCCACCATGCGAACGCTTGATAAGGATTGGTGCATTAATGAAACCATCAATGTGGGTAATGATCATGAAGTGACAATATTGCAACTTGCCAACCTCATCATTGATCTAACCAACTCAAAGTCAAAAGTAATACACCTGGCGCCGCTGAAAGAAGGAGATATGACCCGCAGGCAACCCGACATTTCAAAAATGAAAGCAATACTGGGCCGTCCGCTAACCACGCTTGAAGAAGGTATCCAGAAAATGCTGCAGACGTCGGGGATTGGTCCTGGTTCAAAATCTGGTGGGAAAATGACCTCAGTTATTCGTTAGATCAGAATTGTATCTTTGAAAAGATAGTCAACCAGTGAGAGAATCGTGAATAAGATCTTCATTTTTGTAACGCTCGCAGTCTTTCTGCTGCTTCAGAATTTTACTGAATTCACAGTCTATGAGTCACTCTCATGCTGTTTACTGATCTATTTCTTCCTCAGCTTTGTTCATAACCTCGGGCGCAGGCTGGTGATACTGGACATATTAATATTGATCACCATCTTCATATGCCTGGTAATGCCCATTGCGGGTTATCATCATTTCAACGACCGAAACTTTCTTTCGAGCCTGTGGGGCAATTATATGCGCGTGCCCTCCGATGAATTTTTCGCGTTCATGTTTCCGGCAACGGCGCTGATGATCCTGGGTTTGAAAATTCCCATC
>DASWTK010000212.1:0-8696 GCA_036402175.1 Chitinophagaceae bacterium | reverse complement strand
GCAACTGCAAATCATACGCATGCGCGATGGGTGGATGCATCGGGTAAGCTTGATGGTAAATTAAGTGGTGTTACTATTTTCGGGCACCCTGCGAACTTTCGCTATCCTCAGGCTATCAGGTTACATCCCGACATGCCTTATTGGGCTTTTGCACCGGTTATTGATGGCCCATTTCCATTTAATCCGGGGATGAAATACAAATCGAGATTCAGGTATTATGTACATAAGGGGGATGCGGATTTGGGTGAGATTGAGAGAATGATGAATGAGTGGATCACGGATTGAGAGATTGATCACGGATTGAGAGATTAATCACGGATTGAGAGATTGATCACGGATTGAAATAGGATTTTGGGGATGCAGGGATTGAGAGGTTGATCACAGATTTAAGTAGGATTTAAGGATTACACGGATTAGCCGTTAATTGTTGCGTTTCCGTACTTCTCTTTCCAGGCGAGTGCGCCGCCCAGGAGATTTTTCACGTTTTTGAAGCCCTGCATTTCGAGGAATAGGGATGCTGTGATGCTACGCTGGCCGCTGCGGCAATGCACGATCACTTCTTTGTCTTTCCAGTCTTCGATCTCATCTGTCTGCATGCTTTGGATATTACCCAACGGAATAAGTTTCGCGCCCATATTGTACTCGGCATATTCTGCAGGCTCACGTACGTCCAGTACATTCAATTTTTCTCCCGCATCAATCCTCGCCTTTAATTGCTCTACCGTAATATTTTCCATTTTACATTTTGAATTTTAAATTTTTCATTTTCAATATTCATTCGTCGATGGAACCCCTACCCTCGTCGTATCAACCTTTCTTTCCGGTTTCATCACACTCAACCAAACATCTATTGTCTGGCCAGGTCTGATGCGGTTGAATTTCCGCTCATCATTCATGCGGGTTGGACTTTGACGGTAAACAAAAGCCGCGGCTGTATCACGCACATCAGGGTCTACCATCAGTGCACCTGTGCTTAGCCCGGTGGCCTGCATTACAGCTTTGGCTTCCTCATAGCTTAACGCGAAAAGATCGGGCACTGAAAATTCAAATCCACCTACGCCGGTTCCAAGCACAAGGCTGATACTGCTTCCCATGCGGAGCTTGGTTCCTGGCTTGATGGTCTCTCCATTGTACAATTGATCGAGTACGGAATTTTTTGCAAAGTCAACACGATAACTGGTGTCTTCAAGGCGTAATCCATACTGACGTAAACTGCCCTCCGCGCTTCTGAAACTCAACCCGATCAGTTTTGGCATTTCAATCATAGGAGGAACAGCCCGGTTCAATGTAAGATAGACTGTATGGTTTTTCTTTACAACCGCGTCAGCCTCGGGGAATTGCCTGGTCACGGTGAGCGGAGGAAGTGTATCAAAATAAACAGAATCCTGTATCTCCACCTCAAATCCTTTTTCATCCAGGAACTTACTTGCATCGTTAAACGTCATGCCAGTGACTGATGGAATTTGTATGGTGGTGCCATGACTGGTACACCATTTCAGTGAAGTGAGAAAAATAATCAGCATTACAAACACCAGGACAATGGCAAAGAGAATATTCATCCAAAGTGGCCGGCCGGTTATGAATCTGAACATGCTTGTTGAATTAGATTTGGGTGATGTCCAAAGGACGCTTTTGGAGATTACGGATTATTTATTTTTTTCAGTTTTCAAAGCAGGCATCTATCAGCTTTGAGTAAAAATCTTTCAACGTCCAACCCATTGCACGAACCTGCTGAGGCACTATGCTGGCTTCACTTTGTCCGGGTACCGTATTGATCTCAAGTAAAAAAGGCTCTCCCTTCGCTTCATTGTAAATAAAATCCATTCTTACAATGCCTCTGCAGTTAAACACCGCATAAACCTTTTTAGCGGTTGATCTTACTTTTTCAGCTATCGGTTCCTCAACCTGTGCGGGAGTAATTTCTTCGCTCATGCCGGGAGTGTACTTTGCCTCAAAATCAAAGAACTCTTTATGGGTCCTGACTTCCGTAAATGGAAGTGTTGTGATCTGACCACCCGACCTGAAAACACCAATGGTGAATTCCCGGCCCGATATAAATTCCTCTATCAGCACCTGGTCGTCTTCCTTAAATGCTTTCGTAATTGCCGCCTGCAATCCACCCGCTTCTGTCACCTTCGACATGCCAATGCTGGAGCCTCCGTTATTGGGTTTTACAAAAACAGGAAGTTGCAATTGGGCGGTGATGTCTTCCGTCTTTGAAGGCGAATGCCTGAAGAGGTGGAGCGACTTCGCTACATTGATACCCGCGAATGCCGCAATGGCCACCGTATAACGCTTATTGAAGGTTAGCGCCGATGTGGCTGCGTCGCAGGAAGTATATGGAATGCCAAGCAGGTCAAAATAACCCTGGAGCTTCCCATCTTCGCCGGGAGTACCATGTATGCCAATGAAAACCGCATCGAACCGGATGTGTTCACCGAGGTTGATGCTGAAATCTGTACGGTCTACGGCAGACTTCCTTCCATCAGCCGAAATATACCACCACCCCTGCGGAGTGATATCAATCTTGTAAATATTGTATTTATCTGTATCCAGGTTATTCTCGATAGTGATGGCGCTTTTATAGGATATTACTGCTTCGCCCGAATAACCGCCGGTTACGAACGCAATGTTCTTCTTACCTGCCATTGGCTTTATGCTGGTTTTTTTTGCGTGTCAAATATCCTTTTAAACGGTAAGAGTGGAAAATAATTTTAACCGGAGCTCATAAATAAGAAAGGTGAAGGACGTTCTCCCTTCACCTTTTTACTTTCCGGAACGGGAAATATCACCCGTTTACAATTTGTAGCACTCGGACTACAATTACTATTGGAAATATCTGTATGTAAGATATGAAAATACCTTCAGGATAAATCAAACAGTATCCTCAATTTTTCCACACTTAAATGTGCAGTTTCTCTTTCTTTGCAAGGAGCTCTTCCACTGTTTCACGGTACATTTCATCCGGAACGCAACAGTCAACCGGGCATACAGCCGCGCACTGCGGTTCTTCATGAAAACCCTGGCATTCCGTACACTTATTGGGTGTGATATAGTATGTGTCTACAGCAACGGGCGGCATTTTCTGGTCGGCATCAACAACGGTCCCGTCCATGAGCCTGTAAGAACCTTTCACTGAGGTACCATCGGCAATAGCCCATTCTACGCCTCCTTCATATATCGCATTATTGGGGCACTCGGGTTCGCAGGCGCCGCAATTGATGCATTCTTCTGTGATCTTAATAGCCATATTTCAGCACGATTAATGGAGTGACAATAATTAGTTTTGCAGTTTTATCGGGCACGAACATCAATGCTGCTAAAATAGATATTTTATTAACAGCAGGAACACAAAAGATAAGATTTATGCAGTTAGACGCGAGATTGGATTTACTGACACAATTACAAAGCTACATGCTCGGCAACGATGCCGGATGGGAGGCAGAAAAGGAAGAAGCATACAGGCAGAACGGATGGTTCATTCCCCAATTTATTGACCTTGCCGTACGGAATATTGCCACTCATCTTCTCAGCAACAGGAACCTGCAGCGATGGATAGAAAAATACCGCATTCCGCAAATGCAGAACAATCCAAAATCAGTTGGCATTGTTATGCCCGGAAATATTCCACTCTCCGGATTTCATGATTTCCTGGTCACTTTCCTGAGTGGGCACCGGCAAAGGATAATGCTGTCATCAAAGGATGACGTATTGCTGAAACACCTTGTAGGGAAAATGGCTTCCCGGAATGAATCGGTAAATGACCTGGTAAGTTTTGAAGAGATGCTGAAGGGTTGTGATGCATACATCGCAAGGTCAAATCAGCCCCATGGCTCCATGGAACAATACCTTAGCAAATATCCTCACATCATTCACAGGGCTACCGGCGCAACCGCAATTTTATCAGGACATGAAACACGACAGCAACTTGAGCTGCTCGCTGACGACGTATTCCAGTATTTTGGCCAGGGCAACCTGAGCGTAAACAAGATCTATGTTCCGCAACAGTACGACTTTATCCCTTTGCTGAAAGTGTTTGAGAAATACAACTGGCTGGTGGATCATAACAAGTACAAGAACAATTACGACTACCAGCTGTCATTGCTGATACTGAACAAGGAATTTTATATGACCAATGGCGCCATTCTGCTCACCTCGGGTAAGTCGCCCATATCGCCCGTTGCCAGGTTGAATTATGAATATTATTCAGATGAACAGGAGGTGCTGAAGAACTACAACCCTGATTCAGGTCAATTCCTGGTAGGGACTCACCAGGCGCCGTTCGGGCGTGCCCAACAGTCAGTTATCTATGAACTGGAAGGACCGGCTACCCTGCAATTTTTACTGGATCTTTCAAAAAACTGACCTTTTTACCGGAAAAAATTTCTTGTTACCTTTATATCTACGAAACTCTTAGTAATATTTTGTTAAACTGCCTGATCGGTTATAAGGCAGCGGCAACCTTATAGTAATTTGAATGTTGAATAGGCATGTAATTTGACCGTTTAAAAATATTCATAGAAAAATTAAGAGGTAAACATGAAAGCAAAGCAAATCCTGACCGTAATTCTCCTTAGCGCATCAACTGCGGTATTGAGCGTTTGGGGGTATGAGAAGGTAACTTCTTCCAATACTTATGCATATCCGCAACAAAGCCAGTCGAAGCCTCCTGCCAACTATGCAGGATATTTTGATGGCATAAACAACGTAACCAACTCGCCAGTTGATTTCAGCCAGGCAGCAGCGGCGGCGATCCCTGCCACAGTTCATATCAAAACGAAGGCTACACGCACGGCCAGCAATAACCTGCCGAGGCGCAGCCCGTTTGGCGATATCTTCGGAATGGACTGGGATGATATTTTCGGAGATCGTATGCGTACGATTCCCCAGATGGCATCCGGCTCAGGAGCCATTATCAGTGAAGATGGATATATCGTGACCAATAATCACGTGATTGCCGGTGCTGATGAAGTTACAGTAACGCTTAGCAATAAAAAATCTTTCTCAGCCAAACTGGTAGCTGCAGATCCAAGCAGCGACCTGGCATTGATCAAAATAGACGCGAAAGGCCTGCCCTTCATTCTTTATGGAAATTCCGATGAAGTAAAGGTTGGTCAATGGGTGATCGCTGTTGGCTACCCCCTTACGCTTGAGACCACCGTTACAGCTGGTATAGTGAGTGCAAAGGGACGTACGCTTGACATTAACCGCAGGCAAAGCACCACCCCTATCGAGTCGTTCATTCAAACTGATGCGGCAGTGAACCCCGGAAACAGCGGTGGCCCGCTGGTTACTACTGATGGAAAACTGATTGGCATCAACTCAGCCATTGCATCACCTACGGGTACCTATGCCGGTTATTCGTTCACCATTCCGGTGAACATCGTGAAAAAGATCGTGAACGACCTGATGAAACATGGTACCGTTCAGCGCGCATACCTCGGTATCAATTATCCTTCCGATAACCTGAGCGATGAGGTTAAAAAGCAGAATGGCATCACGAATGACGAAGGTGTTTATATCACTGACGTTCCTACTACCGGTGCTGCCTATGCGGCCGGACTTCGCAAGGGCGACGTAATTACCAAGATCGATGGCGTAACGGTTTATTCAGGCGCTGATATGGTAGGAAAAATAGCAACATACCGCCCTGGTGATAAGATCAATATTTCGTATAAGCGCGAAGGAAAGGAAGTAACCATTCCGATCACACTTCGCAATAGCGTTGGAACCACCGATGTGGTAAGAACTTCAATTGTAGACAAGCTTGGAGCTGATCTGCAGAGCCTCGACAAGGATGATGCGAAGGAACTTGGGGTTAAGGGTGGAGTGATTGTAAGATCGTTCGACGATCGCAGTCCTTTTAATAAAACCCGTATGGAGCAGGGCTTTGTTATCCTGAAAGTAAATGGCAAGGAAGTTTATAATGTGCAGGATTTCAGGAAAGCGCTCGAAAATGCAGGTGGCAGTACAGTAAGGCTTGAAGGCATTTATCCTGGCTATAGCGATGGCGCGTTCACCTATCCGCTGAAGCTGAGCGATATCAACTAAGCTATATCAACTAATAATAAATAACGAATAATACCCCCGGAATCCGGGGGTTTTTATTTTGCCGGGGACCATTGGCCGCTGACATTGGCAAATTGAACCCATGTGTTTTAAGCAATTATTTCTCCAGCACCTGGTAGTCCCATGGTTGCAACGCCAGTGGCTTCATCCGGTCAAGATCAATAACAAGGTTATTGAAAATGTTTCTGAAGCTTCCGTATATCCGTGGATCCCTGAATTCAAAATCAGCTATAGGGGAAGCCGACAAATTCAATACTACCAATACTTCTTTGTCGTCTTTCTTTCGCATGTAACAAAATACCTGGTGATCCGCTGAGGTCATGATGCGGTAAGTAAAAGCTGTTTCATCGGCTGCTCTCAGCGCAGGATTCATTTTACGCAGATCCAGCAGCGCTTTATAAAACTCATGAAGCGAAAACTCACCATCCCATTCAATCGGATCCTTGTCGAAAAATTTCAACCGCTTTTTATTCGGAAGCTCCTGTCCGCTGTAAATCAAAGGAAGGCCTTCCCATGTGCAACTGAAGACGGCAAATACCTTGGCGGCGGCGCCATACTTTTCATATTCGGTACCGTTCCAGCTATTTTCATCATGGTTGGCGGTAAAGTATAATTTCAATGACTCAGGAGGGAAATTGAGCCTGTAATCGTGCAATACCTGCAGCAGATCATTGAAACCAAGGGTACCATTGCAAAATTTTTCGGTGGCGTGCATCCAGTTCCACGAATAAGAGGCGTCAAACGCCTGGTGATAAACATGTGCTTCCGTTTCAGCAAGCCAGAACAGTGGTTTAATGGCATCAAGCTCAATTCGTGCAGTTCTCCAGAAATCAAGCGGTACCAGGTGCGCCATATCGCATCGGAAACCGTCAATGTCGCATTCATTGACCCAGAATTTCATTGATTCGATCATATCGCGCCTCATGTGCTGATTATAATAATTGAGGTCGATCACGTCATGCCATCCATGCTTGTCGTAGAATTTTCCCTGAGCATCCCTCACATAATAACCGGGATGTTTTTTAGTCCACCAATGGTCGAGCCCGGTATGATTGGCTACCCAGTCGATAATCACTTTAAATCCAAGCAGGTGCGCATTAGCCACCAGCTTTTTAAAATCGGCTATGGTCCCGAATTCAGGGTTGGTCGACACATAATCTGAACATGCGTAATAACTTCCCAGGGTACCTTGCCTTCCTTCCAGGCTGATGGGTGTTATTGGCATGAACCATAACACCTCCACACCCATATCGCGCAAGCGGGGTAGTTCAGCAGAAAACGCGTCAAACGTTCCTTCTTTTGAATATTGCCTGAGATTGACTTCGTATAGACTGCAGTTATGCACCCATTCCGCCGGCCTGAACAATGTGTTCATATCGTTGTTTAACTGTTTATGGTTAAAAATAAAGAAATCCATACTGTAACTTGCGCCCTGAATGAAACAATTCAATGTTCCCCTCACATATCGAAGCCCGTTGATCGCTGCAGTCAAGGACAGGCGCAAGCAGCAGGATAAGCTGAAAAAAGACCTGAGTCCTACCCTGCTTGACTTCGGACCCCTGCGCATACATCTCGCCCGCCACTTTGGTTTTTGTTATGGTGTAGAGAACGCAATTGAAATCGCTTTTCGCACGATTGATGAGAATCCGGGTCGACGTATTTTTCTTCTCAGCGAAATGATTCATAACCCACAAGTGAACCATGACCTGCAACAGAGAGGTGTTCGGTTCCTGCAGGATACTTCGGGAAAGCAACTGGTTCCATTCGAAGAATTGACCTCAGATGATATCGCGCTTATACCCGCGTTCGGAACCACGCTTGAAATTGAAGCAAGGCTCGGCGAACGGGGAATTCCTGTTGAACAATACAATACAACCTGTCCTTTTGTTGAAAAGGTTTGGAACCGGAGTGAGCAGATCGCAGGATCGGATTACACAATTGTAATTCATGGCAAACCTAAACATGAAGAAACACGCGCTACATTCTCGCATGCATCGGCGTTTGCAGCCTCTGTGATCGTGAATGACATGAATGACGCCATAAAACTTTCAGGTTATATCACCGGTGAATCGCCCGCAAATGATTTTTATAAAGAGTTTGAAGGACGTTATTCTGACGGATTTGATCCCGTTAAACATCTTCAACGTATTGGCGTGGTGAACCAGACCACTCAGCTGGCAAGTGAAACCCAGGCCATTGCCGACTTTCTGAAGCAGGTAATGGTATCACACTATGGACTTACTGATGAAAATGTGGAAGAAAGGTTTGCCGATACAAGGGATACCCTTTGCTACGCAACAAATGATAACCAGTCGGCAGTCATCAATTTGCTAAAGACACCTGCGGACCTGGCTGTTGTTGTTGGAGGATACAATTCATCCAATACAACCCACCTTGTTGAGCTTTGTGAAGAAAAGCTTCCCTGCTTTTTTATAAACAATGAGGAGAAAATACTTTCCTATACAGAGATCCGGCATTATGACCGGCATACAAAAGAGGAAAAAATAACGCATTACTATCTTCCCGCGCGTCAACCCGTGAATATCCTTCTGACCAGCGGAGCATCCTGTCCTGATGCAATTGTTGAGGCTGTGATACGGAGGCTTGTCAGCTTTTATCCGGATGCC
>DASWTK010000211.1:0-4941 GCA_036402175.1 Chitinophagaceae bacterium | reverse complement strand
CAATCAGCTATGCAGCGCAAGGATTCATTGAACATGGTATTGGTGATGAAGCTGAAGGGTGCTGTGGGTGATATGAATGACCAGGACATCAATATCAAGGTTGACAAGGGTGTGGTGTATATTGATATTTCGGACAAGTTGTTGTTCAAGAGCGGAAGCTATGAAATAGCGACTCCCGCTAAAGCGGTTCTGGCCAAAGTGGCCAAGGTGCTTTTGAACCAGCCGGAACTTGAGTTTATGGTGGAAGGTCATACTGATAATGTGCCTTACAAGAGGGGAGTCCTTGAAGACAACTGGGACCTGAGTGTAAAGCGCGCAACTTCGGTAGTGCGGATACTGCAAACCCAATACGGCATACCGCCGGCCCAGATAGCAGCTGCGGGCAGGGGAGAATACAGGCCATTGGTTGGCAATGATGATGCGGAGAGCAGGGCGGTTAATAGGAGGACGAGGATTATTATACTGCCGCAGTTGGATCAGTTTTTTAAGTTGCTGGAGCCGGGGACTGCGGGGAAGTAAGGGGGTAAAATGGTGGTGGAAGTTCGGGGGGATTTATATATTTTTGCGGCCCGCGTCCACCCACGCTTTAGTGACGGCGGGCTTGTTCAAGTTTAAGAATGAAGTCCGCCTTCGCTGAAGCTATGGCGGACGGAGGGCGAGGTAGCTCAGGCGGTTAGAGCGCAGGATTCATAACCCTGAGGTCATGGGTTCAACTCCCATCCTCGCTACTGGAAAGGGAATCTTCAACAAAATGTTTGAGATTCCCTTTTTTATTTGCGTCATAAGCAGTTGAAACCGCTGGAATAAACAACAAAGTGCATTTGTATTTACAGGCCATTTTTGATGCTACCCAAGCATGGTAAAATCCCGAAAGGTTGTTTCATGGTATTCCTATTATGATTTCCATTGCACTCATAATCCACCATAGTGGATAAAATATCATCCGTTTAATGATGGTATCGCATTTTGCGATACCTACCTTTAATGCCCTTTTTCCTAATTAATATGGCAAAATCCAAAGAATATTCTGCTCCGACGGACGAGGTAGTGATGAATAAGATCCACTACGTCCCCGGACATTAGATAATGTTAGACAGGGATCTTGCGATACTCTACGCTGTAAAGCCAATTGCCTTAAGACAGCAGGTAAAAAGAAATACGGAACGATTCCCTTTAAATTTTATGTTTCAATTGAATGATGAAGAAGTTGAGATCATGGTATCACAGAATGTGATACCATCTAAAAAAACATCTGGGTGGTTACCTTCCCTATGCTTTTACTGAGCACGGAGTGTTGATGCTGGCCAATGTGTTAAGAAGTGATCGGGCAATTGCGGTTAGCTTACGGTTAATAGAAATCTTTGTGAAAATGCGCGAGATGGTATCTACTCATAAAGATATTTTGTTGAAACTTGAACATTTGGAAAGGCAGGTTGTTCAAAACAGCGCTGATATTGAAATGGTTTTTACGACCCTGAAACAGCTGTTGAGCCCTCCGCCTGAACCTAGAGAAAGAATAGGGTTCAGAAGAAAGGACGAAAAAGTTTAAGGGTGGTTATGGAGGATCCGCCTCAGGAAAACGCAAAGTAATAAATGGTTCTATGTTTTCCGTCCGAAGAATTTCAAATAATGTCATTTATGTCTCTGTGAGGTATTGTTCAGGAGCATTTGCTACACAAAGGAAGACATTCGTGCTTGGGACAGGCCAATTTATGTTGAAATTAAACGTTATTTGTTTTGGCATTCAGATGTGCGTGTATTAACCTGTACTTCTAAAACAAAACAATCTTCAATTCGTCAAAATATGAAACTTTTCATTTGTTTGCTTGTAATAGTTGCAATTCTTTTTGCAGGGTGTTCAAAAGAGCCTGAAGTGGAGGAAGTAAAAAACGTCTTGATCAATTCGATTGTTCCATCCAGCGGACCGGCAGGGACAACAGTAGTTATTAAAGGCATCAATTTCGCATCTGCACCATCTGAGAACCTTGTCAAATTCAACAATACTTCAGCAATTGTGCTATCATCCTCTGTCGATTCCCTGGTTGTTGTTGCACCTGCAAATGGTACTTCAGGTCCGGTTACAGTTGCGGTAGCAGGAAATATTGCAACCGGGCCTGTTTTTACGTATACCCAGCCTGTTGATTCAGTAGATGTCTACGTTGCTGCCCGGGCTTATGGTGTTATGTACTGGAAAAATGGGCAAGTGTTTCTCCTTGCAACCACCCAAAACAATATCGGAGGAGCATATGGGATTGCCATATCTGACACAAACGTGTATGTTGGTGGCTATACCCATTACAGCGTATCCCCGGGTTTCCAGGCCGCTTATTGGAAGAACGGACAAAAAACAATACTTACTTCTCCTGATTCAGCAGGAGAGGTAAGAGCATTGGCATTATCCGGCAGCGACCTTTATGCCGGTGGCAGTGAAAATTATAAACCTGTTTACTGGAAAAACGGAGTGAGGTACAGCTTACCAACAGCAGGGGGCGGAGCTTCAAGGTTAAATGCCCTGGCAATTGACGGCAATGACGTATATGCAGCCGGGGTGGAACCTGGGCCAGCTAATGAAGTGCATTCGGTCTATTGGAAAAATGGCATCAGAACAGTATTAGGGAAAAATAGCCCGGTTGATATGGGGGCCACTTCCATAGCGGTGAACAATAATGATGTATATGTTTGTGCAACTGACTCGGGGGCCGCGGTTTACTGGAAAAACGGCGTGCGGGTAGAGCTCGATAAATTTCCAGGCGAGATTGTTAGAGCCACCGCTGTTGCCATAGCAGGAAATGATATTTATGTTGTTGGCATTTATGGCAGAGACGCTGTGGTTTGGAAAAATGGAACCAGAATTACACTCCCCAAGCGAGGGATTTACGCCGCAGCCACAGCAATTACATTTTATAAATCTGATATTTATATTGGTGGACAGGATGGTGATACACCTGTATACTGGAAAAATGGAGAGGAAGTTTCACTTTGCTGTACTCAGTGGGGAATTGTGAACGCGATAGCCGTGGTTAAAAAACCTTGACGAGAAAAGTATTGATGCTTGTTGTTTGATGTCCATTTATGAGCCTTGGTCATAAAAGATTATCTTATAAATCGCTAATGTTCATAACCATGAGGTCATGGGTTCAACTTCCATCCTCACAACACATGGCACTTACCGCAGATTTTTCTAGGCGAAAGAATAGCTATTTTGCATTAGCAACTTATATAACCAGGATTACTCATAGAATTAATTTCGTTTCATGAGAAAACACTTCCTCTTTTTCCATTTGGTTTTACTAATGGGTCAATTAGTTTCAGCTCAATCACCTGAGGTGCTAACCCTCAGGAAATACGTAAAGAAGAATGCCGGAAATATAATGAGTGAGTTCTCTGAATTCCTTTCCTTTCCTAATGTGGCGGCCGAGCCCATAGGTCAACAAAAAACCGCAGCTTTCATTGTCGCTATGATGAACAAACGGGGTATTCAAAACATACAGCTTTTAAATGCTTCCACGGCTGGCGTACCTCCGGCTGTATATGGTGAAGTAATAGTCGCTGGCGCAGAAAAAACCCTTATTTTTTATGCGCATTATGATGGGCAACCTGTTAATCCGGCCCAATGGGCAAAAGGACTTGATCCGTTTCAGCCAAAGTTATTTTCGAGTGCAATAGACAAAGGTGGAGTCCATATTCCTTTTCCTGCCGATAGCAGTTATAACAACGAATGGAGGATATATGCCCGAGGCGCTTCTGATGACAAGGCAGGAGTGGCTGCCATACTGAATGCTTATGACGCTATCATTAAAACCGGAATGACTCCCGGCTGTAATCTTAAATTCTTCTTCGAAGGTGAAGAAGAAGCTGGTTCTCCGCACCTCCATGAAATACTGGAAAAATACCAGACCTTACTCCAATCCGATCTGTGGATCATTTGCGACGGTCCTGTTCACCAATCAGGGAAAAAGCAAATTGTATTTGGTGTTCGTGGTGACACGCGTCTCGACCTTACGGTTTATGCTTCCAAGAGGCCCCTGCATAGTGGCCATTACGGCAACTGGGCTCCAAATCCTGCGATGATGCTGGTAACATTGTTAGCCTCTATGAAAGACAAAAGCGGAAGAGTGACTATAAAAGGTTTTTATGATGATGTGAAACCTTTAACCCCTTTTGAAAGAAAAGCATTGGATGAAGTGCCTTCAGTGGACGAACAAATGAAAAAAGAACTGGGAATAAATGCGGTCGAAATACAGGGACTCACATTAAGCGAAGCAATCAACCAGCCTTCGTTAAACATTAATGGAATGCAAAGCGGAAACGTGGGCATGATGGCCTCCAACCAAATCCCGACCTATGCGACGGCAGTTCTTGATTTGAGGTTGGTATTAGGTAATGACTGGAAGAGGCAGCAACAAAAAGTAATTGACCACATAAAAGCGCAGGGTTATTACGTAACAGATAGTGAGCCTACCAATGAGGAACGAGAAAAATATGCAAAAATCATAAAAGTTATACGGGCGGATGGTATGAATGCGCAGCGTACATCCATGGATCTGCCGATTATAAAAAAAGTCATTGCAACAGTTAAAGCCTCCTCCAAATACCAGGTTGTACTGCAGCCAACGATGGGCGGTAGTCTTCCTCTTTTTTTATTTGAAAAGTATCTGAAAGCTATAACCATTACCATTCCTATAGCGAATCATGACAATAATCAGCACGCTGAAAATGAAAATATTCGTATTGGCAATTTTTATGATGGAATAGAAACTATGGGATCGCTGATGAGGATTAGATAGTTATTCATATCACCTCATCAGTAAAATTGACCCTTTCAAAAGTACATTCCCTTTGTGCATCCGTTCAACGCTTCCCTCTTAGTTCAAATTCAAACGCAAATAAGAAAGCCAAACGGTATTTTGTAATCAGCGACATTATAGATTCTATCTATAT
>DASWTK010000210.1:0-3015 GCA_036402175.1 Chitinophagaceae bacterium | reverse complement strand
ATGATTGGAATGGAAGCCGGACAAAGCGCATTCGGTGATGTGTACGCGTGGTTCAGAAACCTCCTGAGCTGGCCATTAAGATATGTTGATGATGAGCATCTGAAAGACAAAATTTTGCATTCCATGATCAGCGATCTTTCGGCCGAAGCTTCTGCCTTGCCGCTTCAAGAGAAAGACGAGCTTGCGCTGGACTGGCTTAACGGAAGAAGGACACCCGACGCGAACCAGTTGCTGAAAGGCGCGATCATTAATCTGAACCTTGGGACCGATGCGCCACGCATTTTCAAATCGCTTGCAGAAGCCACCTGCTTCGGCGCGCGTGCGATTGTTGACCGGTTTAATTCACAGGGCATTGCTATACGTGGACTGATCGGATTGGGAGGGGTTGCAAAAAAATCACCCTATATCATGCAAATGATGTCGGATGTAATGAATATGCCGATCCGTATTCACAAATCGGATCAAACCTGCGCGATCGGAGCAGCCATGTTCGCGGCCACAGCAGCAGGATTGTACGATAAAGTGGAAGACGCGATGGGCGCAATGGGGCAGGGTTTTGACGTAACTTATCTGCCAAAGCAGGAAAATGTAAAATATTACCAGCAGCGGTACGAACAATATAACAGACTGGGAAGATTCATCGAATCACAAACCAATTGATTTAACCTTCAGCAATCATTATCATGAGCAGGTATGATCACATTAAACAGGCCGCATACAAAGCAAACATGCAATTGCCTGAACTGGGACTGGTGCTGTTCACGTTTGGCAATGTAAGCGCCGCCGACAGGTCGTTGGGCGTGTTTGCAATTAAGCCAAGCGGCGTTCCCTATTCAGAACTTACGGCGGATAAAATGGTGATCGTGGACTTTGAAGCCAATGTTGTTGAAGGAAGCTTGCGTCCTTCATCAGATACCAAAACACATGCTGTGTTATACAAACACTGGGAACATATCGGAGGAATTGCGCATACCCACTCCACCTATGCAACTTCATGGGCGCAGGCTCAGAGAGATATCCCTGTTTTCGGAACCACACATGCCGATCACAATACTGTAGATATTCCGTGCGCTCCACCAATGCCGGATGAAATGATCGAGGGAGATTATGAATACGAAACAGGTTTTCAGATCATTAATATTTTCAGAGAGAAAGGGCTATCGTACCAGGAAGTTGAAATGGTACTTGTTGGAAACCACGCTCCATTTACATGGGGAAAAAACGCGGAAAAAGCGGTTTATAACAGCGCGGTACTTGAAAGCATTGCGCAGATGGCTTTATTAACGGAGCAGATCAATCCCGGTGCGCCGCGATTAAAGGAAGCGCTGATAAGAAAACATTATGATCGAAAGCACGGCGACAATTCCTATTACGGTCAAACTGATTAAAATAACTGAATAACATGAAGCCTTTACAACATCTTGAAGTCTGGTTCATAACAGGCAGCCAGCATTTGTACGGAGAGGAAACCCTGAAACAGGTGGCGCTGCATTCACAGGAGATCGCGACTTCGCTGAACAATGCGCAAAATATCCCGGTCAGTATCATTTTCAAACCTGTCGTGAAATCAACGGAGGAGATCTACCAGGTTTGCCAGGAGGCAAATGCTGCAAAGCAATGCATCGGGCTTATCACATGGATGCACACCTTCTCTCCTGCCAAGATGTGGATCAACGGACTTAAGATCCTGCAAAAGCCAATGCTTCATCTCCATACACAGTTCAACCGCGATATTCCGTGGAAGACCATCGACATGGATTTCATGAACCTTAACCAGTCGGCGCATGGCGACAGGGAATTTGGGTTCATTGCAAGCAGGATGAAACTAAAAAGAAAGGTTGTGGTTGGGCATTGGAAAGATGAAAATGTGCTGGAAAGGATCAATGTATGGATACGGGCGGCCGCTGGCTGGCACGACTGGCAGGGAGCGCGTTTTGTTCGATTTGGCGATAACATGCGGTTTGTAGCGGTAACCGAAGGCGATAAGGTTGAAGCGGAATTGAAATTTGGTTATTCAGTAAATTATCATGGTGTAGGCGACCTTGTTAAAATCATCAATCAAACAACAGATGGTGAAATAGATAAACTATGTGAAGAATACGGAGATAAGTACCAACTTACCGCAAGCTTAAAAAAGAATGGGGCACAATATAATTCTCTGCGGGAAGCGGCGAAAATTGAATCGGGGATGCGCAGGTTTCTCGAGAGTGGGAATTACAAGGGATTTACCGATACGTTCGAAGACCTTCACGGAATGATGCAATTGCCCGGAATTGCAGTGCAAAGGTTAATGAAAGATGGATATGGATTCGGCGGCGAAGGTGACTGGAAAACCTCAGCGCTGGTGAGAGCGATGAAAACTATGGCAACCGGTTTGAAAGGCGGCAATTCGTTCATGGAAGACTATACTTATCATTTTGAGCCGGGTAATGAAATGGTTCTTGGAGCTCACATGCTTGAGATCTGTGAAAGCATAGCCGATGGAAAAGCTTCGTGTGAGATTCATCCTTTAGGGATCGGTGGTAAGGCCGATCCGGTTCGGCTTGTATTCAATGTTGCGGGAGGAAATGCGCTGAATGCATCAATCGTTGATATGGGCAACCGGTTCCGGTTGCTTGTTAATGAAGTGGAAGCCGTACCGCCGAAACATGAATTGCCAAAACTTCCTGTCGCACGGGTTTTGTGGAAGCCATTGCCCGATATGCAAACCGCGTGTGCCGCATGGATACTCGCGGGAGGCGCGCATCATACAGGTTATAGTCAGAACCTTACTTCCGAACACCTGGACGATTTTGCAGAGATCGCCGGTATTGAATGTGTTCTGATCAATAAAAAAACAGATTTACATCAGTTCAGGAATGAATTGAAATGGAGTGAAGTCTACTACAGGTAATAAAAAAGCAGCCCCTAATCTTCAAACCCGCTTATGAACAATCAGCTTGTACTGTCGGATTTTATTGTGTTCGGAATTTACTTCGTATTGCTGGCATTTTATGGATACTGGATTTATCACCG
>DASWTK010000209.1:0-4977 GCA_036402175.1 Chitinophagaceae bacterium | reverse complement strand
CGCGCGCCATTGTAACCAACCCGCGTCTTTGATATTTGCAGGGGGAGAAGCACCTGCGTTTTCGGCTTTATAAAGGTTAACTGTGTACGTGTCATAACCACCTTCACTGGGCATGGCAGGCAGCCTGTCGTCGCCCTGTATACCGTCCACATTGTATTTGGTAACTACTTCTTTAATGAGGCTTATCATAAAATCCTGTACTTCGGGATGCAAAGCGTTGAGCCAGTCGAAACCATTTTTAACTACAAGCGCCCCGTTTTGATTTTTGCTGGCCCAGTCGGGCTTTGCCTGCAATATCAATCCCCCGTTCGCCGAATAAGAAGATGAAAAACCATATTCAAACCAGGCATGCACTTTTAATTTGGCGGCATGTGCTTCCTCGATCAGTTCCTGTAAGGGATCGCGCCCTTCAAACCCTTCCTTTATCGGTATACCAATCAGATTTTGCATTACAGTACTTGGATATACTGTTCTTGCATTGTTATAAACAACAACAAAAATGTGATTTAAGCCTGCCGCTTTGAAGTTGCTTACTGTTGCCTTAATATCGGCCCTGCTACCCAATGCGGTGCTGGCGGTGGTGGTAACCCACGCGCCGCGAATGACCGTTGAGTCAACCGCGGGGGGATTTGTTACGCCTCCACCTGTTCCTGGCCCTGGCCCGGGTCCATTGCCGGAAGAACTACTTTTTTTACAGCTGACAGCAGTGATAAAACAAAGCAGGATAGCTATGTGTTTGATTATTTTCATGAAGCGATCGTTTTGACGAGGAATGACTGATTAAGTAGATTGAATGCAACTTAATAAAAAAAATATTTAATCTTGAAAGAGTTTTTAAATTATTTAATTAACTTGGATTTTAAGTCATATTCACCAACCTGATACTAAGTGCCAGCTAACCGACAGAAAAAAAGACATCCGATTGCATGGATCCCAACAACCTGGTTTGCAATGGGTCTTCCTTTTGTGGCACTGGCTGCGGCTTCTTCCATCATGTATAAAAACATGGGAATCAGCGACACTAAGATTGCCTTCTGGACTTCGCTGATTATGCTTCCATGGACTTTAAAACCACTTTGGGGTCCATTTCTGGAGATGTTCAAAACCAAAAAGTTTTTCGTTTTCACGACCCAGATTTTTACGGGAGTCCTTTTCGGTATGGTGGGATTAACGCTTCAGCTCGATAATTTTTTCGCCGTTTCTATTGCTATTCTTGCCATCGTAGCATTCAGCGGCGCAACACATGATACCGCAGCAGACGGTGTATATCTGAATGAACTGACCTCAAAACAACAGGCTCAATATGTAGGCTGGCAGGGAGCTTTTTATAACATTGCAAAAATTGTTTCCGGCGGCTTGCTGGTGTATGCAGCCGGACGAATGGAAGAAAGGCTGGGCATTGCAAATGCCTGGATGATGGTGATGTTTGGGTATGCATTGATCATGATATTGCTGGGCCTTTATAACATGCGGATGCTGCCCGCGGGTAAAAAGGCGGCTTCCGTGCATTCAGTAAAAGAAACTGTAGCTACACTGAAGGATGTCATCATTACTTTTTTCAATAAAAAGAACATCGTGGCCAGTCTGGCCTTCATTGTTTTTTATCGTTTTGCTGAGGGACAGGCAATTAAAATAACCCCACTTTTTTTTAAAGCGTCAAGAATTAACGGTGGCTTAGCGCTTTCCACCGAACAGATTGGGATATTGTATGGCACGGTGGGTGCAATTGCTTTTGTGGCCGGTTCTATCGCATCGGGCTATTTTGTTTCCAGTAAAGGCCTGAGCAGAAAAACCCTCATGATCCTTTGTTGTTTTTTCAACATCCCGTTCATGGCATATGCTTATCTGGCAATAACACTACCAACAAATGTTTATGTGATTGGCTCAGCTGTGGCAATTGAATATTTCGGATATGGTTTTGGCTTTGTTGGACTGATCCTCTTTATGATGCAAAACATTGCGCCGGGGAAATATAAAATGGCACATTATGCTTTTGGCAGCGGTCTCATGAACCTTGGATTTATGATCCCTTCCATGGTAAGTGGATATATGAGTGACCTGCTTGGTTATAAGGAGTTTTTTATATGGGTGCTGATTGCAACTATTCCCGCTTTTGTTGTTACGTGGCTGGTGCCCTTGTTAAAAGTGGAGGACGAAAAACCAGTGCTGGCACCGGATGCCGAAACCGTATCGCAGTGATATAAACATTAGCGATGAACAAAAAGTATTATTTTTCTTTTATTGCTGTAAGTGTGATGTTTGTGAAACTGGCTACAGGGGCTGCGCATTAATGGACATGGCTACATTCTTTGGAAACAAATTCTGCAGGAAAAAGTATATCTGAAATAATGCTGATCACCGGAACTTTTATTGATGAAATATCTCACGACATTCCTCATCAGAATTGGGGGCCAGAAGAGTGGGAGAATGACTTTAAGCACATGGTGGCCATGGGCATTGATACGGTCATTCTTATCAGAAGCGGCTACCGGAATTTCATCACTTATCCATCTGCATATTTGATGGAGCGGCATGGATGCTTTCGTCCGCCGATTGATCTGGTAGAGCTCTTCGTTTCGTTATCTGATAAGTACGGCCTGAAGTTTTATTTTGGATTGTATGACAGCGGTGTTTATTGGGATACCGGTGATCTTTCTCACGAGATAGAAGTCAACAAATTCGTTGTAGAGGAAGCGTGGAAGCGATACGGTCATCATACTTCTTTTAAAGGCTGGTACTTAAGTACGGAGATCAGTCGCAGAACCATTGGTGCCACCGAAGCCATTCGTTCATTGGGACTGCAATGTAAAGCGGCAAGCAATGGATTGCCCGTATTTATTTCACCCTGGATTGATGGAAAAAAAGCCGTTCAGGCTGCGTCAGCTGAACTCACAAAAGAAGACGTGGTCAGCGTTGGCGATCACGAAAGGGAATGGCGGGAGATTTTTCATGCCATGCAAGGCGCCGTAGACGCTGTGGCATTCCAGGATGGGCATATTGATTACACTGAACTGGATACATTTTTTTCTGTAAATAAAAAATTGGCCGATGAATACGGCCTGCAATGCTGGACCAATGCCGAAAGTTTTGATCGCGACATACCCATCAAATTCCTGCCTATCAAATTCGAAAAACTTCGGCTGAAGCTCGAAGCAGCACGTAGATGCGGGTACGATAAAGCTATCACTTTCGAGTTCTCTCATTTTATGAGTCCTCAGAGCGCATATCCGCAAGCGCACCATTTATACCATCGTTACCAGGAGTATAAACAATCACTCGGATTATGAAACAAGTTGTAGCCATCTGTATCTCCTTTTTTGCTGCTTACTGTTCAGCCCAACAAAGCCCATATTCTGCGAACACAGAACCAGTAAAGGGAACCTGGGTTACTAACGTAGCCAGTGATGCGCTCACTTCGAACGAAAAAATTGCGGAGACAATTAAACGCTGTAAAAAATTTGGTCTGAATACCATTTACGTTGTCACCTGGAACAAAGGAGTAACAATGTACCCAAGTCCGGTTGTGGAAAAGTATATCGGAGTAAAACAGGATCCATCTTACAATGGATTCGATCCAATTGAAGCGATTATCACACAGGCACACAAAGAAGGCATTAAAGTGATTGCGTGGTTTGAATACGGATTCGCATATGATTACAACGACACAACGTCTGTGTGGCTGAAAAAATACCCACATTGGGCAGGGCGGGATGTCAATGGAAATTTATTGCAGAAGAACAAATTCTATTGGTGGAATTCTCTGCACCCCGAAGTGCAGGAATTTATGTCAGAACTTATACTCGACTTTGTAAAGCGCTATGATGCAGATGGAATTCAGGGTGACGACAGGTTGCCTGCCATGCCCAGCAACGGAGGTTATGATGAATATACTACAACACTGTATAAAAAAGAGATGAACGGATCCGCACCACCCGCAGATGCAAAGAATGAAGGGTGGCTGCAATGGCGTGCCGACAAGCTAAGCGCCTACATCAGGAGTTTGTATAGCGAAGTCAAGGCTCAGAAGAAAAACTATATTGTTTCATGGGCACCCAGTATTTACCCCTGGAGTAAAGAGGAATACCTTCAGGACTGGCCTGCATGGTTGAACGGCGGCTATGCCGATGAGGTTTTGCCGCAATGTTATCGGTACGATATAAAAGCTTATGAAAAGATTGTTCAGCAATTAGAGCAGCAGCTCCTGCCAGAACAAAAAAGCAAAGTATTTCCGGGAGTGCTGATTGGACTTGGCGACGGCTATCAGATCAATCAAAAATTACTGGAACAAATGATCGAAGTAAACCGAAAGTACGGTTTCAGGGGCGAATGCACGTTCTATTACGAAGGATTGAAAAAACTGGAGCCATTTTATCGAAATTAATCGCGCAGGTCCTTATAAAAAATCAATTCTATTGTTTAACAGACTGTAATCTTACAGGATGCCTCACAATGTCTTTTCAATCCAATCATTTGTAAGTTCTGTAAGCATCTTCATTACATCCAGCTTACCCGCCTTAAATCCATGATTTGCGCCTTCTATTTTTATCAATTCCGCTAACGGCAGCGATGAACAAACTTTTGTTATCAGCTTCCAGGTGGCAAATTCATCTTTTGATCCTTGCAAAAAAAGCATAGGTGATTTAACATCTTTCAAATGTTCTGCTCTGTCAATAGAAGGTTTGCCCGGAGCATGTAACGGAAATCCATAAAAGATGATCCCTTTCACCGCCTCGTTCGGATTCACTGCCATGTATTGAGAAGTCATTCTTCCGCCGAATGACTTGCCCGCAACAAATAAGGGAAGTTTGGGAAATAGCTTTTGCGCTTTGAGAATCGCGCTTTCAATCGTTTGATGGGCTACTGCGGGACTATCGGGTCTTCCTTTTTTGTTTTCTGTGAATGGAAAATTGAAACGCAGGGTAGCGATGCCTTTTTCAGCCAGCGATTGAGCTAATGTCAGCATAAATGTATGATTCA
>DASWTK010000208.1:0-3958 GCA_036402175.1 Chitinophagaceae bacterium | reverse complement strand
CGTTTTTCTGAGGATCGAACTGACTTCTGAACTGTATGCCTGAATTGATTGTTGTGTCCTGAAGTTTTACTTCCAGTTCAAGCACAAAATCAGAAAATGGTTTTTCCGTTACAAGAAAAGTGTTTCGGGACCTGGCAACTGTTGTGCCTACAATCGCATTATTCTCTACATCGTATTTGGCAGAGCCCGCAAGAATTTTCCATCCTGAAAGAGATTTGCCATCAAACAGTGAAGTCCATCCATTTCCGGTGGATGTCTGCGCATTTACGTTGCAGATCGACATAATGAATAAAACAAGGATATGCAGTGATCTCTTCATTTTAAAACAAATTATAAATTGTTTTCATTGACTGACGGAAATGAGTAAATAGCTTTACTGATCATGAACAATTGATCAGCCATGCGGTTTATACTACAGGCTCCCATCCTTTTTCATAATTTCTTCTCCACAACAGCATCGCTTCTTTATCATTCAATATGTGACCATTTGATGGATCGCAATTCAGTGTTCTGCCCGTGCGCTGCGCAATATTAGCGAGGTGACAGAGAAGCACACTTTTGTGGCCGTCATCAATCGGCGCGGTTAGTTTAGTCTCACCCCTGATGGCCTGAACGAAATTATTAAAATGGTACATATCAAGATTGCCACTGGCGCTGACAGGATTATTGGGATCAGCTTTTACGTTTGATTTGATTTCTTTTACCAGCTTATTTTTTTCATCAAAGATTTTATAATCTGCATTTCCATAGTTCACCAGTGTTCCTTTGTCGCCATAAATAATAAACCCGCGGCCTGCACCTTCAACCGGAAATAAGTTACAGCTGCGGCTCTCCCATGTTATTGCTTTATCGGGTCCGAATTCAAAACTGGCTACTTGAGTATCCGGCGTCTCCCAATCATCTTTGAATGCGTATCGGCCACCAGATGAAGTAACCTTGGTGGGAAAATCAACCCCCAGGAACCACCTGCAGCAATCGATTTCGTGTGTACCATTGTTGCACGATTCTCCGGTTCCCCAGTGCCAGAACCAATGCCAGTTGTAATGCACCAGATTATCGCGGTATTCCTTCCTGGGCGCAGGTCCCTGCCAAAGATCAAAATCAAGGGTTGATGGAACCGGTATTTTTTTTCCGTATCCGATGGATTTGCGGTTGTTGGCATACCAACCTTTGCCAAAATAGGGTTTGCCGATAATACCATCCCGCACGTCTTTCACAGCTGCGATAAGGTCTGGAAATGATCGGCGCTGATTGCCCATTTGAATCAGCTTTTTATGCTTAACCATTGCCTGTGCCAGCAATTCACCTTCATACGGATTGTGGCCGCAGGGCTTTTCTACAAAAACGTGTTTGCCATTTGATACCGCCATCAAAGTGGCGGGGGCATGCCAATGATCCGGGGATGCGATCAGCAGCGCATCAAAATCCTTGCGGGTAACCAACTGCCGGATATCTTTAACCACAGTTGGCTTGCGTGTTGCGTTCTTCATTGAATCGAGGCCCTTTTTAATGGCTTCGTCTTCTACATCGCAGATATATCCAATCTCTACATTTGCAAGCTTCGCAAATGATTCGGCCAGGTATGCGCCTCTGCTGTTCACGCCCATAACACCCAATACAATTTTATTGCTGGGAGCATTTTTGCCAAAAATGGGAAAATTCAGAATTGTAAGGCCGGTGGTTGCGATACTGGTGTTCCGGATAAAATTTCTGCGGTGCATACAGCCTGTTTTAGTTCTGGAATAAAAAGTTGGTCGACCATCTAAGAGGAGCTGAAAAGTTAGCTCATTGTTTTGAAAAACATGGCCTGCTAAATAAAAAAAACCCTGCCTGGAAAGGCAGGGTGTAACCAAAACTAACTGCTTATGAGAAAACTCTTGCTATTGTATATATAGATATATGACGGCGATAATGGTTTAATGTTACAGAGAAAAATGATCTTAATATATCGTTAAACGGCAGTATTTGAAAAATGTGATAGGGGTGTATAAATAAAAAATCCTCTTTTTTTGAAAGAGGATTTTTATATCTCTGAGGATGAATTTGCTTAGTAGTCCCTGTTATAACCACCGCCGCCGCCGCCGCTATTATAGCCGCCACCGCCACCGCGATTGTAGCCTCCACCGCCGCCACCGCCTTTGCGATAGCCACCGCCGCCACCACCGCCGAAGCCGCCTCTTTTCTTGAAGCCGCCACCGCCGCCGCCAGCATTGGGTTTGGTTTGAGATTCATTCACGACGATCTTACGACCCATCACTTCAGAATCATAAAGATTTGTGAGTGCTGCCTGTCCTTCATTATCGTCAGGCATGTCAACGAATCCGAAACCTTTGCTACGACCGGTTTCGCGGTCTTTAATGATTTTTACAGAGCTAACAGTTCCATACTGTTCAAAAAGGCTCCGCAAATCCTCTTCGGTCATTGTCCAGGAGAGGTTTCCAACATAGATGTTCATTGTAACAAAATTTAAAAAAAAAATTAAAAAACACTAATGAGTTATGTTGCTACAATGAACTGATAGACATTGGAATATTAAAAACCTTCAGAACAAGTAGAGAACTAACTGCATTAGAACCGTTATAAAGATAGACTTTTATTTGAATTCTTGTACTATCTCAATCAATTTATAGCCTCGCGGTTCTAAAGGCTTTTTAAGGCATTATTCAGCTACAACTTCTACTTCAAGTTCGGTCTCCTGACCATTGCCAAAGTCAATTTTTGCCTTATAAGTTCCCAGTTCTTTTACATCATCAACCAGGTGAATGCGGCGCCTGTCAATTTCATAACCTTTCTGGTCGCGGATTGCCCTGGCGATCTGAACAGAAGTTACGCTTCCAAATATCTTTCCGCTTGTTCCGGTTTTAGCTCCGATCTTAACGGGTGATTCTTTCAGAACATCTATAACCTTATTCACTTCAGCCAGCATCTTATCCTCTTTCTTCCGTTGTTGCTTTAAACGCTCTTCCAATTGTTTCATATTGGAAGGCGACGCCTCAACAGCCATCTGACGGGGTAAAAGAAAGTTACGGGCATAACCATTCTTTACATTTACCACTTCGTTGATGCCACCCAGGTTGTTTACGTCTTGTATTAATATTACTTGCATAATGACTACCTCCTTACTTTAAAAGGTCAGTTACGTTTGGCAATAACGCCATTTGACGGGCCTTTTTTACGGCCTGGGCCACTTTCCGCTGATATTTCAGTGAATTCCCGGTGATACGGCGAGGCAGCAATTTGCCTTGTTCATTCAGGAATTTTTTCAGAAAGTCGGCATCCTTGTAGTCAATATACTTTATACCGAACTTCTTAAAGCGGCAGTATTTCTTCTGGCGTTTTTCGGTCTTAATGGCCGTTAAATACTTGATCTCATTTGATTTTGCCATAATTAATCCTCCACTTTTTCAGTTCCGGTTGGTACGCCACTTCTCTTTTTCTGATTGTACTCGACGGCGTATTTATCGAGCCTGGTGCTCATGTGACGGAGGACATTCTCGTCACGAAGAAGCTGGATCTTCAGCTTCTCATTGAAGTCGGATGGCGCAGTATATTCCAATACCCAATAAAGACCTGTGGTCTTCTTGTTTATTGAATACGCCAGTGATCTTAGTCCCCAGGGATTTTCGTGCAATACCTCGCCTCCGTTTTCTTTGAGGAAGGAAGTATATTTTTTCTGAGAGGCTTTGAAGTCATCCTCAGAAAGCACAGGGGTAAAAATCACCATCAATTCATAATTGTTCATATCCCTGTTTTAGGTTTTAAAATAAATGGGCTGCAAAGGTAAGGGAAAAGGGGCTTTTTTTTTATTCAATTACTACTTTTTCGGTTTGTATGGTTTGCGGAGTGATCATTTTAAGAATATACAGTCCTTTTGCAAGGGTAGACACATCCATTATTACCGGTTGATTTGTGCCCGCCGGACTTACTCTTTGCCGGATTGTCTTTCCGTGAGCGTCTA
>DASWTK010000207.1:0-16316 GCA_036402175.1 Chitinophagaceae bacterium | reverse complement strand
CTTAATCTGCTAATTATAATTAACACACCGCTCATCAAACCCCTCCCCCTCCAAATAAGAAAATACTAACTTTGCTTTCCCTTATTCCCTGCTCCAATGAAAACCCGATAAAAAGCGTTTTTATGAGCAAAGTTCTTCAACCCTCAGGTATACAATTCAACAGCCGGTTCTCCTTCAGACCACTGATCAGGGCCTGGGAGGCTATTATAAAAGACGGCGGGGAAGGTGCGAGCCAACTTTATGAAGGACTACTTCAGAAAGTCCGGTTGCATCCCGAATTGCTGGAGCCCATCACAGACGAATCAGTTTTTGATAAACATAAAGCCCTCATTGACCAGATGATGGCTACCGTTTTTCCTGTTACATTAAACGACAAGGAAGACCTATATGCCATTGGCCTGCCATTCCAGTATAAGATCATCTATGCTTCCTCGGCTTTCAAGGAACTGTTCACAGATGAAGAAGGCAAACAGATACGCATGCCGGACGAAGCCACAGCCGAAAAGATCTACGAAGAAAAACTAACCGGGGCCTATCAGCTGATACTTGACAGGTTGTTTAAGGTTAAGGTTGACGGTACACTTACTTCCGTACATCCCTTCAAATGCCCTGAATCCGGCCTCGATAAGTACATGGAACTTGAACTGGATACCAGGTTCATTGATGTACTGCCGAAAAAAGAATTACAGGCGCTTCCGGAAACGATCAATGATTGCTGTACCAGTGTCAATGATATCTGTAACATGCAGGGCATCGATAAATTAATTCCGGTGCAGGACTTCGAATTTGAGGGAATGGTGATCGTTCGCATCCGTGAAGTAACAGACCGCGAGATCATTAATAAGATCAAGAACAGCCTGCTCAACATTCATACGTTTGCCGATAACGACGTTTTCATTGAGCTCCAATACCAGATAAGAAATCTGCTGGGTTCCGAAGGCATACACACAGCAGTCAAGCCATTTTTTAAAGTAAATGATCATCTGGTACTTTCAGAATTACTTACTTCAAGCGGCGTTGCCAAACAGGACAGTCACATTTCGAAAGAACAGAAATATTCTGTTTACAAGCAGGTGGTGAGTACGTTCAAAAAATCGCCCAGGATCATTATTGTGCGCGAAGTAAACGAAGCAACCTTGCAGCGGTATCCGTTCCTTGGAATGCTGCATGAAAAAGGCTTCAGGAACGCAATCGTGTGCCCGTTATTTTCAGAACAAAAGGTCTTGCTTGGTGTGCTGATCATTGCATCGTTTGAAGTTGATACGCTCACTGCAGAACACGCGGCCAAGATAGAACCGGTGCTTAAGCTGTTTGCGCTTGCGCTTGAGAAAAGCCAGGAACAACTGGATCACCAGGTTGATAAGGTGATCAAAGAACAATTTACCGCGGTTCAGGATGCAGTTGAATGGAGATTTACAGAAGCCGCGCTGAATTACCTTACAGAAAAAAGTCAGGGCGACCAGATAAAAATTGAACCGATATTTTTCGAGAACGTCTATCCGCTTTACGGCGCAATCGATATCCGCAATTCATCTGTTGAAAGAAATAATTCCATTCAGCTCGACCTGCTTGAGCAACTGGCGATGGCAAACAGAATTATTGAACGTGCGAAGACGATCAACTCATTTCCATTGCTCGAAGAAATTCAGTTCAAACTTGAAAAGTTCACTCATTCGGTCACCAATATTTTATTTGCCGAAGAAGAACTGGCCATACATCATTTCCTGGTTGATGAACTGGTGCAGATGTTCAATCACCTGCAATTGATAATGCCGGACCTCAGCGCAGATATCAACGAATACATGGCAGCGGTTGATTCGCCTGTTAAAATGATCTATCATCACCGCAAGGATTATGAGGACAGCATAACAAAGATCAACAATGAAGTGGCGAAGCTCATTGATCACGAACAACGAGCCGCTCAGGATATTTATCCGCACTATTTTGAAAGGTTTGTAACAGACGGACTGGATTTCAACATTTACATAGGTCAGTCAATTTCACCTAACAAACCTTTTGATTCGTTTTACCTGAAGAATTTAAAGATCTGGCAACTCACTACACTGGTAAAAGCTGCCCAGCTCACTCATAAATTACAGGCACAGCTTCCAATGTCGCTGCAGACAACACAGCTGATACTTGCGCACAGCCAGCCAATTTCAATCAGCTTCCGTACGGCCGAAAGGAAATTTGATGTGGACGGTGCTTATAACATCCGTTATGAGATCATTAAAAAGCGGATCGACAAAGTGCATATCAGGGACACACACGAACGCCTTACAAAGCCCGGGACTATCTCTATCGTATACTCTCAACCCAGAGAAGCCGAAGAATACCTGGGTTATATCGAATACCTTCAAAACAAAGGGTTGATCCACGAAGAAATCGAGCGGTATGATCTGGAAGAGTTACAGGGCGTGATCGGCTTAAGAGGCCTGAGGGTAACCGTCAATACAGATGTTCCCGCTCCTCAGGTTACGAGCACCCCTGTCAGGCAGGAGCAGCTTCCCCCTGTTAAAGAGGAAACTGCGATCAGCTGATCCCGGTAATACCCCGCATCCCAGTTGTTGTAGAAAAAATTCCACGGATTCGGTACATTTATCATAATTAGCTTAACCATTACCGTGGGCAAACGACCTAAACCATTGGGCAACAATTTTGCGTCCTTCTACTTGGGAAAAAATAAACCCTGAGAGTGATTACATGCTTAAGAGAGACCTGATTGAATTAATCGAACCCCGGAACAGCTCCGGTTCACTATGCCTTTTCCTGTTGATAATACTGCTTGCCTGGGGTTGCAACTCATCTCCGGCCGATGACAAGAGCTTTTCCAATCCGCCAGGCTATAACCTGAATAAGCCCAGAATATTCAAGCTACCTCCTGTTCTGGATGAAATTTCAGGAATAGTCTATAACGCGAAAGATAACAGCGTTCTGTCGATCAACGATGAGCATGGCTGGCTCTACAAGATCCATCTCAAGGATGATCTTGATCTTGAAAAATGGCAATATTCTAAAGGAGCCGATTTTGAAGACCTTGTGCTGATCGACAGTATGTTTTATGTGCTGGAGAGCAATGGCAATATTCTGCAGTTCAGATTTCTTTCACCGGATTCGGTGAATGTGAAAGAGCACGTTCTTCCATTGCAGGGAAGAAATGAATTTGAAATATTGTACCACGACAAGACAAGGAATCAGCTGATCCTTGTATGCAAAGATTGTGAGCAGGACGATAAGAACTCGCTCAGCGCTTTTGCCTTCAGCCTCGACAGCAGTGCATATATAACCACTCCTGCCTTTGTTATCGATATCAGGAAAATAGAAGAACTGATGGATGAAAAGAAAGTGAGGTTCAAGCCTTCCGCGGCTGGAGTACATCCGTTGACAGGCGAGCTCTTTGTTATTTCATCAATTAATAAGGTGGTAGTGGTAGCTGATACAGACGGGAATCCTAAACAGGTGTACAGGATCAATCCGAAGATCTATAAACAACCGGAGGGCATTGCGTTTACACCACGAGGTGATCTTATCATTTCCAATGAGTCGGCCGACATCGGTGCCGCCAATATCTTATTCTTTAAACGAACTGGGACAAAATGAAACGGATCATAACATTCATATTGGTTTTAATAGGTACGATTTCGTATTCAGTGGCGCAGGATACATTGCTGAACAGGATCGTGCTGATTGGAGATGCAGGTGCATTCATAGACGGAAGACATCCCGTTCCAGCCGCAGTCAAGCGAACGATACCGCTCAATAAAAAAACTACCATAGTTTACCTGGGAGATAACCTGTACAGAGAAGGTTTGCCTGATGATTCTTATATAGGATACAACGATGCAAAGGCTGTATTGGATTCGCAGCTGAGCATAGTGGAAAATACACCTGCGCGACTTATCATGATCCCCGGTAACCACGACTGGAACAATGGTGGCCGCGAAGGGTACCAGGCCATATTGCGGCAGCAGCGTTATGTAAGTATCCTTGGTAAGGACAACGTTCAGTTTTATCCCGCTGATGGTTGTGCGGGACCTGTTGAAATACCATTGAGCTCAGATGTGGTGCTTGTGGTTTTTGACAGCCAGTGGTTCCTGCATCGTTACGACAAACCACAGGTAGAATCTGATTGTCCTTATAAAACACAAACCGAAGTGCTCACGCAGCTGAGCGACATCCTTGCCAAAAACGCACGGAAACTGGTGATACTGGCATGCCATCATCCATTCAGGAGCACGGGCATCCATGGTGGATTTTATACCTGGAAGCAGCACATTTTTCCCTTCACTGACAAATGGAAGAATCTGTATATACCATTACCCCTGATCGGATCAATTTATCCAATCAGCCGCAGTGTATTTGGAAGTCCGCAGGATATTCCACATCCTGTTTACCAGAATATGATACGCGATGTGGAGGCAGTTGTGAAAACGCATCCCAATGTGATCTTTACTGCGGGTCACGACCACAATCTTCAATTGATAAAGGACAGCAGTTATTATTATTTATTAAGCGGAAGCGGCGCAAAGACAAGCCGCGTTGCGAAAAGCAAAAAAACGCTTTATACAGCGATGGAACATGGCTTTGCCACAATCGACGTATCAACAAATAAGAATGTAGATATTTCATTTTACATTATGGATGTTGACTCCGTCAAAAAAGATTACAGCAGCCATGTGCTCAACTTTTCAAAATTTCCGCAGGCATTGGTTGACTCAAGCAAAAAGGAAGAAGTTGTTGGCAATGCGGTCATAAAGGATACGATAAACATAGCCGCAGGTTCGCGATACGGAAAAGCCACTGGTCTGCAGCGATGGATCATTGGTAATAATTATCGCAAGGAGTGGTCAACTCCGGTTAACATGAAGGTTTTTCATGTTAATAAGGAAAAAGGCGGGTTCAAAATAACGGGCATGGGTGGTGGAAAGCAAACCAAATCGCTGAAACTGGAAGACAAGAATGGTAAGGAGTGGTCGCTGCGCACCATTGACAAAGATCCTGAACTGGCTATACCCGAAAATTTCCGGAACAGCATTGCACAGAATATTGTGCAGGACATGATATCTGCCGCGCATCCTTATGCGCCACTTGCAATTCCTGATCTTGCAAATGCGACAGGCATCACAGCTCCAAGGCCTGAGTTCTTTTTTGTTCCTGATGATCCCGCACTTGGATTTTATCGTCCCATGTTTGCCAATACCGTGTGCCTGCTCGAAGAACGCGATCCTACTAAGGATGGAACCGAAGGCAAGAGTACAGCTAAAATGCTGGAGAAACTGGTGGATGATAACGACCATAGCGTGAGACAGAAGGATGTATTGAACGCACGACTGCTTGACATTCTGGTGGCCGACTGGGACCGGCATTTTGATCAGTGGAAATGGGGCGAGATCGATACCGGGAAAGGAAAAATATACTATCCCATTCCACGCGACCGCGACCAGGCCTTTTTCAAATCGGACGGATTGTTATTGTGGTATGCATCGCAACAAAGAATGCCTTTCCTGAAAGGATTCAGAAATAATATTCCCCGGATTGGCTGGTTTAATTTCAGTGCAAGGGATTTTGACCGCGTATTCCTGAACCAACTTGATGCAAATACCTGGAGAAATACAATTACCAGTTTTCAGCAAAATCTTCCCGATCCGGTAATTGAAAAGTCGGTCAGAAAACTGCCACCTGAAATATTTGCGATCAGGGGCGAAAGCATCATCTCAACACTGAAGAGCCGAAGAGATAAAATGCTGAAACGCGGAATGGCTTATTACAGGTTCCTTTCTGATTATGTCAATATCATTGGCACCAATGAGCGTGAATACTTTCATGTTTCTTCGGTTGATTCGGGCCTGCGCGTTATTGTATATGGAAGGAAGGACCGCATAGATACCAGCTTTAAAATGTTTGAACGCGTTTTCAAGCTGAATGAAACAGACGAGCTGCGCTTATATGGACTTAACGGGAACGACCTGTTCTATGTGGATGAAAAAGCCGATTCGAAAATAAAGTTGCGGATCATTGGCGGTAAAGGAAATGACACCTTTAACATCAAAGGCCATGTACGGAATATGCTGTACGATATGAAGGATAGCGTGAATTATGTGCTCAGTACAAACCGAACAAAGATGCGTTTCTCAAGAGAGCCTGCTGTGAACGATTTCAACTGGGTGGAATACAAATACAACCAGTACAGGTTTCCGAGGTTAACGCTTGCCTTCAACCAGGAAGATGGGCTGCTTGCGGGCGCAGGCTTTATGCGCAGGGGATTTGGCTTCAGGAAAGATCCGTATTCATCGGAACAGAGCATAAGTGTCATGTATGCATTGAACAGGGGCGCCTACAGATTGCGTTACCGTGGTGATTTCATTGGACTGATCAATAAAAACGATGTTGAGCTAAGGGCTGAGTTGGTGAATCCTACCCTGGATAATTTCTTCGGGCTTGGAAACAACACAGAGATTGATCATGAGAACAAAGGAATTCCATATTATCGGGCGCGCTATAAATACGCGCAGGCGGATGCGCTGATCAAAAGAAGAGTGGGTGGTGTATTAAGTGTGGCGGTGGGTCCTTCATTTTATCACTATTGGTACGATCCGGAAAGGAATACGAATAAGATACTGGAGAAGCCCGCGCTGATCGGACTGGATTCAATGGGTGTTTATTCCAATAAAACCTACCTTGGAGGCAGAGCGGTCATAACCGTTAACAACCTGAATGATGAACTTTTCCCTACGCGGGGTATTATCTGGAATACCGAACTTTCAAGCCTGGCCGGACTTAGCGGCAACAGCAGGGCAATTACACGGCTTACTTCTGATATGACCATCTATGCCAGCTTAAGTAGTCCTGCCAAGCTGGTAGCCGTGGTAAGAGCGGGTGCGGGAACCATCTTTAATGACAGGTTTGAATATTTTCAGGCAATGAATCTGGGAGCCAATAATTTTTTACGTGGATTCAGGAAGAACAGGTTCAGCGGCAAGTCGCTGGCATATGGAAGCATTGAGCTCAGGGCAAAACTGTTCAGGTCAAACTGGTACATACTGCCGGGCGATGTTGGCCTGGTAGGATTCAATGACGTTGGTCGGGTGTGGATGAAGAATGAGGAGTCAAGCCGTTGGCATAATGCCTATGGCGGTGGATTTTATTATGTTCCTTTCAATATGATCATTGTATCTGTTACGGCTGGTTTTTCAAAGGAGGAAAATCTTTTCAATTTTTCAGCGGGCACAAAAATCAATATTACGTTTTGATTATGGACTATCATAGTATTTATAAAAAGGTAGAGAATTTTGTAACGGAGTTGTTTGAGAAAAATCAGACAGAAAACCTGTTGTACCATAACCTGGAACATACCGAGCAGGTTGTTGAACGGGCAAAGGAGATAGGTCTTCAGTATGAGCTTTCAGAAAAAGATCAATTCATTTTATATACGGCGGCCTGGTTTCACGATACCGGCCATCTTTTTGTTGAACCTGAAAAGCATGAGATCAAGAGTGTTGACCTGATGAAGGACTTCATTTCAAAGTATACCGATGACGAGTCGATGCTGAAAGAAATAGGGGACTGCATTCTTGCCACGCGCATGCCACGCAATCCGCAGACAATCCTGCAGCAGATCATTTGTGACGCGGATACTTATCATTTGGGGACGAAAGATTTCAAGAGTACTAACAAGCAGTTAAGGAAAGAGTACGAGCTTAGGAATATAAACCCGCCGGCGGTTGGCTGGCGGAGGGGATCACTCGAGTTCATGGAAGCCCATGAATTCTACACCGATTATTGTAAGAACCTGCTGAACGAAGGTAAAGCAGAAAATACCGAAAAATTGAAAAAGAAACTTGGCGAAAAAGAAGGGGTAGCAGATATTCAATCAACTACAACCATATTTGGAGAAGCACCTATGGGTGACAAAAAAGGGGACGCAAAAAAGAACAGCCTAATGACCCGCGGCATTCAAACAATGCTAAGGCTGACATCGGACAACCACCTTGAGCTGAGTGGGATGGCGGATGGAAAAGCAAACATCCTGATATCGGTGAATGCTATTATCATATCGGTTATACTTACTGTATTACTACGCAGACTGGAGATCGACACCCATCTCACTATCCCAACCATCATATTCCTTACATTTTCTGTAGTTACTATTGTGGTTGCGATTCTGGCCACCAGACCTAAGATCAGTGAGGGAGTGTTCAGCAGGGAAGACATCATGAATAAAAAGACCAATCTTTTGTTCTTTGGTAATTTTCACAAGGCGTCACTTGAAGAATATGAATGGGGCATGAGCCAGATGATGCGTGATCAGGATTATCTCTATGGAGCCCTGATAAAAGATATACATCAATTAGGTGTGGTGCTTGGCCGGAAGTATAAGCTCATACGGCTTGCGTACAATGTATTTATGATTGGAATTGTAATTTCCGTTCTGGCATTTACTGCTGCGGTTCTTTATCATAACGCCACTGGCGGCACTCCAAACTCCAAAAACATGCCTATATAACCGTGCGGGAATGAACATTCATGAAAATATTCAGAACAATAGCCAAACGGTTTTCAGTTATTAATAAGTTCAGGTACCAGCTGATACTTGCGATCGCCTTAACATGGACCATTTCTGATACGATCTATATTTTGGTAAGATTCAAATGGCTTTCAATTCCAAGCCGGTATTATTTCTTTGAATACCACGAGCCCTGGGCGGTGGTTATCCGCGAAGTGATCGTTTTTGGACTGACCTCGGTGATGGGTTATGTGCTTGTATTCAATTTCAAAAGAAACGTACGGGGCCTGCCATTATGGTTCAATTTCATTGCAAAGACAACACTGCTTGTTGGAATTGCTTTCCTGATGAATTTTCTTATCCATTTCTTTTACTCCGTACTTATATCAGGGCTGACGCCGGGTTATGCGCTGCGTGATTTCACAAACGACGCGTTTACTACTTACTGGATACTGGAAAAGATACCGAACTGGGTGCTCATATTTTTTGTGACACAGCTGTTGATAGAGATCACCGAAAAATATTCGCCGGGCATCTTTCTCGATATATTTTTTGGGAAATATGTTCATCCACGGGTGGAGAAGCGCATCGTAATGTTCATTGACCTTAAAGATTCCACGCCTATAGCTGAGAAGCTGGGTCATAGCGATTATTTCAGGTTCATACGCGATTTTATTTATTTCATTTCAATTGCTTTAATAGAGTATGGAGGCCGGATATACCAGTATGTAGGAGATGAGGTAGTAGTTTCATGGCCATACAGCGAACGCAATACGAAGCGATGTATGGATGCATTGATTGAAGCAAGAAAACTGCTTCAACGGAGCGGGGCTCGTTTCAGAAGAAAATATGGTGTGGTGCCTGAATTCAGGGTAGGCATTCACGCGGGCGAAGTGACCGTTGGCGAGATTGGCCTGATTAAAAAAGACCTGGCTATGAGTGGCGATACCATGAACACCACCGCCAGGATCAGAAGCGCGTGCAGCGAACTGAATCAGAAATTCATAGTCTCCAAAGATTTCATGGACGCTGTTGACCTTAAGGTATGGCAGTCCGAAAGCCTTGGAGTGGTTGACCTCAAGGGCAAGGCCAATGGCATTGAGTTATTTGCTTTAAAGATCTGAATGCAGGGATATAATTTTATTCGGTCCGGAGAGAATGTACAGGATTCGCGCGTGCGGATTTCCATAACTCATAACTGATGGTCAGCAATGTCACAATCAGCACACCCGATAAACTTACCGCGAATACCATTGGGCTGATAGCAGTGCGGTAAGCGAAGCCCTGGAGCCATTTGTGTGCGATGAACCACGCAGCCGGAATAGCCAGGATACTAGCCATTCCGAATATTTTGAAAAACATTTTTGCAAAAAGATTCATCACTTCCCGGTCACCTGCACCCAAAACTTTTCTTATTCCCATTTCTTTTGTTCGCTGTTCAGCGGTATACGATGCCAGGCCAAATACGCCGAGCACAGTAATTATGATTGCGAGTACGGCAAATGCTTTCGCGAGTGAAGAAACTCTGCCTTCCTGCACATACATGCGATTGAATTCATCGCTCAGGAACCACCTGTCGAAGCCGGTATTTGGGAATGCCGCTTTCCATTTCTTCTCAATGGAGGCGATCTTCTCCTGGAATTTTCCCGGCGGCAGCTTAATGTATACGATCTTGTCAACCGGGTGCAAACGCGGATTTAAAAGCAAGGGTTCGATTGGCTGATGCATGGAACGGAATGGAAAATCCTTTACCACTCCGATCACTTTGTAATGTCTTACTGTGTCAAATTCAACGGTGACTGTTGTACCCATGATTTTGCTGACAGGTTGCTTCAATGCCTTTACTGCCGATTCGTTCATGATAATCGAATTGCTGTCGCTTACATTACCTGTCTTGAAATCTCTTCCTGCAACAAAGTTCAACCGGTAAGTTTTTGCAAAATCAAAATCTACGTTCAGCTGATTCCATTGGAGCGTTTTATCGGTGAACTCAGGTATTTTCACCATCGCGCCGATCCATCCAAAATAGTTCAAACGGGGAAGATGATTTGCCATGGTAACATGGTCGATGTCGGGATCCTGCAGGACCATCTGTTTGAATGTTTCATATTTGCCCTGATTGGCTATGGCACCGAATCGTATGGAAAGCAGCTGGCTACCCTGTTCATTCAGCTTGGTTGTTTTTAACTGCTCCATTTGTTGGATCACGATATAAGTGCAGATAATAAGTATTAGCGCAATGGTATACTGAAGAGTGACCAGGCTCTTTCGAAAAAATTCCGCTCCCCTGCCTTTGACAACCTGCCCTTTCAAAACTGTCGCAGGCTGAAAAGATGATAAATAAAAAGATGGATAAATTCCCGACACAAAACCCATGAATATCATGATGCCGGCAGCAACCATCAGCATCACAGGATCGAAGAGGGAGGCGATCGAATAAGTTTTATGAGTAAGTTGATTGAATGGCTGAAGAAATATCATTGCGAGCAAAAAAGCCATCAGTAATGAACCTGTGGTGATCAGAAACGATTCAAGAAAGAACTGTCTTGCGATCTGTAGCCTGCTGCTCCCCAATGATTTTCTCAGGCCTACTTCCTTTGCCCTTTTGGTTGACCGGGCGGTGGCGAGGTTCATGTAATTGATGCACGCGATCAGCATTACCAGAATGGCAATGGCACTGAAAATGCCCAGGTAAACCTTGTCGCCCCCGCCGGTGCTTTCCCAGGCTATCTTTTTGTCGAAGTGGAGGTCCGACAACTTTGTGGTAAATGCATTGAATTTCCAACCAGCTGCTACAGCACCTGAATCTGATCTGAGCATCTGGTCGGCCAGTGAATTAAGCACAGTATTTACTTTCTTAATATCCGCCCCGGGTTTCAGCACCAGATAGTTTTCAAAGAAAGAAACCGATTGGTTGAAACGTGATCCTTCCATAAAATCCGTGAACTCATTTCCATAAATTGCGCGAAGTGCATTTACATTCAGGATATAATGAGGCCTGAAATGTGAGTTGGATGAATAATCACGGTAAACGCCGGTAACAACAACGTCAATTTCACGGTCACGTGTAGCCCAGAAGTGCTTTATGGAAACGGTCTGACCAATGGGATCATCATTGCCGAACAATTTCCGTGCGCCTGTCTGGCTGATGACCATTGTATATGGGTTATCAAACATTTTCTGCTTGTTACCCCTTAGCAGGCTGAATGTAACTACCTTTTCGAAATCTGGTTCGGCCCATTTTATTTCTTCGGTCAGAATGATCCTGTCCTTTGCCTTGTAATGGAGAGAAGTGGGATAGCCAATGAATGCGATGCGTACCGCATGCTCAACTTCGCTGCGGTTGTCTTTGAGATAACGGACAAAAAAACCAGGAGAAACTGTATTGTCATATTTCTGTCCGTCGGCATTCCGCCAGGTACATCCGATCCGCCATGTATTTTCATAATTCGGATGCATTTCATCATAACGGAGCTCATCGCTTACGTATAAGAATATCAGCAGCGCGCTTGCCAGTCCCAATGCAAGTCCGAACATGTTAATAAGCGAGAATAGTTTCTGGCGTTTGAAGTTGCGCAATGCAATCAACAGGTAGTTCCGGAGCATGGCGGTTGTTTTAAGTTCAAGTAAAAACAATCAGGGGGTTATTCCAACCAATCCGACAGATCCGGAAGTGGTTATTGCTCCAAGAAGTTCCAACATATTAAGAGAAACGAAAAGTTAATTATGCATGAAAATAGCCTCAATGGCCTCATGCCTTTCCCGAGAAGTGAAAACAGCTGCTAAAGCCAGATAACTCAACTATGAAAAGTAAACAGAAGATTTTTAGTTTTTTGGCAAATGGGCAATCAGTTCAACTTCGATGCTAACTTCTGGCATGTAAAGTCTGCTGATCTGAACCCAGGTAGCGGCAGGATAATCTCCCTTATAAAAAGGTTTACGGGCATGGTTGCTCTGTTTAACTGCTTCGATATCTGTGGTATATAAAGTTTCCTTCACAACATTCTGGAATGTGGCGCCATAATGCTGTAGTGTTCTCTCTAAATTGGTATAAATGTTCTTAAGTGCTGTGGCGGCATCTCCTCTTGAAACGGTGCCCGAAATGTATAACACATTATCTACCTTAATTGCCTGCGTATATCCGGCCGTTGTATCCTGTTCTCTTCCGAAGTGAAATTTCTGTTTCTGAATGGCATTGTTCTGTGCAAATGACGCGATGGAAATAACTATTGCCACCAGCAGGAGTATTTGTTTTTTCATGGCGAGTGTTTTACTAAATGTAAAACACATTCACATTTTTCCGATCAATATGATGTTAATTGAAGTTAAAAAAACAGGAATATCATTCAGCGAGTAATTCCCTGATCTTTGCTACGAGTTCGGTTTTAGTAATCGGAACACCCATTACTTTGTTATAAGCTTTCGCATCAACCAGGTATTGATCGCGGATGATCTTGATAAGCTGACCATTATTGATCTCGGGTATCAGCACCATTTCATAATTCCTGATGATGTCGCCGAGATTTTTTGGGAACGGTCTCAGATAGCGAAGGTGGGCATGCGCAACAGATTTTCCTTCCGCGATTAATTCCAGTACAGCAGACCTGATGGCGCCGTATGTGCTGCCCCATCCAAGAATAAGCATTTTTCCTTTTTCAGGTCCCGCGTCAATCTTTTGCAGCGGGATATAATCAGCGATCTTGTCAACTTTTTCCTGACGGATCTTCACCATCAGCTGGTGGTTATCGGGATCATAGCTTACGTTGCCCGTAATGTTCTGCTTTTCCAGTCCGCCTACCCGATGCTCAAGTCCGGGTGTGCCCGGGATAGCCCAGGGACGAACCTGTTTTTCATCGCGCTGGTATGGGAAGAATTGAGGTTCATCTACCTTCAACTCTTTTTTAATATTTACTTCTATTGGCTGAAGTTCATCGGCCTTTGGGAACTTCCACGGCTCTGCGCCATTGGCAATATATCCGTCGCTCAACAGGATAACCGGCGTCATGTGCTGTACAGCTATCCGCACTGCTTCATATACCGCCCCGAAACAATCACTTGGTGTGCTGGCCGCTACTACTGGCATTGGGCATTCGCCGTTCCTGCCGTAATAAGCCTGAAGCAGATCACTCTGTTCTGTTTTCGTTGGAAGTCCGGTTGACGGCCCGCCCCGTTGGATATCGCAGATCAGCAGCGGAATTTCAAGCATTACTGCCAAACCCATTGCTTCTGCTTTTAATGCCATACCAGGGCCGGAGGTAGTAGTTACACCAAGGCTTCCACCATAACTGGCGCCGATTGCGGCACAAATGCCGGCAATTTCATCTTCTGCCTGAAAGGTCCGGATGCCGAATGATTTATAACGGCTCAACTCATGAAGTATGTCTGATGCCGGTGTAATTGGATATGATCCGAGGAACAAGGGAAGTCCGCTTTTCTGCGCAGCGGCTATAAGTCCGTAAGCCAGTGCCTGATTACCCATAATGCTGCGATAGGTGCCAGGCTCCATCTTAGCCTTTTCAACCCGATAAGTCGTAGTAAACGTTTCAGTAGTATCTCCAAAATTGTAACCTGCCTGCAATGCGCGGATATTGCTTTCGAGTATGTCTTCTTTCTTCCCGAATTTTTCTCTGAGGAACTTCACCGTATTGTCCATATCACGGTTATACATCCAGTAGAGGAATCCAAGGACAAACATATTCTTCGCACGATCCTTTTCCTTGGTGCCCATCGCGATGTCTTTCAAAGCTTCGCGGGTCATCTTAGTGATGTCGACCTTTATGACTTCATAGCTGCCAAGGCTGTTATCTTCCAGTGGATTTACTCCATCGGGATAATTGGCCAGCCGGAGATTCTTGCTGTCGAATCCATCGGTATTAGCGATGATCTTACCACCTTTTTTTAATGCGCTCAGATTGGTTTTCAGAGCGGCTGCATTCATGGCAACCAGCACATCACATTCGTCACCGGGTGTAAATATCTGGTTAGAAGAAAAACGGAGCTGGTAGCCACTAACACCAGGGAGTGTGCCCTGGGGGGCGCGGATCTCTGCCGGAAAGTCCGGGAAAGTTGCCAGGTCAATTCCGAGTAAGGCGGTATTGTTGGTAAACTGGCTTCCGGTTAATTGCATACCGTCGCCGGAGTCACCGGCAAATTTTATCACGACGTCCTGGAGGGTTTGTTGCGAGCGGGTCATAGCTTACAAAGTTAGGGGAAGATAAGGTCACAAATTCAGCACCTGTTATGTTGCCGTTAAAACCGCTCCGGTACTGGGTTCTGGCACTTATTATGCTTCTTATAGGCGCTGTTTTATCAACTACTTTTAAAAGCTTGTTAAAACAACCCGCACTCCCCAAAGGATTCCTCCTTATTACGTTCTTAATCCATATTAAAACCATGCGAATATTTAAACTTATTGCATTTTCAGCTGTATCCATTGTTCTGGCAAACTGTTCCAAGGACGATTCTCCTGGTTCAGTCAGCACGGAGGAATGTGTAGTTGGCAGATCCGCGGCGAGCGGTTCTGTTATACCAGGCCAATACATTATTGCTTATAATCCGGAAGTGCTTTCGGGTTCAACCTCTCCGAAGGTTGCAAGCGAAGTAGGCGCCGGAATTCTCGAAGATCACCAGATCAAAAAAACATCCATTCGCGGGAGTTTCGCGGGAGATATGGATGGCATAGTTGCCATTCTATCCGACGAGGAGCTTGCCCGGCTACAGAAAGACCCATCCATCAGCGCTATTGAACCCGACAGGATCATAGCCCTTGGTTCATGCTTTACCGTTGTTGCGCCAACCCTGATCACCTGGAATGTGAAGAAGGTGGGTTATGGCGATGGTACAGGAAAAACGGCCTGGGTGCTGGACACGGGCATCGATTTCGATCATCCCGATCTTAACGTGGATGTGAACCGCAGCAGGTCTTATTTGCCCGATGTAACCTCGGCAGATGACGAGAACGGTCATGGTACGCACGTAGCCGGTGTAATTGGAGCAAAGAATAATACTATCGGAGTGTTGGGTGTTGCTTCCGGTGCGAACCTGGTATCACTACGCGTGCTTGACAAAGATGGAAACGGAAAATTATCATACATCATACAGGCTTTATCCTATATCAACGCGAATGCAAAGGCGGGCGATGTTGTGAACATGAGTCTTGGTGAAGACGTTACTTCTGATATTCTTGATCAGCAGGTGCAGTATACTGCAGGTCGTGGCATTTTCATTGCCATTGCAGCAGGGAACGACAGTAAGCCTGCCATTCAGTTTTCACCCGGCCGTGCAAACGGACAAAACATTTTTACGGTATCGGCTGTTGACAGTCTAAACAACTTCGCGAGTTTTTCAAATTATGGAAACGATGCGGTTGATTATGCAGCGCCTGGCGTAAGGATCCTTTCAACTTACATCGATGGAAAGTATGCTAGAATGAGCGGCACATCGATGGCAACGCCACACGTAGCGGGATTGTTATTGCTAAATGGAAGGAATTTGCATTCATCGGGAACGGCATTGAACGATCCGGATGGTACACCTGATCCGATCGCGATGAAATAGATCACAGATTTTAATCACAGATTTTTATCACGGATTTTTAATGGATTTGTAGGATTTCGCAGATTTGGGTGAGGGGTGGTAACAGATTTTTACTTAAATAAAGCCTCAAATTTTTTTCATAACCGGTCAAAACCCATTATGTAAAAATTAAAAATCTTTACAAATAATCTTTGCAATCCCTTAATCCATTAAAAAATCTGTGATAAAAAAAATCCGTGAAATCCTATAAATCCATTAAAAATCCGTGATCAAAATA
>DASWTK010000206.1:0-45049 GCA_036402175.1 Chitinophagaceae bacterium | reverse complement strand
CATTCATGGCGACCTGGAACTCACTATCAGATTGCTTAATGAGGCGGGAATAAAATTTCACGAAACTTCGGGTGATCTATGGCGTTCTGTTAACGGACGACTTGAAAAACAGCATGACTTTATAGAAGATCAGCAGGAACTGATTGAAAAGCTGAAAGGCCTTCAACATGATATGAATGTGAAGGAATTTCTCGAAACCTATTTTAGCGGAGAAGAATACGCCGATCTGCGGAGATCACTTACCAGTTTTGTGGAGGGTTATGATGCCGCAGATGCAGATCATGCGAGTTGTTTTGCTTTGTTACAGGAAATGATGGGAGAAGAAGGCGCCAATACAAGAATTGAAGGTGGATACATGCGCCTGATAGATCACCTTTCGTCAGAATGCGTACGAAACGGCAGCGAAATTCATTTGTCAACAGTTGTGTCATCAATCGCATGGAAAACGGGTGAAGTTATTGTAACTACAGCTGAAGGGAAAGTATATACAGCACCCAGGTTGATCATTACTTTGCCTGTAAGCATCTTACAACTTGAGAAAGGAAGCAGCGGTCATGTGTCAATCTCTCCCCTTCCTGAAAATAGCTTCAGGGCAATTCAATCGTTAGGATCAACAGGCGTGATCAAGGTTATACTGCAATTCAAAAATGCTTTTTGGAATCAGCTTGCGAAGACCGGATCAGATAAGCCGCCCGAAATTGGTTTTATTTTTTCAGACGCGACAATCCCAACATGGTGGACGCAACTACCTGATGAAAATGCAATGATCACAGGATGGCTTGCCGGACCCGACGCCCTTAAACTGGCCGAATCATCCGAAGATGAAATACTTAGGATCGCCCTGGAATCTCTTTCGGTAATTTTTGATGTTGACCTGGAAAAAATATCATCAGGACTCATTGCACATCACATCAGAAACTGGACCGCCGATCCATATACTAGAGGAGCCTACGCATACGAAAAAGTTGATTCGAAGAATGCCAAACGTATTCTCAACTCACCACTCGGTAATACCATCTACTTTGCGGGTGAAGCGCTTTTTGAAGGCCCTCATCACGGTACTGTTGAAGGGGCTTTGCAGTCAGGATACCATGTTGCTCAACTGATCAGTCAACAATCCGCATCAGCATAAAAAAAAGCTCCGCGTTTGCGGAGCTTTGATGCAGTATCCCAATCAGTTTTAAGAATGGCGGATGATTAATAAAGATAATTCAACGCGATGCGGTCGTTTGAATTAAATGGCCGGTTTTGTCCCGAACCAATACAGGCAAGCATCCATGATCCTGCGTCCGGACCGGTTGGAGTGCCCGGAATATGCACAGCGCCAACAGTTGAAGCTCCTTCATTATAATAAGATCCGCCACAACTATAAGAACGGTTCATATAGTCTGTATGACGGAATCCAACACAATGACCCAGTTCATGGGCAAGGATAGTTCCCAGGTAATTGGTTCCCGGATTGCTGCCAAGATAATACGAGTTCACTCTTACGCTGCTGTATGGATTTCCTCCCGAAGGGAATCCCGCAGATGCCAGGTACGATGATCCGTATGGAGCAGCACTGATAACAATATTTCCACCGGATGTAACGCGTGAAAACCTTATGCGAAGATTTTCCGCGTTGTAACGGCGGATCGCTTCATCAGTTGCGGTAACATAAGATGATGGGAGACCTGTTGATACACGCACTGTAATTGTGCGAGGCAGGTAGCCAACCAAATTATATGTGCGGTATTGCTCTTCATCGGCAATTCGCAGGAACTGCATTTCAGGTTTACGATCCAGTTCCTCCTGTGTAATGACAATGTCTCCTTCCACAAGATAACCCTCGTCGTGCTTTTGTACATTCTTACTGCTGAAACCAAGGTTGTAGATCTTCGCCAGGACATCTTCGGAAATTGTATCATCCTGTGCCGGAGTCTGTGTTTGCTTTTTACAGGAAACTGTTAGAATGGAAATTAATGCTATCGATAAGACAGCAATAGAATTGAGATACTTTCTCATAAGATCAAAAGTTTAATAGTGAATGTATATTGGTTTACTACATCCGGTATTCTGTAAAATCATCGAGAACGGGGAAATGTGACACCATTAAGTTGGTAGCCTTAAATTAACACATCCGGTGTTTTAAGAAAATGTTATTATGGCAACATGGTTGCACTTCAAAACACAAACCACATCAAGCGGCAATTTGTAGACCGTATTCCTCACTTACCGCTTCGTCCGCTTAAACAAAACAGGCATCATTTTTTTATATACAATCATATCAGCGCTGAAATTCCGGCGGTGAACAATTATAAATTATGGCAAACAAATCAACCTTGCCCCCTAGCCAGGACCAGAAAAAATTCGTTCAGGACGAAGAAACCGGAAAGGCCGGGGCAACAACTAATAAGCCTGAACAGGAGAACCAGGCAAATCGCGGTTATGAAGAAGACCAACCTGGCAATCCGGTTCGAACTACGGGTTCAATGAGACCTGACCAGGAAAGTGACCTTTCCAGCAGGGAAACAGGACCCGGATGCGATAACAGTTAAATTTTTTTATCAGTATTTATTAAAATAAAAATGATCAATTATGGAAGACAATAAAAATAAAAACATCAATCCCGGCCAAAAGGGCAATCAGAATTGGGATGAAAAAAATGATCAGTCAACCAGTGGATCACGCGAGCCAAATCCCGAGCGTTTCGAAGACAAGAATCTTGGGCAGGGACAAACGAGCAATCAGAATTGGGATGACGAGAATGATAAAAGTTCCGAAAGAACACATGAGCCTAATCCTGAAAGATTTTCAGGAGGAAGCGCGTTCAATGAACGTCATGAAAGCACAGCAGGTTACGGCAGCAGTCAGCAATCAGAAAAAGACAATGCCGGCCCACTGGATGCTGACCTGAATGATCTTCCAAGCGAAAAGAGGTTTGGGAACAATCAATCAGGCCCGGGTTTGGGTTAAATCAATTTCACTAAATAAAATGCCGGATCAGTGATCCGGCATTTTTTATATTTTGAAGATTAGTGAGTCTGCTATTTAATTTTCACTCCTTTCTGTTTCATTCCTCCCTGATGTAGAATAAGTGATTGAATGCTGCCGTCGGATCCTTTTATAAATTCAAGCTGCGCGTCAACAACTTTGAGAAAGAAAAAGTCTTCCCGCTCAGGAAACAGTTCAAATTTCGATTGTCCCGTAGCCTGTCCTTTCAGTTTCCCGTTTTCCAGCGTTACCACAATTTTAAATGCCGGGGTAAGCTCGTACTCTCCGGTATATTTCTTCAGTACGTCTTCCGCAAGTTTAACCTGTGGCCTTTCCTTAGGCATCACAACAGGCTTGTTGTTCATTATATCATAAAGGCCTAATGTGATCGTGTTTATATTTTCGGGTTTGTTCACCAGCAGGATGATGCAGATGTCGTCAGAAGGCACCCGAAGTATGTCGGCGGTAAAGCCAAAGATTCCTCCGCCATGCGTTATCAGTTTTTTTCCATCGAGGTTCACAATGATCCAGCCATAACCATAATTACTCTTGAACGGAGTAAAGGCTTTTTCCAGCGAAGCCTGTTTAATTACTTTATCTGTGTAAAGCGACTTATGCCACTTATATAGGTCACTGGCCGTTGAATAGATTGCGCCAGCCGCATAAGAAACACTTGAATCAACAATAGGCGCACGCAGTGTATCGCCATTCAGTACAAAATAACCTACCGATTTTGCCGGATGTGTCAGAGATTTGAAATCAAAGCCGCTGTTTTCCATTCGCAGGGGTGTAAAAATCAGGTCCCTCACGTATTGCTCATATGACTTTCCCGACACCTTGCTGATGATATATCCCAGCAATATGTAACCTGAATTGCTGTAGCTCCATTTAAAACCGGGAGCAAAATCCAGCGGTTTATCGCGGAAGAGTTCAAGCATTTTTTCCATTGTAATTGGCTTATCCGCCCGCGTGCTCATGAACTGGTTGTCGTTGGTATAATTGTAAATGCCTGAAGTATGGGTGAGCAAATGTTCTATGGTTATAATTCCACCATTAGGGAAGCCCGGAAAATACTTTCCGATGGTATCCTTTACAGAAAGTTTACCCTGCTCCTGTAAACGCAGGATTGCGGCCGATGTGAATTGCTTGGTAACGGAGCCAATCTGAAAGACAGATTTAACGTCATGGGCGATACGCTTTTCCGCATTACGCCAGCCATATCCTTTATGAAGGATTATGGTATCGCGCCTTGCCACAAAGGCAACACCATTGAACTTTCCGAGCCGGGCATTGGCCGATAAATATTCATCAAGCTTATCAGCAAGTGACTGGGCATCCGCGACCCAGGAATGAAGAATAATAAAGAAAAGAATCGCTGACCTTTTCATGAAGTAACCAGTTTTCGGGTTGGAGTATTGAAGGCATGTTAATGCTTTCATCAAAATTAAACCGCAGATTCAGGCTGGGCCGATTTCGCTTTAACTTCGAAATCTTTCATGCCTTTCAGTTCGCCATTCACATCGAATTCTCCTCCTGCGAGTATCAGCTTTAATCTCCAAAGCAAATAAGCGTCTCCGGTAGTATGATTGTTCTTGTGCAGAAAATTATGAATGATCCTGCTGGCCTTCTGCCAATCGCCGGTAATATATTTTTTGAGGTCGGCATCGTAGAAATCATAATCGTATTGAACCAGTTTTTTACCTCCCTCCAGAATTCGAACACCTTTACTCTCACTGCAAAGCCGGTTCCATTCATCGGGATCAACTTCAAATTCGCTGAGAGTGATCGGGCGCGCAAGCTTTTTCGCTTTCATGAATTCTTTGGGCGGAATAGACGACAGCCATTGCGGATAGAACAGCTGACCTTTTTCATTCAGGAAGGGCAGGTTATTCAGATATAAAATGAATACTCTTCCCTGAAATTCTTTCAGGAAATGAAGCAACCAATAGTAACCGCAAACATCATGTTTGTTCTGGGCAGCCCAGATCCAGATGATCTCATTACTATCTTCCTTAAGCATTTCAACTATGCCGGCAACTGTTTTATGATCATCAATAGTGTTGTTATCGGCCAAACCATGGTAATCGCCGCCGGTCAGTATTTCACGCCACCATTGTTTACGCGCTTCTATTCCATCACCGGAATAAATATTTTCAATTGGTCCCACGGCAAAATCATCCCTGATCTGGATCACTTCGCCCTCAAGGCTGGGGTCCAACTCAATTGCCTTTCGCATTACTTCTATATCCGCTTCATTGAATACAATATGGATCATAGTTAAATTATTATTCATTCGGCATCGTCTTTCCTTCTGCAACGATGTCCAGTTCAACTTTGAGATTGCTGATGATGAATTCCTGGCGTTCCTGCGTATTTTTTCCCATGTAATATTCCAGTATCTGTTGTATATGGGTTTCGGGCATCACCATTACTGGCTGAAGCCTGATGTCTTTACCAATAAAGCCGGCAAATTCATCGGGCGATATCTCTCCCAGTCCCTTAAATCGGGTGATCTCGGGTTTACTTCCCAGTTTTTTTATCGCAGCCTGCTTTTCTCCTTCATCGTAGCAGTAAATTGTTTCCTGTTTGTTTCTCACCCTGAACAACGGAGTTTCCAGAATGAATACATGGCCGTTCTTTACAAGGTCGGGGAAGAATTGCAAAAAGAAGGTCATCAGCAGTAGCCTGATGTGCATGCCATCAACATCGGCATCGGTAGCTATTACAATATTATTGTACCGGAGTTCTTCCAGGCTGTCTTCAATATTCAGCGCGTGCTGCAGCAGGTTGAACTCTTCATTCTCGTAAACAATCTTTTTGGTGAGGCCGTAACAATTCAATGGCTTTCCCCTGAGGCTGAATACCGCCTGTGTCTCAACATTCCGGGCCTTTGTTATTGATCCGCTTGCGGAATCACCTTCAGTAATAAAGATGGTGCTTTCCTTTGCTTTTTCGATGATCAGGTCTTTCTCTTTCCCGGTCGGTTCATCATTGAGATGATATTTGCAATCGCGCAGCTTTTTATTGTGAAGGTTGGCTTTTTTCGCGCGTTCGTTTGCGAGTTTCTTGATGCCTGCCAGTTCTTTTCGTTCGCGTTCACTTTGTTCAATGCGTTTCTTCAAAGCTTCGGCAGTTGCCGGATTCTTATGCAGGTAGTTGTCCAGCTCTTTTGCAAGGAAGTCGGTAATGAACTGTTTCATTGTAGGACCCCCTTCAAAAATATTCTGGGATCCGAGCTTTGTCTTGGTCTGGCTTTCGAAAACGGGTTCTACTACTCTTATAGCGATTGCGGCAACGATACTCTGGCGGATATCCGAAGTATCGTAATCCTTTTTAAAGAAATCACGAACGGTTTTTACAAAGGCTTCACGGAATGCCTGGTGATGTGTACCCCCCTGCGTTGTATACTGACCATTTACGAAGCTGAATATCTCTTCTCCATAATCGTTGTTATGGGTAATGGCAGTTTCAATATCGTCTCCTTTCAGATGTATGATGGGATACCTGTTCTCATCAGCGTTGGTCTTGCGGCTTAACAGGTCCAGCAGTCCGTTTTTGCTTACGTATTTCCTGCCATTGAAAGTTATGATCAGCCCGGAATTCAGGTAGCAGTAATTCCATATCAGGTTATCGATGTATTCCTGTACGAAATGAAAATTCCTGAATACCGTTTCATCGGGTATGAAGCTTACCAGCGTGCCATTGGATTCACTCGTCTTGCTTTCCTTGTATTCTTTCAGCAAAACGCCCCTTTCAAATTCTGCCTCCTTCACCTTCCCTTCACGAATACTTGATACCTTGAAGTAATTGCTCAATGCATTTACAGCCTTGGTACCAACACCGTTCAGACCCACGCTCTTCTGGAATGCCCGGCTGTCGTACTTGGCACCGGTATTTATCTTGCTCACCACGTCTACCACCTTTCCCAGTGGAATGCCGCGGCCATAATCCCTGACAGTAACGGTTTTGCCTTCTATGGAAATATCTATCTGTTTGCCATAGCCCATCATGTGCTCATCGATGCAGTTGTCAAGCACTTCTTTCAGCAATACATAGATCCCGTCATCCGGACTGCTTCCGTCGCCCAGTTTTCCAATGTACATGCCCGGACGCAGGCGGATATGCTCGCGCCAGTCGAGACTTCTGATGCTTTCCTCTGTGTACTCAAAAAGGTTTTGTTTCGCTTCTGCCATATGATATTAAGGTACAAGATATGAATACTAAAAACCGATAGACGATCCTTTAAAACGGGCAAATATAACAAAACAGTGAATGAGCGGACCGGGCCGATTTGCACTTATGGGGATATATTCTTTTCGGCCAGGAGCAATTTGCGAATTTCCCGTGATTAAACTTTTATCATGGAGATCGGTCTCATTCCCTTATGCGTCAATTACATCAACCTTTTTACAGCAGGATAATTTCATCCTTTTTCCTTTTTTTCATCTGTCTTACACTGAGTGCCCAGGATTTTAGAAAGATCGACAACTGGCTGGAAGAGCATGCGCCGGAAATGGGTGGCAGGGCCGTTCTCATGATCTATAAAAATGGGAAGATCGTCTACTCGAATTCAGTAAATGAAATGAGCCGGCGGCAAAAAATGGCAGGCCGTATGATCGCGAGGCGTAAGGGAAGAGAAGCCGATCTGTCTGATTTCTCAGTAACGACCCGCCAACCCATTGCCAGCTGCAGCAAGTGGTTAAGCGCTGCACTGGTGATGACCTTTGCGGATGAAGGAAAATTAAAACTGGACGATACCATCGGGAAATTTCTTCCGGTAATGTCGCAACACGGTAAAGGGAACATCACCATCAGCCAATGCCTTTCACACACCACCGGAATAAAAACAGAATCGCTGAAAGAAAGCCTTAATGAAATGAGATCGACCGGCAGCATGGACGAAGCTGTATTGTCAATTGCCCGCCTTCCGATGGAAGGTGAGCCGGGAAAGGTGTTCCGTTACAGCAACGCGGGATTGCAGCTTGCGGCTGCAGTGATTGAAAAGATAAGTGGCAGCAGTTTTGAAACCCTGTTTTCGGAAAGGATCGCCAAGCCCTTGAACATGAGAAATACTGATTTCGGCAAAGGAAAAGTTCCGCTTCCGGCAGGAGGCGCACTGAGCACGCCACAGGATTACATGCAGTTCCTGGCGATGATCCTGAACAAAGGAGTTCACAATGGAAAAAGAATTTTAAGTGAGAAAAGCATCGCCGAAATGCAGGTGAACCGCATTACCGGAGATGTAAAAGTAGCTTACAGTCCCGCCGAAGCAGGCGATGCGGGTTATGGTTATGGAGAATGGGTGATGGAAACTTCAAAGATTGGCAATCTCTCAACAACGGTCAGTAGTCCCGGGCTGTTTGGTTCATTTCCATGGGTACAAAACGAACGTGGGTACTGCGCATTCCTCATGACGAAATATATTAAATCGAATGGAAGAGGTGAACGTTACAATGAATTGAAAGCATTGGTAAATGAAGTGCTCAAATAGCTTACAGACATCTCCATTCTGTGTTTCCCTCAGGTAACATAAAACTGGAAAAAGTAACGGATATACTTATATCCAGCGATTTTACCCAATGCCACCACCCTGCCGGTATCAGCAGCATATCGCCGGGGTTTACAATAACATCGGCGATGGAAGTTTGAAGGAACTTCGGAAATTTGATACCATCCGGATTTTCTATATCAACTTCACTGTAATACCTGCCGGTATTATAAACCTTGTTCAATTCGAACGATGGGATCATCCTGAAATGCTTTCTGCCAGATATCTGGGTAAATAAAATATTGTGCTTGTCGTGATGCAAAGGTGTTACCGTTCCTTTCGGACCAAGCCAGAGTTTAATGCTGCCCCTGCTCTGAAATGAATGATCGATGATGTCTGGCGGTGGCCTCAGGTCGTCTTTTAATGGTTCGAAGGCGGGATTGGCAAAAAAATAATTCCGGGCTACCAGGTAGAAGTCGTTTGTTTCGCCCTCTCCCATTATCTTCTGAATAAACTCACTGAGCGTACAGGTGGATAATGTATTCCTGAAATTCTTTTCATAATCTGCATTCCGGTCGCGGTTTGCGGTGACTTCAATGGGAATGTGACCAAAATTTTCTGCCAGGTAAGAAAGGCTCCATTTAGACATGGCGGGCCAGTTTGCCATCATCCCTTTTATCAAGACCGGGCGATTTAAAAAATAGTACTTCCGAAAAAAATCACCGCCCGAAATGTTTGATTCAACCGCGATCTTTCCTGATTCACCGGATTGCCTGTACAGGTCACTGTAATAATCCAGCAGTGATTCGAGCTTCTCTATTTTTTCTTCAAGACTTTGCGAGGGTATTTTTTCTTTTACGGGTAATGGTTTTCTAGCATCAGGTTTTTGATTTGTAGTTCCGTTCATTCCTGCGAAAATGTTCGACGCAAGCAGGTTCGAAAAATTCTGAGACTGCATGCCATTACCTTTCAGGTAAGCATTGCTTTTAAACCTGACCCAGCCGTTGAGTGTAAATCTTCCATGTTCAAACAGCCTGGTAGGGCATACTACCGGTTTTACTTCATGCTTTCTGCCCGAATGAAAAAAGACGATAGAATCATTTTCGGGTTCAATTATGAAACTTTCTTCTTTGTTATAGATCACCAGTTGCCCCCCACTGAACATTTTGGGAAGGCTATGAAAATAATAGACGAACGTAATGATCCTGTTTGACGTATCGGGAGAACCGTTATCGGTATGCCACTTATAGTATTCGCCGTCATTGTGACTGGTTAGCTGCACTTCAAATGTTTCGATCTCGAATTTCTTAACGCTCAATGCTTCCAGTACTTCGGGTAGTCGTGCTTTAACCTCATTCACTATTTTTTGCCGGAAGAATTCAAACTGATCATGATAAATGACTGTGGACTTTCTCCATTCCGGGTAACGGTGGTTGTATGATGTTTTGGATATGGTAAAAGCTTCATTCTTCTGCAAAGCCATTTCATACAGCTCATGATTGAGCTGCTCTCCGAAGAAATTAAAATACCTGCGGAAAAATTCCATCTTCTACCTTGGGGTTTGCATTCTCAGTTCATTCAGACGCCGCGTCATGTGAGCATCTATCATATCCAGTATCAGGGGCGCGTTGATAGAAACAAACCAGTATAATACCCATGGATTATTTCTGAGGGCGCCCGGGTCTGGTCCCGGATCAGGAGGTGGATCGGGCACACCAGGTTCAGGAGGGCCACCATCGGGAGGTTCCGGCGCAGGGTCGGGTCCTGTATTAAAAAGGCCCGGGCGTCTGCGAGCCGCCAGGGAAAAAGGTTCGTCAGGATCAGGAGGTATTGAAGTGAACATTGAAGATGGACCAGCGGGGGCCGGCACTCCTGGCTCGGGTGTTCCTCCATCAGGAGGTTCTGCCAGGTGATCACGGATGAATCTTTGCAGATCGGAAAGCCTGTCCCTGAATTTCAGATCCACCATCTGTCGTAAGGCTGTGTTGAATTCCTTTGGCGACAGGTCACTGGGCGGTAAATCTTTTTGTACTACCCAGTTCGCCATCCATGAATCCATCCAGGGACCATTGAATGGCGCGGACGTTTTCTTTTGATAAGAGGAATAGTCGTCGCTTTCGAGCGATCTTAATTCTCTCAGGATGTCATCAAGTATTTCAGGCTTTTTTTTCAGATCCAGTACCGGACCATGCTGCTTGATGATCTTCTTGTAAATTTCTTTACTGATATCCATAAGTTCTGTTTAAGGGATAAGAGAATGCCATTGGAAAATTTTTCCAATGCTACTGAGCATGACCTTAAACCAGACGGAGGATTATAGAGGTAAAAAAGGGTTGAGATTTCAAAAAAAAAGTGAGATTCTGACAGGTAAATAAATGTAACAAATTAACCAGTCCGGATAAAATTTATTTTTAAGCCGCATCAACTTGTAGTATCAATCAGTTTCATTCCGATATAACGTTCATAGTTTGCAACGCTTCGCTCCGACCCAATTCCAAACCTTCCGGTGATATATCCCCTGTAAAGTCTGAAAAGCCGTTGATGCGATAGCTCTGATTGTTTTGCCCATTCAGGATGCTCATCCCAATGCGTAACGCGGGTCGACCTGTTGTATAAATGCCAGCCAAGTATCTGATGTGGATGGAAGAGATCGTAGCCTTGTGTAAACGCACGAAGTGCAATTGCGATTTCATCTGCGAAAAAATAAATGGAAGGATCAAAGAGAATCGTTTCGTTGAATGCACCTTCGGCAAATAAAAAATGAAGTGAGGTGAATTGAGCTTGTACCGGTCCGGAAAGTGATTTCCATGTATCGATCTCATTACTGTTTAACCGGAACATCAATCCCTTCTGCCTTTCCAGTAATTTTATATGCAAAGGATTTTTGCCACGTCCGTGTGGTTCATTGAACGGATCGTAAACAGGAAGGTAAGCCGAGATAAGTGGTTTTGAAGAGCGGTTTGATCTGAGCTCTTCATACATTTCAACTAATATTTTATCCCAGCCAGGAACAAACCGATGATGGGAATCGAGAAACAGGGTATATTTTTCTCCGTTCCACTTTTCCTGGAGAAGCCTTCGCGCCCAGTTGCACCCCTTGCTTTCCGCGGCGGGGATCGGTATAATTTCAATATTGTGTCTCAGATTAAAATCCGCATCAAGCTTATCAAAACGTTCATCGTATTGCCATGCTACAGCGATTCGCAACAGACGCCAGTCGGAGGCTTTCCTGATGAGGTCATAAAGTGTTGGCTGCAGTTCACTATCCCGGTAGGCAGGGATCTGTATAAAAATCTCAGGCTTCATTTTTCAGATAAGGAATTATTCTTAAGATACGAATTAACCTCAAAGCATCATTTCGGCTGTGCCCGCTCATCCAGAAAATATAAACAACAATAAAAATCTCCGTAACTTAATAGTCTTAAACTTTTGGGATATGAAGAAAGTAATTACAGCCACCGTTTTGGTTGCCTTCATGGGAGCAGTTGCATTTGCAAGCCTCGAGAGCAGGGATAGCACTAAGAAAAAAGAACAGAAGAAAGAACAGAAAGAGCAGAAGGAGATCAAAAAGAAAAAAGACTGCAGGAGAACCTGCCTCTTTTCCTGAAAAACAAATGCAAATTTTTCAAGCTCCCCCGCGGAGCTTTTTTTATGTCCGTCAATTTATTCAGCCCGTTCATCCGCATTCTTATTCTGAAATAAGCGGCCAATTTGTAGCTTCATGTTCATGAGGATGATCGCTTTTACTTTTATTTTATCGGCCCTGTTTTTTACAAGGGCATTGCCATGCAGTACATTTTTCATTCACCATAATGGGCAGATGGTATTTGGCAGGAATTACGACTGGGTAGCGGGTACCGGTATTGTATGCACCAATCAGCGCGGCCTTTTCAAAACATCCTACCGGGTATCTGACGGGGGTAGCATATCATGGACCTCACGTTATGGAAGCCTCACCTTTAATCAGTATGGAAAAGAATTTCCTACCGGAGGAATGAATGAAAAAGGATTGGTAGTAGAATTGATGTGGCTTGATGAAACAGTTTATCCAGGAAAAGACGACCGGCCTGCCATTGGTGTGCTTCAATGGATACAGTATCAGCTCGACAACAATTCCACCATTGATGAGGTGATCGCGTCCGACAAGCTGCTGCGGATCACTGCAACCACCACCCCACTTCACTACCTTGTTGCAGATGCGACGGGCGCTGCCGCGACGATTGAATTCCTCGGTGGCAAAATGGTAGTGCACAAAGGAGAAAACCTTTCTTACCCCGTTCTTACCAATTCGGTCTATTCCGAGTCAGTAAGCATCACAAAGGACGCTTTGAAAAATAACAAACCAGCAGGTTCCGCCAGTTCCACCGATCGCTTCATTAAAGCCTGCAAAATGGTAGAAGAATTCAAATCGGACAAAATCGGCGCATCACTGGTCGATCATTCTTTCAGGATCCTCGACGCGGTGAGTCAGGGTGATTATACCCGGTGGAGCATTGTTTACGACATCACCAACAGGAAGATCCACTTCAAAACCAATTCGGCGCCGATGCGGAAATCGTTAGCTTTTTCAGCATTCGAATTTGCGTGTGATAAGCCTTCGGTTTACCTCGACATGAATCAGGAAATTGAAGGGGAAGTAAGCAATTCATTCAGGAAATTGAATCCCCAGGTGAACGCCGGTATCCTTCGGGAAACCGCTGAATTGAGCAAAAGCCAGGTGTCTATTTCCAGGGCTACGCAGGAGGCTTTGGTGAGTTATGCCAATCTCATCGGTTGTAATAAAAATTAAATTAACCTCCCTAATTGCCTAATTGTCACTAAGTTAACCTGCCAATCTCTTCTCTTATAATTATTTTATTATTACCAGCTATAGGCAGGCAATGGAATAATTGTATTTTTGGACCACATCCACCCCTTTGAAAAAAAGCTGTAAAAATCCTCAGCGCTCCACTTGCAGGTACCATTAAATTCGGCATAACCCATTAGCTGTTCGTTGCGACACCCATTAAGTAGATTAATTGAAAAATTAAAAAGGAGTTAGTATGTATTCGTATGAATTGCTGGAGGCCGGATGTTATTATCTCATCCAGGAACAACAGGACAGTCCCGTAAACCTTATCAAAGTAACAGTAGTATCGGATCATTGTTTATTCATTTCCAGGTATAATGATGAATTTGCCACCGAATGGAAACGCAAGACCGATCCGATCCATGAGATCATCGAATTGCTTAGCGACGATGCAGTCAAAGCGTGGGAAACATCGTATAACAATAACCAGGACGCTTACAATTATGAAGAAGATGAAGATTAACGCCGCTTTAATTAGCTAATTAGCCAAACGGCTAATTAGCTAAACTTCATCCAGCCATTGACAATCAACCCTTCGCTCAGGTCCACTTTCAATTTTTTAACAATACCTCACATAAAATTCTGGTATAGTTTTTCGTTAGTATAGCGAGATGAAATTCGCGAACCCCGGCCAGAAACGAATTGGTGATCTGTTCATAAACTCAGCGGCGCTCCTTACAATCATACCACTCGCTCCGTTGGTGAACCGGTATTTGCCACCGATCATGGTGGGCGGATGGAACCTGGATCTTCCCATCTCTATCTTACTCGCCTTTCTTCTGGTAATGGGCGTGATCAAAATCTTCAGGCCCCTCATTATTCCGGCTTTCTTACTGGTTTGTATGATACTTGTATGGAACATGTTCACCAATTCTTATACGTTTCCTGATGTTATCCGCGATTACAAGAACATGGTGGTGAACAACTGGAACCACAAGGATCAGAAGGAAAAGGAGCTTTATCTTATCAATACCATTTTTCAAAGCCGTTTGCAGAGCTATGGCAACCAGATGAAGCTAAAGGTTGACCATACCGATTCAACAGTCAGGAACTTCGCGGTTGAAGCCTCACTGAAAAGTTTTGATGAGTATTATCCGAAGTATGGTCAGTGGGTGCGGATACTTTCCCTGTTCAAGCATATCAATTCCAACTTCAAATATGTAACCGATGCTTACAGGGACGAATATTTTGCCACGGCCAGGGAAACGATTCTGAACGGTCTTGGCGGCGATTGCGACGATCACAGCATCCTTATGGCATCGGCCATCAAAGCCATCGGAGGCAACTGCCGCATCGTTCTTACGCGCACCCATGCGTATCCCGAACTTCAATGTCCGGATAAGGAATCGTTGACGCTATTAAAAGAATCCATTCTTCACCTGTTTGGCGACAAGCACATAAAAGAGCTCAGTTATCATATCCGCAATGGTCAGTATTGGGTGAACCTCGATTATACCGCGCCTTATCCCGGAGGCCCTTATCTGAGCGATACGGCTTACGCAATTATTGAATGGTAAGGGTTGATCGTTTAACCACCGGATAACAATGGTTAAGGGCTTGCAAAACACTCAGGCATGTTTTTCTGTTACCTGAATTAGGTGTCTATTTGTGTCCCAGGCTACAGAAAAAAATTATGACCCAAAACTACCTGCAAGGCCCCGGTTAATTCCGGGGTTTTTTATTTTAAGATCTCTTCTCTACGGATAATATAGTACGAGTCGCTCTCCATGACCCTGTATCCGTACTCATAACAAAAATAAAAGACAACACCCTGCGGATTGGAATAAGCGCTGGTGAGGTAATTAAAATTAAAACCCATTTTTACAAGCTTTGACCTGGGCACCCTGGTTGTTTCCGATTCCTCCGGTATGATCTCTTCCAGGATCTTCCTGTTCTTGCGAAGGATGTTGTTGACCCTTCTGACAAAGCTCAGACCGCGGTCGTTCTGATAAAGCTGGTTGTTATACGCGCTGCGACAATAATCGTCACAGAATTTTTTATCGATCCGTCCTTTCAACATGTTACTACAGGTCAGGCAGGCCCGCGTGTCTGGCAAGAGGGGCATATGGGATAAGGTTTTACTTAGCCCGATAAAGTTAAAAGTGGGAATATGATCACGCCAAGGGAAAAATACATCTAACTAAAGAGGAAATAAACAGAAGAAAACGGCTTTTTATACGTCAACAAGAATGATCTGTGCTGCTGATTATTGTCTTCCCCAGAGTTGAACAACTGCCTTTTGGGTAGCCCGGTTTTTGGTATCGTATGTCAGAACCACTTTTACAATTTCTCCCGCATCCGGCAGTTCTATCACTTTGCTTTCGCCACGTTCGGGTATGGAGTTTAAAATGGTGATCTCATTTGTTGAGCCGGCCTTGTAATAAACAACACACCTGTGCAGGTTGATTGCCCCCTTCATTGATTTAACACGCAAGGCGTTCAGGTTTTGTCCAATCGCGTCGAATGTAATTTCGCTATGATCAATTGTGTGATTTACGGTTCGTTCACCAAGGCTCACCCATTTGTCCTGAAGTGAGTATGTATCGGTTGTAAACGATGTCAGAAATAGTAATGCAGAAGCCAGCAGGAACAGTCTCCCCTTAACCGGAACTATAGATTTTTTCATAAATAAGATTGTTGATATTCAGGGACAACTGCCACTCAGGAAAGTTAAACAATTTTCCCGAGGTTCTATAATAACCAATGTCATTTGCGTGGATGTTCTTTTACTTCCGCCCTTCCTGTTTCCGGAGACTTTCAAGGATCTCTTTTTCCTTTTGTGGGAGAAACAATCGTTTGGAAACCCGGGTGGTTATGCGCGTAACCACAAAGCTGCCCGCGCCCCTTTCCACAGAATTCAGCGATTCATGATCCCTGAACCATTTTCCGGTCAGCATATCTGCTGTATCGGTGACTTTCCGCTCAAAAATGAATTTAACAAAGTCCGGCCCTCCGGTTCCTTCAACAATCCTTCCCTGCACCAGCGAGAAACGTACGGTTTCCGGCCTGCACTTACCCTCAACAGTATACGTAATATTGGGTTTATCATTTTTCCGGGTATCTATAGGATAAAGATCGAAGATGCCATACAGTCTGCCCTCTACCTGTACCAGTTCCAAAATCATTTTTGAAGTTTGCCTGAGTCCAACATTACCGGTTATGAAATCGCCTTCCCAGGTACCTGTGAGGTCCTGTGATTTTGCGATATGAACAGCAGTTATGAAGCATACAAGGAACATCAGCTTTTTCATCGGCAATTTATTAGGTCTAATTTAACTATAAATAGCATAGTTGCGTTAAAAAACTATGTGCTTATCTTGCGATCCAATCAAGAATAAGTCCATGAACATTCTGCAAACGGAGATCTATAAGCTGAGCATTCCCATGCATCCTTTTACAATCGCTACAGGCACTATGAACTTTGCCCAGAACATCTTTATCAGGGTACAAACCAATGAAGGGATAACAGGCCGCGGAGAATGTTCAGCCTTCCCGATGATCGCAGGAGAAACGCAGAATACCTGTTTTGAAATGGCGAAAGATTTTGCAGCGCTCTGGAAAGGCAGGGATCCACTTGCAATTGAAGAGCGGATGAATGAATTGCACGCGTTCACCGCTTTCAACTCAACGATCAAGAGCGCATTCGACATGGCATTGTACGACATATCTGCGCAGCATGCTGGCAAACCGCTTTACGGGTTTTTAGGAGGTAAGAAAAAAGTTTTGGAAACCGACCTTACCATTGGTATTGGAACCGCTGAAGAAATGGCGCGGCAGGCAAAGGAATTTGTAGACAAAGGCGTTGGCATCATCAAGATCAAGCTTGGTAAAAACGCCGAAGAAGATATTGAACGGGTAAGAATGATTCGTGAAGCCGCGGGAGAAAAGATTTTGCTGCGGATAGACGCTAACCAGGGGTGGGATTATGAAGACGCGTTGTACGCATTGCAGGGAATGTATAATTATAATATTGAGTTCTGCGAACAACCGATGCGTTACTGGAACGATCATAAGCTTCCCGGGTTGAGCAGTTTGTCGCCTATACCAATCATGGCCGATGAAAGTGTATTCGATCATCACGATGCCGAACGCCTGCTCGACGCGCATGCGTGCGCTTACGTGAATATCAAGTTTTCAAAATCCGGCGGTATCCTGGAAGCCAAAAAAATAAACAGCGTATGCGAAGCCCGGCAAATCCCGTGTATGATGGGTGGCATGCTGGAAAGCCGGCTGGCGCTTACCGCTTTTGCTCACTTCGCAACGGCTCATGATAATATTATTTTTTATGATATGGATACCTGCATGCTTGGTCACAAAGCTGACCCTGTAACCGGTGGCATCAAATTCAATGGCTTCTTAATCGAAATTCCCGACACTCCCGGCCTGGGCGCTGACATAAGTGAAGATTTCCTCAGCCACTGCGAATCCATAACTATCTGAACCAAGAACTAAAATAATTACCCATCAACTATTCTCCTCATCAGCTAATTTGCTTATCGGCAAAATTGGCTAATTGTCTCTCACTAGCTAATTGGCTTATCGGCAAAATTGGCTAATTGTCTTCTATCTTTGCGCAAACTCTCAAAATGGATGTACGCACAAAAGCAGCACGGGAATCCAGTGTGATCATGACAGAAATAGTATTGCCAAACGACACGAATGTGCACGGTAATCTGATGGGTGGTCGACTGATGTACTGGATGGATATCGCAGCGGCGCTTTCGGCTGCAAAACACTGCAACGCGCCGGTAGTAACCGCGTCTGTTGACAATATTTCATTCGAAGCGCCGATAAGGCTCGGCAATGCGGTTCATATCGAAGCCAAAGTAAGCAGGTCGTTCAATACTTCCATGGAAGTGCACCTACGGGTGTGGGGGGAAGACATGACGCAGCAATACAGGTATAAAAGCAATGAAGCTTACTACACCTTTGTAGCGCTTGATCCTAACCGTAAGCCAAGGTCTGTTCCTCAGTTAGTGCCGGAAACCGAAGGTGAAAAACAATTATTCGAAGGAGCGTTGCGCAGAAGACAATTACGGTTGATCCTGGGAGGGAAAATGAAACCTAATGACGCGGCAGAATTGAAAGCGCTTTTTACAAACTAAAAATGCCGGGACACAGCATTAAGCAGGTGTAAGGCTTTCTTTACTGATCCAGTGATGAGGGCCTTTCATCATGTATTTTTTACTTTGCTCAATAGCATCCATCACCTGTTCAAGTATCTCTTCATTGCTGGCATCGTAATCGAGTTGAAGCGGTTTCTTAAAAGTTACCGTGAGCAGCGTCCCTTTCTTCTTAAAGCGGAGCCCTTTTTTATTAAACGCCCGCCAGAAACCATTTATCACAACAGGGACAACTACCGGTCTGTTGTGTTTGATGATATAAGCCGTTCCTTTTCTTCCCGGCGCGAAAGGTTTGGTAGTGCCCTGCGGAAATGTAATGACCCAGCTATCGCTTAATGCTCTTTCAATCTTGCGTGTATCAGATGGATCGAGTCCCCGCCTTACTTCCTCGCCGTCTTTTTTCCATGTTCGCTTTACCGTCAAAGCACCGGCAAGTGCAAACAATCTGCTGATCCAGCTTCCTTTCATGGTTTCTTCGGCAGCTACATAATAAACATTGGTGAATGGATTCAGCAGGTAGTATGGAACTCCAAGCCTGTTGCGCTTTCTCCACTTCACCGCACAGAATATGTGAAGGAATGTGATCACATCCGCAAAATAAGTCTGGTGATTGCTTACAAAAAGTACGTTGCTGGCAGGGAGGTTCTCCAGGTGTTCAGTGCCACGGATCTTTAGCTTATTGATCAGTACAAGCCCGGGATATGAAAATAACCCTACAATCGCATAAACGATCTTCCTGATCAGGCGGAAATTTTTCAATCGTTCTATGAACGAAGCCATAGCAATCGTTTAAGATTTGCAATTTAGTGAATGTAAAGATATTGTTAACCCCGCTTCGTTTTTCGGGCTTCCTTGTGTAATCGGCCCTGCAATAATCATCATTTGTCAAATTTATTCATATGAAGCAATTATTATTCCTTCTGTTTATGGGTATGCTGCACCAGGCAGGAGCCCAAACCATTGCCAATCCGTATCCCAGGACCATCACTGTTAATGGAAGCGCCGAAATGGAAGTTATTCCCGACGAGATATACGTGCAGGTTGACCTGAAGGAATATGAAAAAAAGGGAAATCCGAAAAAACCTATCGACCTCATTAAGTCGGAATTCCTTGACCACATCCGCAAACTGGGAATCCCGGATTCTGCTGTAAGTATCGCTTCGTACGAAGGGTACAACGGTTATCCATGGTGGCTGCGGAAGAAAAAGAATCCCGACATGCTTGCCTCTATAAGTTACCAGGTAAAGCTCAACAGCTCTTATAAGGTGGATCAGCTGGTGAACGTGCTGGATGACGAAGCAACCCAGAATTTCCAGGTAGTGCGTACATCGCATAGCAGGATCAATGAATTCAGAAAGCAGCTGAAGATCCAGGCAGTGAAGGCTGCAAAGGATAAGGCGATGTATCTGACCGAAGCAATTAATGAAAAGGCGGGTGAGGCGGTCACTATCAACGAGCCCTCCGACGTATCGTTGTATTACTATTCACCACGCGGATATGTTGAGATGAATAAGGTTGCCAATGTGCGTGACCAGTCGGTATCCGCACCTGAAACCCAGGGAATAGATTTTAAGAAGATCAAGCTGAAATTTGACGTAAATGTGGTGTTTGCAATTAAGTAGTTGCCTGCCTGATATGCAGTTTTCTCACCATTTCATCGCTCATCGCATCAGCTGAGATTCCAAAACCATTGACCAGAACACCTTTATTCCCATGACGGGACTCAATGGCGTATACGACCGCTTCATCCGCGGGATCGCTGTTGCCCTCATACCGGTGTACTTCTGTAATCTCAAATTCATCGGGTGTTAATCGAAGGGGAGTATCATTGCAGACAATGCAATCGTATTGAGCGTTGAAATCGATGGTATATCCCCTCGTCTTCAATCCGTTAACGGCTTCCGAAACAGTATCGTAGGTGTACATTGCTGATTATTGAACTGTAAAGATAACTATCAAATCCCTCAACAGAATTGCATTTTAGCAAGCGGAATATTACCTTTGCCGCACTAAATACATTGCAAATGTCGACACTGACGAACAAACAAATTGATTTTAGCCTTCCTTACAAAGTTGCCGATATATCTCTGGCTGAGTGGGGACGCAAGGAAATGCGCCTTGCCGAGGCGGAAATGCCAGGCCTGATGTCATTAAGAAAAGAATACGGTCCTACACAGCCTCTTAAAGGCGCACGCATAGCAGGTTGCCTGCATATGACCATCCAGACTGCCGTGCTGATTGAAACGCTGGTTGCTCTTGGCGCTGAGGTCAAATGGAGCTCCTGTAACATCTTCTCAACCCAAGACCATGCTGCCGCTGCAATTGCCGCCGCTGGTATAGGGGTATATGCATGGAAAGGACAGACACTTGAAGAAGCAGACTGGTGCATAGAGCAAACTTTATTCTTTGGTGGCGCAGATCGTCCCCTGAATATGATCCTTGATGACGGAGGCGACCTTACAAACATGGTGTTCGACAAATATCCTGAGCTGGTTCAGCACATCAGGGGGTTGAGTGAAGAAACCACTACCGGCGTTCACCGCCTGTACGAGCGTATGGCAAAAGGTACCCTCCCGATCCCAGCCATCAATGTGAATGATTCTGTTACAAAAAGCAAATTCGATAATAAATACGGTTGCAAGGAAAGTCTGGTAGACGCCATCCGCCGCGCTACAGATATTATGCTTGCGGGTAAAGTTGCTGTTGTGGGAGGTTATGGTGATGTTGGAAAAGGGTCCGCAGCTTCGCTCCAGGGAGCAGGTTGCCGCGTGATCGTAACCGAAATCGATCCTATCTGCGCACTGCAGGCTGCAATGGATGGATTTGAAGTAAAGAGAATGATCGACGCAGTTAAGGAAGCAGATATAGTTGTTACCGCTTCTGGTTGCCGCGACCTGATCACTGAAAAACATTTCAGGCTCATGAAGGACAAGACCATTGTGTGCAATATTGGTCACTTCGATATTGAAATCGATATCGCCTGGATCAATAAAAATTATGGTCATACTAAAGATACCATCAAGCCACAGGTTGACCTTTACAATATAGATGGCAAAGATGTTATCATTCTCGCCGAAGGCCGCCTGGTAAATCTTGGTTGCGCAACCGGTCACCCAAGCTTTGTAATGAGTAACTCGTTTACAAACCAGACACTCGCGCAATTAGAGCTTTGGACCAATCATAAAAAATACGAGAACAAAGTATACGTGCTGCCTAAACATCTCGATGAAAAAGTTGCACGCCTGCATCTTTCAAAGATCGGCGTGGAACTGGATGAACTCAGCGATCCACAGGCAGAATATTTAGGAATTCCAAAAAATGGTCCGTTCAAACCGGAGCATTACAGATATTAGAATTCAAGCTTATCACATAGTGAACAAAGCCCGCCTTATGGCGGGTTTTGTTATTATGATCTGTTATCCATTTCCATTCATAATTCTAAAAAACCTTTAATCAACATTGCGTCACAATTAACATGTGGAATTTTTTTCGAGGATAATAGTTATACTATCTTTCGCCGCTGCCTCAATTATAGCCACATGAGAAACATTGCAGTTATTTACTTGCTATTGCTAACCTTTTCCTTTGGATACTCTCAAACAAAGGCATTAAAAGATTTTACCACAAACGGAGTTAAGCAGACTCCTGCAGTAAGAACAATACTTCCCGTTAAAATAGATGGCGATCTCAGGGATGAAGCCTGGAAGCTTGCGCCAATGATCACGGGATTAGTGGAGCAACGCCCAACCTTCGGGCGATCGGAAGATGAATCATCCCGCACTGAAGTTTACCTTTTATATGACGACAACGCGATTTATTTCGGTGGAATATTACATGACACAAGGGACAGCATATCAACCGAACTCGCCGGCCGCGATAATGTTGGTGTAAATGATTTCATTGGAATTGTATTCGATACTTACCGCGATAAGATCAACGGCCTTGGATTTTTTGTAACTCCTCTTGGTGAACAGTTCGATGTAAAATATACTATCGGTAATGAAGATGCCAGCTGGAACACTGTCTATCATTCCAATTCAAAACTGACGTCCCAGGGATGGTCGTTCGAAATGCGGATACCATATTCGGCCATCAGGTTCAGTAAAGAAAAAATTCAGAACTGGGGAATGCACATCATCCGGCGCAGAAGCAAATCAGGAAGGCAATTCTCGTGGAGCCCGATTGATCCAGCCAAATTCGGATTCATGAACCAGGCCGGGTTGTGGACAGGAGTTGAAAATATTAAACCTCCGGTCAGACTTTCATTCTCTCCCTATTTTTCAACTTATTTAAATCATAATCCGGGTTCGGAAAGTGATTGGAAAGCTTCTTTCAATGGCGGGATGGACGTAAAGTATGGCATCAGCGATGGCTTCACCATGGATATGACACTGATCCCCGATTTCGGCCAGGTTCAGAGCGATAACCAGATCCTGAACCTCACACCTTTTGAAGTAAAGTTTAATGAAAACAGAAGCTTCTTTAATGAGGGAACGGAACTATTCAACAAAGGAAATTTGTTTTACAGCAGGAGGATCGGAGGTGTACCGGTTCATTATTCCGATATTAACAGATCGATCGACTCTACCGACCGCATCGTAAAAAATCCATCTGAAACAAAACTGCTGAATGCTACCAAGATCAGTGGTCGCACCGCTAAAAAACTCGGCATCGGATTTTTCAATGCGATCACCAAGGCGCAATATGCCACGATAGAAAATCTGACAAAAGAACATTATAAGCTGGAAACAAATCCGCTTACCAATTACAATGTTATAGTGTTAGATCAGGCGATGAAAAACAATTCAAGTGTAACGCTGGTAAACACCAATGTATGGAGAAGCGGAAAAGATTATGACGCTAACGTAACAGCCGTGCTTTGGGATCTGTACGATAAAAAAGTTGACTGGAATGTTTGGGGTCAGGTAACGCATAGCCGACTTATCGGCTACGAAGAACCGGGCAAAACGCTGGCAGGTTATCACTATAATGCTTACCTGGGAAAATTTAAAGGCCGGTTCAATTTTGATATCCATCGCTATTTTGCAGATGAAAAGTATGACCAGCGCGATATGGGATATTTTACAAATAACAATTATCTCACGCATGGATTTTATGCCAGTTATAAATGGCTGAAGCCAAAAAGTTTTTATAATAACATTTACCTTAACCTGAACGGTAATTATTCCGAAATGTATAAGCCCCGCAGGTATCAGAATTTACGCATTAATGGCAATATCAATGGCCAGATGAAAAACCTGTGGAACGTTGGAATAAATGCCAGCTTTAATCCGGAATCCCAGGATTTTTATGAGCCAAGAGTGTGGGGGAAAAAAGTGAAACTGCCGGGTTCATGGGGAACAGGGTTCTGGATCAATACCAACCGCGCAAAAAAATATTCAGCAAGCATAGAAGCATTCCAGCGACGTTTTCCTGATTACAATTCGCAGAACTTTGATATCGCGCTGAACAACAATTACCGTTTCAGCGACAAGTTCAGCCTGGGCCTTTCCCATAATCTTGAATTTTATAATCGTAATCTTGGTTTTGCTTTTGTTGAGCAGAACGGCGAAGACGTGGCATTTGGGTTACGCAACCAGCGAACCGCGGAAAACATTCTGAATATCAAATATAATTTCACCAACAAAATGGGCCTGGTATTCCGCATGCGGCATTACTGGAGCAAGGTGAGCTATAAAGAATTTTTTGTACTGAAGGAGGATGGCTATGTGGAAGCAATGCAAACCGCGCCTTCGAGAAATCCTGACAATAATGTGAACTTCTTTAATATCGACATGAATTATACCTGGCAATTCGGGCCCGGAAGTTTTATCAATGTTGGATGGAAAAGCGCCTCACAGCAGTTTGATCAGTTCATTCAGGATAAGTATTATACCAACCTGCGTAATACGTTGAGCCTGCCGCAGCAAACGAATTTCTCCATCAAAGTCATCTATTTCCTGGACTATCTCGATTTGCAAAAGAAGTGATTCGCATTTTCCCCAGGATCAGCTCTACACTTTGTTAACGGATATAACAAAGTGGAAACTATTTCAGGCAATTTCAGGCTAAAACTTATGTGTTTGGGGTCAGGGTTCCCCATAATGACCGTTTTTTTCTGCGCGAAATGCTGCAGAATCAATGGCACGTTATTTACCTCTATTACCGAAACTACTATCATGAAAACTGATACGAAATTAAATGAAACGGTGAAAAATGAATCATCAGATGAGTTCAGGCCAGGAGCCACGATCGCGGTATTGACCCTGTTACTTGCTTTTATCGCTTCAAGCGTCTATATATTGATCACCGGATATCTTAACATCGCTTAATCCTGAGATGGAAACTTATTAATCCTGATGATGGAAACTTTTCAATCCTATATCCTATAAATCCTATATCCTTTAATTATTCATTACTCTATATTGAAAGCAACATAGCCCCGCAATTGCGGGGCTTTTTCATAACTGGATTTTCATTTTAATTAACAGACAAATCTTTACTTTTAGAGATTGATCATCAATCCAGACCATGCGTAATATCCTCCTAGTGTGCTCACTTCTTATGTATTTTACTTCCTTTTCGCAGGACCGTGACTTCCCCGATTACCGCAGTAAAAAAGAAAATTTCCTGAGGATACAGGAAAAAGACATCAGGGCCGACGTAGCGTCGTTCAGCATTGGCGGAATGGACGAAAGCATTGGCAAAGGAACCCTTGCGAGTATACCCGCCACAAGCTATGGTACTGATTACATTACATTCACTGGCAGCGACATAACTGTTACAATTAAGGCAGGTGTTTTTGATCCAACCAAATACAAGCTACAGTATTACAACAAAGAACACCTGGTCCGGATAAATGGAAAACCGTATTATGGAAAATATGGTGAGGTTCCGCGCACAACCATTGCTTCTGTAACAGTGCTTATCGGAAAAGATACGGTTGCGATCCCTGCCGCGGCGTATGCAGATCTTTATGAGCCCGACTTCACTTACCGCGATGCATCAGGAACTGTAAAATCATACAACAAAGTTTTCCTGTCGCCCGACAACAAGAAAATATACATCTACATGCTCAGTCGCGATAACCTTGGCAGTTACGAAGTAACCTGGGTGATAAAAGACAAGCAGTATGTAAGGCGCGTGATCGACTTCGGATTTTTGAAGTAAGTTTTAACTAAATCACTTCATCGGCTGCCTTTGCTGGTACAACGTTTGTGCTTAACTGTTGTACTTATTTCTTTTGAAATGAAAGCTATCAATTATTTTATAGTTGTGCTGGCGCTGATCATAACAGCTACATCCTGCGCGGGACCAGGCCAGGCCCGTAATTCAGATATCGCTGGTCTTATAGAATCGAAACGTTTTGTTTTCGTTGCCCAGACGGCAAACCCGTTGGGCATGCGATCACGACAATTGACCGGTGAATATGATCTCAGGATTACGCCGGATTCAATTATTTCGTTCCTCCCCTATTTTGGTCGTGCTTATGCCGCTCCGATCGATTCAAGGGAAGGTGGTATCAGGTTTACCTCCACTAAATTTGAATATGTTCAATCGGTTGGACGAAGAGGTGGCTGGAATATTAATATCAGGCCAGCAGACGCGCAGGATGTGCGGGAGCTTAACCTCAATATCTCATCGGGAGGTATTGCAACCCTGCAGGTGAACAGCAACAATCGTCAGTCGATCTCATTCAGCGGACAGATAGTTGCAAGGCGATGATCTACCATCCTATTCCGTAATCTTCGCCGTGGTTAGAGGAACCTCCCCAGAAAGTGCCATGCTTCCAATCAAAATAAATTGCGTTGATCGGACCTGATGTTCTGTCCTCGAAGCTGAGCGTATAACCCATTTGTCGCAATTCTTTTCTGACCCAGGCTGGTGTTTCGGAGTTAAGAATAATGGATCCGGGCTTGGGCTTGCGGTCTTCACCTCCCAGCGAAAGGAACAATTGATTGGTATTTACATTCGGCGCTTCGGCCGCTTCCTGAACGTTCATTCCAAACTCCACCATGTTCAGAAAGAACTGCAACAGATTCTGATCCTGTGTGTCGCCTCCCTGAACAGCAAAGGAAATATATGGCTTTCCATCTTTTAATGCCATGGTAGGCGTCAGTGTTACTCTTGGGCGCTTGCCCGGTTCAACAACATTAAATGGATTGAGCGATGAATCGCAAACAAAACTTTGCATGCGCTGGCTCATACCAACTCCGGTACGACCTGCTATGCAAGCGGGCAACCATCCTCCGCTTGGCGTAATGGAAACCACCCAACCTTCTTTGTCGGCAGTTTCAACCGATGTTGTTCCCAGTCTCAGTTGCGCCAAATACTCTTCATCAGCGACAGCGTTTGCCGCGAATCCTCTTTGTTTTAAATATCCTGAATAAGGATTGACACGGCCTTCGAATGGATAGGGATCTCCGGGTCCTGCTTTCGGATCATTCTTAAGCGGGTTGATAAGAAGTGCACGCTCTTTAGCATATTCTTTTGAAAGCAGTCCTTTGATCGGTTCTTCGGGAGTGAAATAAGGATCACCATAATAAAAATCACGATCGGCAAACGATAGGTGCATAGCCTGGCAGATGGTGTTGATATATTTTGCAGAATTGAAGCCCATACTCTTAAGGTCGAAATTCTCAAGCATGTTCAACGCCTGAAGCATTACGGGACCCTGCGTCCATTGTGAAAGTTTATATACATCTATCCCTTTGTAGTTTACTTTCAAAGGCTCTTCAATAATTACTTTCCATTTTGCGAGGTCTTCGGTTGTAATTAGTCCGCCCTGTTCTTTACAGCCACGCGAGAATTCAACCGCGATGTCGCCTTTATAAAACCTGTCGTTCGCTGCATAAATGGCGTCTTTACGGCTTTTGCCCTTTTTCAATGCCTGTTGTTCAGCATCCACCATTTTTGAGAGGGTTTCCAGCAGGTCGGTTTGTTTGAAGATCTCACCAGGTTCCGGCGCTTCACGTTCCTGGCCTGAATGCGTAAGGAAAACTGTTTTGGAATAGGGCCATTGCTTTATCCTGGCTTTGTTTCTTTCGATGCTGTTGGCTGTTTGGGCTTCAATGGGGTAGCCCGCTGCCAGTTGCATCGCCGGAGCCAGAACTTCCTTCAGGCTCATGGTTCCATACTCTGCAAGCATTGTGCACAATCCACCTGGTGTACCTGGCGTGACCGCGGCCAGTGGTCCATATTCCGGTGGATAATTCAAATTCTTCCCTTTGAAAAAAGCCGCGGTAGCTCCGGTTGGCGCCACTCCAAGCGCATTAATTCCAATCACTTTGCCGGTTTTAGGATTGTAAATGAGGGCCTGTGTTTCGCCTCCCCAGCTAAGCACATCCCACATGGTGCATGTTGCCGCCAGCATGGCACAGGCAGCATCCACCGCATTGCCACCTTTTTGAAAGATCATAGCGCCTGCGGTTGCGGCAAGAGGTTTGCCCGTAATAGCCATCCAGTTCTTTCCGTGCAGAACTGGTTTCTGGGTTTGCTGCGCCATCGAATGACTAATCAGCGCAACCGATAAAATGAACAGAAGGAGACTTCTCATATGCGGTAGTTGAAATTTTTCGAAATGTGGAATATTCACTCCTTGATTGGAAATGTAAGGTGAAAGTTAAATCAAAAGGGATTACTCCGGAAAGGATTCCCGGAAATGAAAATGACCATTCAGCATTTTTGCCCGGCAGGAATTGAGTTATGAAGTAAATTGCGGAAATGGATCTTCGGTTTGATGATTCGAAGATTTGAATCTTTATCAATTTAAATAAACGCCATGCAAACACAACAGGATTACAACATTTCGCTTGATGTAAAGTACGATCACCTTGAAGTGATTGACGTACCGGAAATCGTAAAAAATACAAAGGAGAAATGGTCTAACAGAACACTCACACAGGTGAACGACAGTGTGGTCAGGCTAGGAATTGTTGAAGGTGAATTCCACTGGCACAAGCACGACAACGACGATGAATTCTTTTTTGTACTGGAAGGCAAACTGATCATTGAACTGGAAGACCGTACACTCGAATTGAATCCCGGACAGGGAGCAACTATAACAAAAGGTGTTATGCACCGGCCGGTTGCTCCGCAGAAAACCGTAATGCTGATGTTTGAAACCAGCGCCATAGTTCCTACCGGCGATCAGTAATGGATAACGGAACAGTTGTTGCAGTTGTTCCCTCAGTGAAAAAGTAAATCAATAAAAAAGTAAACTATGGCACAATGTAATTTCACGCTGCCCTTCTCGGCCGCGCCAGCCGATGTTATTCATAGCGTGAAAACGGAGATCGCTAAGCAGGGAGGAAATTTTGATGGTAATGAAACAGAAGGGTCGTTTAGTGTCAGTGTGTTTGGCAGTTCCATCAAAGGCTCTTATTCGGTATCAGGTTCATCACTTAATGTAATTATCGATTCAAAGCCAATATTTGTAAACTGCGGTCAGATAGAAAGTTTCATGAAAGGTTATATCCGCTAAATAAAACGGCAGCAGAATTATCTGCTGCCGTTTACATCATCACATCTTTATTTGAGATTTGTTTTAGCTTGTCAAATCACTCGCTTGCTCTTCTGCCAGTGGTTCCAAGTCCCCTCGTATCTGAGCTACCGCTACTGGTAACACGAATGTTATTCTGAACATTGCTTACACCTGAAATTGATTCTGCAATGTCTTCGGCCCTGCGTTTAGCTTCCCGTGATTCAACAGTTCCAGTCAGAATAACTTCTGATCCGGAAACTTTCACATCTATTTCAGATGCATCCACAAAGGAATCATCGCTCAGCCTGTCACACACGTCTTCAAGTATGCGGTCATCAGAACGTCGGTAATCACGAGGTCCTTTGCCCCTATGACTTACCAATCGGTCGCGCTGCCGTCTGCGCTCAGCTTCATCATCACCAAACCAAGAGGAAACTTCATCGCGGGTTTTATCCCACCAGTTACGATCGTCCTGCCTTGATCCTTCCCTGTTGGCCCAGCTGCTGCGATTTGCTCCGTAGCTGCTACCATAACTTCCGCCCGTATTACTATAACCTGATCCGTAATCGTCGTAGTTACGGTTTCTGTCGTAATTGCTGTAGCCACCGGATGTACCATACCTGTTACCATAATTTGCACCCTGGTTTCCATAGCCGCCACTCAATTCATCGCGGCGTCCGTACTGACCAGACTGTCCGTACTGACCATATTGTCCGGACTGTCCGTACTGCCGTGATTGATCGTAGTGTCCTGATTGACCTGTCTGACCATAACTGCTGTCCTGACTACTACCAAAATCACCTTCGCGCCTGCTGCCGTATGCCGTTCCATAGCTGCTTCCATAACCTTGTCCGCCCTGGTATTGATTGTATTCATTTCCATAAGGTGAACCTGATCTTCCATGATTGCGATCGCCCTGACCCGAACCATAGCTGCCGCCATAATTACGATTTCTGTTCAGGTCGTTATCACGATCAAAGTTCGACTGGCCGGTATTGCTATACTGACCACGATACTGGTTATGTTGCTGGTCCTGATCCCAATTTTCATCAGAACCATAAGAGGAACTTCTGTTACGATTATTCTCTGACATGGTAAAGAAGTTTTTTTGAGTTAATAATTATTGTTGCGGATAAATTGCTGAAAAAATTATGCCTTTTTGTTCTGTATGGTATGAGAGAAAAAACGGGGAAAGGCATTCTCATCCCTTTTCTTTTTTGACGGCTCAGCCTGTAATTTTGGGTATGATACAGTTCACAACTATTATCCGCCGCTTTGACAAGAAAGGTGAAAAAACCGGATGGACATATATTGAGATCCCGGAAAAAATTGCGCAGCAATTGAAACCCGGAAATAAAAAAAGTTTCCGTGTCAAAGGCAGGCTGGACAATTTCAGTATAAAAGGAATTGCTTTGATACCAATGGGCGAAGGAGATTTTATTATGCCATTGAATGCGGCATTGCGTAAGGGAGTTGGAAAACGCATGGGCGACAAACTGAAAGTTCAACTGGATGTAGATGAAAAACTTCCCGAACTGTCGCCCGACCTTCTTGAATGCTTATCAGACGAGCCGCGGGCTAACGATCACTTCAACAGTCTCCCGTTTTCACATCGTTTATATTTCAGCAAATGGATTGAAAGTGCAAAAACAGCGGCAACAAAGGCCAGAAGAATTGCCAGTTCAGTCAGCGCACTGGCCCGTGGATGGGGCTTCCCTGAAATGTTGCGGGATCAGAAGGAGAAAAATTCAGAATTTAGAAAGTAACACGATCAGTTTCATCGCACGCAGTAACGGTTTATATTTTACATGCATAATCTTTTTAAACATAAAAAAAGCGCGACTTCCGCCGCGCTTATAACAACTACATTTAAAATGTTATAGCAATGCTACAACGATCAGCAACCAGAAAACAATTCCTGCTAAAAGTCCCAGCCATGCCCATTTAACCCTGTTTGTCTTGTATTCATCGTTCAGCAGATACGCGATCAGTACGCCAATCAGTCCAAGGAAAAATCCAAGTGCGAAACCTCCAAGGTGAAATCCTGTAGAGCCGTCGGCTTTGCTTAAATTCTTCTGAAGTTTTTTGCTGTTGATTGTTCCATCTTCATTAATGCTGCTGCGCAATTTCTTTTGGGCGATCTTAAATCCAACGCGGTCAAAGAATTTCATTTTTTTGCCGGTCAGCTTTGCATAGTCGGTAGCTTTCATATCAGCCAGCTCTTGCAGGGTAATTACTTTACCATTTGCAATGGGAATCCGGACGTCTGAAGCTTTTAGTGGAGTTGGTTTTGTAATAACGGCGGCGAATGATTGTGCCATGATAGCGAAGGCCATCAGGAAGGCAAATACTTTTTTCATAATGACGTAAGTTTTGGTTTAGACTTTTAAGATCGGACAAAGAATTGAATATGCAAAAAGATAAGTATATGAGTCCATCTCAATTGCTGTTCTTCAGAAACCTGTTCCGCACTACAGATAACTGTTCAGCATTAAGCGATGAGGTTGTTTCGAGTACTTTTATAAAATGCGCTACCTCTTCCGGGCTTGCCGGACAGCCGGTATTTTTTCCTTCCGTTGCAGGTCCTGCGCCTTCTGGCCTCATCTGGGCATCGGCCAGCAATCTGCCATTCTTATCAAACACCAGCCAGTATGGAATGCCCTGATCATTGCCTTTATACTTTGTAAGCAACTCCAGCGCTCCGGGATTCTCGAGCCCCTTTTTATCCTTCGATTCATAAACCACCAGGTGAGAAATGACATAATTATCGTCAAAGAATTTTTTCACCGCGGGGTCGTTCATAGCGGTATCCATTTTATGGCACCACCCGCACCAGGAAGCATGAAAAAGCAGAAATACATTTTTCTTCTCCCTGCCAGCCTTCTGATAGGCTTCCTTCAGAATTTCATTTGCATGCTTCGGCTCCTGAGCATTACCTGCAACGGCAACAAAGATTGCCAACGCAATCATCATCTGTATTTTCATAAAAGGTAATTTGATGTAAAATACGAAATCACTAACTGTCATGATCGCAAACATTCTTCATGGTTTTTCAACTAAAATGAAAAACCTTTGTTCTTTTCAATTAAATATCCCAAAGTGGTCCAGGCATATAATTTCTTAGCGAGTTGGCAATTATTCCCAGAGAAAGGCACTTATGAATCAGGCGAACGGCCGAAGAGCGGCATTTATAAAATTGACGCGGTGAATGAGACCAGGGAACTTATCATTCATCACAACTGGGTGAGCCTGGCCAATCAGGCTTTTTCAGCTCAATACCGCGTTCTGGCCGAACAGGGCCTTCAGCCATTTGAAAATACTGCACTGGCCGACAACACCCAGGTGAGCTTTCCGGATGGAATAACATTCAGCATTCATTTTTACAGGCAAGGACAGGTTGTGTTGCATGTGGTGCATGAGATCATGCCGAATGGCTATCTCAAAATAACGCAGCAAGGGGTCAGGTCCGACAATAGTTCATATATCAATACCGAGATCTATCACAAGCAACTGAGTGTTCTACCCTATTCAGCTTCGGTTTCGGGCGCAGTGATCAGACCTACGGAGGAAGGCGTAATCAAACACAAGGCGCTGACCGCAATGGAAGAGCAGACCAATATGCAGCTGGATCAGATCCGTAAGCAGATAGAGCTGCTTGCTTTACAGGCACAGGAAATACAGAAACGAAAAGAGCTTTCCATGATGATCTATAATGCAAAGCTTTCATTCAAACCAAATATCGGGCAAACCTATTACCTCTACGAAAAGCACGACGACAACCATATGCTTTCCCTGGTTTCGCCTAAGGAATGGGGTGGTTCGGGACCATTCAAAAAATTTATCGCGGCAGTTCAGCTCCTGGCCGACCATACATGGCGTGAACTGTAAAGCAAAGGATTTTAACAAACCCATTGCAGCGATCCGGCGTAAACAATTGACTATTTGAACAAATTACAAGAACGGGGCTGCGGTTTCGGAAGCGGCTGTTATCTTTATCCCGATAATGACAATGCGATCGCTTTTACTTACACTTAACTGCTTATTGATCATTTGTACAGCCAGCGCACAGGTTTGTACATCTCCGGGCCAAACGCCTTCTACAGCCTTTCCCGTTTGCGGAACCAGCGTGTTTACACAGAATACAGTACCGCTATGCGGTGGGACATCGCTTCCTTCTCCCAACTGCAGAAACACAGCCAATTTAACCGACATAAATCCCTTTTTTTATAAGTTCACCTGCTTTCAGGGTGGCACACTCGGATTTCTAATAACTCCTAAAACACTCTCGAGTGATTATGATTGGGAGCTTTATGATGTAACTGGAGTGGATCCTAACACCATTTATTCCAATGGCAACCTCGTGGTAGCGTGCAACTGGAGTGGCGAAACCGGACTTACCGGCGCTTCCTCTGCGGGTTCCAGCCTTTTCGTGTGCGCGGGAAGTGGTCAGGCGTTGTTCAGCACCATGCCAACACTCATTACCGGACATAATTACCTTTTGCTTGTAAGCCATTTCACCAATTCACAGAGTGGATACACACTTGAATTCAAAGGCGGCACCGCGGTGATCACCGACACCAATGTCCCGCGTCTGAGATCCGCTACTTCAAACTGCGGCGGGGATGTTGTCAGAGTTGGTTTGAATAAAAAAATAAAATGCAGCAGCATTGCCGCGAATGGTTCTGATTTTTTCATAACGCCGGGCAGTGCTACTGTTATTAGTGCCAAAGGTTTTGATTGCACAACCAAATTTGATACGGATTCAATTGAACTGAAGCTCGACAGATTTCTTCCGCCCGGAAATTATACGCTTAATGTAAAAGGGGGAAGCGACGGAAATACTTTGCTTGACTTTTGTGATAACCCGGTTCCGGCAACCGACGTTGCGTCATTTACCGTAATTCCTGTTGCACCAACGCCAATGGACAGCCTAACGGCAGTGACATGTGCGCCGCGAACATTACAGCTTGTTTTCACCAAACCCATAATGTGCGCAAGCATTGCCGCAGATGGAAGCGACTTTATAGTAAATGGAAGCTACCCTGCAGGCATAAACGCAGTAACGGGCAATTGCTCCGGTGGTTTAACCAATTCGATTGTAATCACGCTTGCGCAGCCACTTGAAAGAGGCGGTAATTTTACCATTCAATTGCAAAGAGGTACAGATGGAAACACACTGATGAATGAGTGCGCGACGGAAACGCCGGCAGGATCGTTCATACCGTTTCTTGTGAAGGATACAGTGAATGCGGATTTTACATACAGCATTCAATACGATTGTACAACAGACCTTGTTGATTTTGTTCATCCGGGAGGTAATGGCGTGAATACCTGGAGCTGGAACCTGGATGATGGCATCCGGAGCAACCTGCAATCTCCGCAGGCGGGCTACACTGTTTTCGGACCAAAGACCATTCAACTTAAGGTAAGCAATGGATTTTGCAGCGACAGCACCACTACTTCGATAGTGCTGGCAAATTTCCTGAAGGCCGATTTCAAAGTGTTTGAAGATAATTGTCCGCAGGAGCCAGTTTTGTTTACTGCGAATTCAGTGGGAAAGGTGGTGCAGCACGACTGGAATTTCGGTGATGGCGGTTTCGGTTCAGGTGCTACCACTTCGCATGTATATTCAAGGCCTTCGCGAGAAACCATTTATAATGTCAGGTATACAGTAACAGATAGTTTTGGCTGCAGTCAATCCATTCAGAAACCAGTGAAGATATATATCAGCTGTGTGGTTGCCGTGCCCAATGCTTTCACTCCAAACGGCGACAGGAAAAATGATTTCCTGTATCCTCTTAACGCTGTTAAAGCCGATAATCTTGAGTTCACTGTTTATAATCGCTGGGGGCAGATGATCTTTAATACAAAGAACTGGAAACAGGGATGGGACGGCCGTTTCCAGGGCAGGGAGCAACCAACCGGAACCTATGTATGGGTGTTGCGATACGTGAACAGGGATACAGGCAAGAAGGTTCAGCAACGAGGCTATGCAGTATTGGTCAGGTAATATCAAGCCCCGGATACATACTTAACTTACTCTTAAGTACGTTTTAATATTTCCACAACCTGTGTATAAGTAACTTTGAAATATTCTTAGACGGTTTAGTTATATTTGGATAGATAGACCGGGCAGTGGTATTAAAATTGATACTACTATTAGTGAACTAAAATTGAACCTGAATTGACAGAAACAATAATCAACCTTGAAACCGTTAACCCTATAGAGTTCTTCGGTGTTAACAATGGCAAACTTGATCTTCTGAAGAAGAAATTTCCCCTGTTAAAGATATTATCCCGCGGTACCCAGATAAAACTAAGCGGAGCCCCTGAGCAGGTGGAGAACGCAAAAGAAAAAATTGACCTGATCGTGCAATATCTTGAACGAAACGGGCACCTGAGCGAGAATTATTTCGAGCAGATCCTCGGTGGCGATGATGCCGAGACGGTTGATCATTTCATTGACCGCAATCCAAACGACATACTGGTATTTGGTCCCAATGGCAAAACTGTACGTGCCAGAACAGCCAATCAGAAACGGTTGGTGACCATGGTTGAAAAAAACGACATCGTTTTCGCGATCGGACCTGCCGGAACAGGTAAAACATATACTGCCGTTGCAATGGCCGTAAGAGCGTTAAAGAACAAGGTGGTTAAAAAGATCATCCTTACCAGACCGGCTGTTGAAGCAGGGGAAAGCCTTGGTTTCTTACCGGGAGATCTTAAGGAAAAGATCGATCCATATCTCCGTCCTTTGTACGACGCATTGGACGACATGATCCCGGCAGATAAGCTTGGTTATTATATGAGCACACGCACCATCGAGATCGCGCCGCTCGCCTATATGCGCGGCCGAACACTCGATAATGCCTTCATTATCCTTGACGAAGCTCAGAACGCCACCGACCTGCAGCTGAAGATGTTTCTAACCCGTGTAGGCGCCAATGCAAAGGCGATCATCACCGGTGATATCACGCAGATCGACCTTCCGAAAAATCAGAGAAGCGGACTTGAAAAAGCTTCCAGGATCCTGAAAAATATTGATGGCATTGGTCATATTGAACTTGATGAGGAAGACGTAGTGCGTCACCGCCTGGTGAAAGCCATCCTCCGCGCTTATGATAAAGAATACAAAGAGCGCGAAAAAGAAAAAGAAGATTATCGCAAATAACTCATCACTTATAAAAGGCGTCCATCGGACGCCTTAATTATTTCTTTAAGTTTGCACCAAAGACAGCTGCATGATCAAACGATTTTTGTACCTCTCTGCTATTGCGCTTTTCGTGTCCTGCAATAATGAAGCTACTTATCAGAAGGCAGAAGACGCGCAGGATGCGGGCCGCGAATTCATCCGCGCCTCACTGGACGGCGATTATGATAAGGCCCGGTTTTTCCTGCTCAAGAATGAAGACAACCTTATGCTGCTGGACAGGTGGAAGGAAATGTACCGGAAATATTCTCAGGATACAGTGCGCGCTTTCAAAAATGCAGATATCCGTCCCATCAGCATTGAAGCACTGAATGACTCCACTACCCTCTATACATACTCGAATTCATTCACAAAAGATACCACCGCGCTTAAAGTAGTTCGCGTAAATGGTGAATGGCTGGTTGACTTAAAAACCTTTATTGGTGACTGATATGCTGAAAGGCTTCTTACTTGTTGGCGCCGGCGGCATGCTTGGATCCATGCTGCGTTACGGATGCTACCTGCTGATCAGACACAGCTCATTTCCGCTTGCTACTTTCGCTGTGAATATCATTGGTAGCCTTCTCATTGGAATTCTCATCGGCTATGGAAGCCGTGCACCGCATTTTTATAATATGCAGTTGCTGCTTGCTACCGGTTTGTGCGGTGGATTCACGACCTTTTCCGCGTTCTCCGCCGATAACATCCGATTGTTGAATGAAGGTCGCGTTATGACCGCACTGCTGTACTCAGTTGCAAGTGTTGTGTTAGGCATAGCCGCAACATTTGCAGGGTATAAAATATCGGCGCTTAACTGATTTTACAATCTATTCATGAATCAACGCAACATGTCAACAGAAATAATAATCGTCATCCTGATTGGATTGGCTGCAGGCGTATTGAGTGGACTGGTTGGTGTGGGCGGAGGAATAATCCTGGTACCGGCCCTCGTGTGGTTCCTGCATTATTCACAACACCAGGCACAAGGCACTTCATTGGGAGTACTTACATTTCCTGTTGTGATCCTGGGTTTTCTGAAGTATTACGTGGATTGCAAAAAAATGGGAACGCCTATCGACTTCCGGATCATTGGCATTCTCGCGATTGGATTTATCGCGGGAGGATACTTAGGCAGCAGCATTGCGTTAAAAATAGACAAGGATTCACTGAGAAAGATCTTCGCGATTATTTTATTCTACACCGCATTTAAAATGATGGGATGGGAAGAAACGGTAGTGAAATGGGTTAAGGGTTGGTTTAATAATTGACCTCATTTAATTAATCTCACTGACCCAGAAGCCGCATCACTTCTTCTTTCCGTTGCCGTGAAACCGGCAGCCTGGTCTTGTCTTTCAGAAGCACCGCACCTTCTCCTAAATAATATTCAACGTATTTTTTGTTCACCAGATGCGATTTGTGAATGCGGAGAAAACCCTGTTTCTCCAGGATATCCTGGTATTCCTTAATGGTTTTTGAACTGAGGTGTTTCCTGTTATTGGTAAGAAAGAACCATGTATAATTTCTCTCTCCTTCACAACGTATCAGTTCTTCGGGCGCCACAAAGCGAGCGCCATCGTTGGTGGGAATCGCAAGCCTGAAGTCTATTTCTTCCTTTACCTGCAGGTTATGAAGCAGGTTGCTGTACATACCCGGACTAGCGGGTCCGGTTTGCTGTTTCGTTATAAACCGCTGCACAGCGGCTTTCAGTTCATCGGCATCAATTGGCTTAAGCAGGTAATCCAAAGCGCTGAAGCGGATCGCCTTGACGGCGTATTCATTGTAAGCGGTTGTGAATATCACTTCAAAGTGGTGCTGCTGCACCTGACTCAGTAACTCAAAGCCATTGGTAAGCGGCATCACGATGTCGAGGAATACCAGTTCGGGCTTGAATTCTTCAATTAAACGAATTGCTTCCTGCGGCTCATTAGCAACCCGCAGTTCTGTAATGGCCGGTATATATCGCCCGATCATAAGTTGCAGCACGTCGGAAGCTGCGGTCTCATCATCCACGATCAGGGCTCTAATCATGTGCTGAAGTTAGATAAAATCAACGCATGTGGCAATCCTGAAAAATCAGGAGACAGGCAGGATCGGGATGCCAATTTTAACCTTCGTGCCGGCAGGTTCACCCATGTCATTGTAAAGGTCAATAAAATCAATGCTTTCCACTGATTGCCGGTCGTATAATGATAATCTTTCCTTTACAAGTCCGATGCCTTTTGACTGGTGTGGCAGAAGGGCCTCTTTTTTCTTCTTGAGTAAACTGGCTTTTTCCCGGCCGATGCCATTATCAGTAACCTCGCACAGTAACACATGGTCCTCCGGCATGAAGAATCTTACGGTAAGGAGTTTTTCGCCATGACGCGCGGCCAGACCGTGCGTTAACGCGTTTTCAACAAAAGGCTGCACAATCATTCCCGGGATCTTCACGGCATCCGTTTCAATTTCTTCGTCCACTTCAATCTGGAAACTAAACCCATTGCTCATGCGAAGCGATTCAATTTCAAGATAAAGCTGAAGCATCTGCAATTCATCTTCCAGCGTAATGGTGTTTCTTTCTGAATGCTGCAGTACCATGCGCAGCAATCGCGAAAATCTCGAAATATACCTGTTTGCGTTTTCAACATCGTTCTCCAATGTGAAACGCTGAATGGAGTTCATTGCATTAAAAATGAAATGCGGGTTCATTTGAGACTGCAGCGCTGCAAGGCGGCTCTCCTTCATCAGGTGATCGAGCTCTCTCATTTGCGCTTCCTTTTCAAGTGATGCCTGTTGCGCACGTACTTTGGCGATCTTTGAAGAACATATAGACGCCACAGAAAGCAGCACGCTCAGATGGGTGCTGTCGAAAAAATTCTTTTTATGATGCTCCGAATCGATCACTCCTAAAACTTTTTCACCGTAAACAATAGGGACCGATAATTCGGAAAGGCGGTTGGCATCGTCAACAATATAACGCGGGTCTTTAGAAGTATCATGTATCAGTTCGGGCTTTCCGCTTGCGGCTACTGAACCAACGATCCCTTTGCCCAGAGGTATTTCAATGGGATTGTAAATTTCTCTTTCAGTAGGATTCTTCAGGCCATATGCGGCTTTCTGCACCAGCACCTTCCGCTCTTCATCCAGCATATAAATAACGCAATCCTCAAATTCGAGCCTTGAGATGCAATTACGGGCTATGTCCCAGAGAATATCATCAACCGTGGAGTGGTCGTGCCCCGATAAGGCAAAATAATCTATCATCTTCTGCATTTCCTTCCTCCGCATTCTGTTGCGGTAGTTTCTATAGAAAATGTAAAGGCCCGCAGCAACCAATAGCGCGCAAAGAGCGATGAACCAACCGGTCTGCCAGAAGGCCGGCCTGATGATAAATGAATAAGTCCGTTTGCCATTGAACCAATTGATCCCATCAAGGGTAGCCGCTACGCGGAAATTATATTCTCCGGGAGCCAGCGATGAAAACCTCACAACATTATTTCTTCCATTGTATATCCAACCCGTATCGAGCCCCTGCATGCGATATCGGTATTGAACTTTTTGCGGATTATGGAAATAGGGAGTGGTGAACCTGAACTCGAGCGAGTGCTGACCATACTTCAATTGTATCGGGTATGAAGCAGACTGATAGGATGAATCATCCTGGTTAACCCTGATCGCGGAAACGATCACATTCAGTTTCTCTGCCCGTGAAGCGATCTTTTCAGGCACCAGGTAATTCAAGCCATTGTATCCGCCCAGGAAAACATAACCATTCGAGGCCCGTGTTACGCTTGCGGTATTAAATCGCTTGTTCTGAATATTATCCGATACGTCGAACCATTCCAGTTTACCTGTTTGTGATGTGTAGCGGTATAATCCATTGTCTGCTCCGATCCATAATTTACCCAGCCTGTCGCTGAACAAAAGATGGATCCGCTGATTGGCAAGTTCCGGAATGATCTGCTTTTTTGTAAGTTTTCCGCCTGAATAATTGTATTCAAAAAGTCCGATACTTCCCACCAGCATGGTTGATCTGTCCTTCGCAAGAATTGCAGTAACAAGCCTGCTGGGAGTTAGAAGCGTATCGGTGAACAGTACTGTGAACTTATCGTCTGTGCAAACAATTCCATCGAAGGTCCCGAACCAGATGCGGCCATTTCCATCTTCCGCGGCCACCTGCGCATTTACAGCAATTCCTGAGAGAGGCACCAACTTTATTTTATAATCGTCGTCGTACAAAACATAAGTGGCCGATTTGGCCAGCACAAGCCGCTGCCCATTCTTACGTGTATATATATGTGAAATAAAATCCGACTCCAGCAACTGTTGCAAGCTATCCCTGTTTTCAGCAACAATAACTGGTTTTCTGAAACGCTCAGTTGCAGGATTAAATATCAACAGGCCTCCATTGGTGGGACCCACAATAAGATTATTTCCATCGTACGACAGTCCGCGTACGGATGGAAAGGAATATCCATCGGAAGCGCTAAAAGGCCTGTACGACCTTGATTCACCGGAACTGATATTTAATTTTGTAAAACCGTTCAATGTTGCAAGCCAGAGGTTTTCCTTATCATCCTCCACAATTGCCCGGACGTCATTGCTCCACGAATTGGATGTTCCACCCTGGCTTCTGAGCCATCCGATAGTGTGCACCTGAGGTTTGAAAAATACTATTCCCTCATCCAGTATCATCCAGAAGTTGCGCTCCTGGTCGTAATAATTTGCAAACGCATTTTCATCGTCACGCAATCGAATGCCGGTATGATAAAGAGAACACTTCCTGAATGTTCCGCTGACAACGTCATACCTGTAACATCCATGGCTTGTACTTACGAAATATTCTCCCGATGAAAGTGGAAATGCATTTTTGATAAGAATAAAAGGTGTAGGCAGCGCGGGCAAAAAACGATTCAATCGCAATGGTGAAAACTCACCGGTGGAAAGATTAAGTTCAAACGGCTGAAGGTTCCAGTCGGTAAGCCAGATGAGACTGTCCGACACCGGCGTTATATTCCTTACATTCTGAAACGGTATTTCTGTTAGTTTACCTGCAGTGATATTCCAGATATGTATTGCCGACCCTGATGTAAAAAATAACCGGTCCTTATATTCAGTTAATAATCTTCTGTCGAACCGCGAAGCAGAAAGCCCTTTGATAAGATATGGCTCGAAAGCCTGGTTTTTATTGTTGTAAACATAAACACCATGACTCGACATTGCCCACAGCCGGCCACCCGTGCCAGCGCAAAGTTTATTGAAGCGGACGCCAGCAGGTCCGCTGATAGTTACCGGAACAAAGCCGCGAAAATCGTTCACATATCTCTTAATACCAGACAGGGTTGATACCCATACCCTGTTTCCGGAATCGATGGCGAGGTCGAGCAATTCTTCATCCCTGATCTCGATGCGTGTTGCATCCTGCCCGTCGTAACGCTGTACCATCCTGTTTGAAAGAACCCAGAGAAAGCCATCAGCGTCCCTCGCAAGCGCTGTGATATTTGAAGTTTGTATCCCATTGCTTTCATTAAGCAATTGCACGTGAAAATCGGGCAGTTGCGCGGAAGCACGGCTGACAAAAAAGAAAAATATCCAGGCCAGGCCGAATATTTTTCTGCAATCAAAGCAGAATAACCTCAAGGGTGTGGTTTAATTATAAAATTAAGAAACAAAAGGGCAGCATTAGAAAATGCCGCCGTGTTAGAAACATCTACCATCCTACTATAATATCCTGATCAGGCAGTAAACCTGCCGACCTAATGCCGTTAATTATTGTTTTTTCATTGTAAACGTACCGCCGTCTGTGGCGCTTTCATCATAACCCCAGTTTCCGAGAAGCTCCCCTTTGGCTTCATTGAATGCAGCAATAACAGAATACTCATTGTTGGAGCCGAGAAGAGAGACAGTATTGCCTGTGAAGATGTTATTCTCCAGTTTCCAGGTTCCCTGTGCTATCTTCATTCCGCTTTCCCCGAATTCTTCCAGTACGCCTCCGGGCTTAATATTGAAGCCGTAAAAAATTGCAGGGGTTTCATTATCGAACCCATACTTTCCCATCCATTTCCCTTCAATAGCTGCATTTGAAGTTGATGAGGCTTTGTCTTTCTTACAGGCAAGCAAAGTTGCAGAGGCAAGCATGATCATAATCGCAAATTGAACAAATCGCATGGCTAAAACTTTTAAATAAAAAGGTGAATTGATATTGACAGAACAAAAATAGCCGGCACATTGGCCGACTTCCAAGAATAACAATCGAACAGGCGGGTTCAGTTATCTAACGGTAAAGGAATACCACAAACAGGGTATTCAGAATCATAAATAGCGCTTGATGATGCGCAGGTGGTGTGTTCTTTCGCCGGTATCAGAGTTAATGATCCCCTGATTATCAATTTTATCCACGCGAACTTTTACAGAGGAATGTATTATCTCATGATCATTCAGTAACAGGCCAACGTGTACGATCCGGCCTTCTGCATTATCAAAAAATGCAAGGTCGCCACACACTGCTTCCTGCAAGAAGCCGATCGCTTCGCCCTGGATAGCCTGCTGAGCGGCATCGCGCATCAATGGTATACCGAATGATTTATAAACAAGTTGCACAAATCCGCTGCAATCTATTCCAAACACTGAGCGACCGCCCCACAGGTATCCGGTGTTCAGGTGGAGGTGAGTGAACTTGCGAAGGTTCTTTTCGGTTGGTTTTGTGTATTTGGGATCAAGGTGATTTCCTTTGAACGACCAGCTGTACTTGCCCCATTCCGCATTCCCATTTTGCAATGCACGCAGGTCGCATCCAAATGGAATTCGCATTACCTGGCCATTCAGATTTATTTCATTGTCCCAATCTGCTGTCATATGCGCCTGGCTTCTGGCGATGCTTTCCTGTATTTCAGTATATCCCGGAAGTGTAGCCCAACCTTCGTACTGGTCGTAAAGGCAACGGATGCGCACCCATTTGTCGTGTGCCTGCTCCAATACCTCTACTGCCTCTCCGAATAAAACCTGGCTTACCATTTCACTTCTGTGAGAGGCTTCGGCCCTGACCGGACTCACCGGCACACAACAAACTAAATACATCATTCGTTTTCTCCTGTTTGCGAAGAAAGGGAAATTTGTGCAAAAAGAAGAAGATAGCATCTAAGAAGAATTAGCAGATTTTGCCAATTAGCCAATAAGCAAATGGGGGTTGATTTTTTCGGATGATTTCATATTACTTATGGAACGATAGTAAAAATCTAATTGGCTTATTGGCTAATCGGCAAAATTGGCTAATTCCCTAACTTGCATCTGCCTTATGACATACCAGGATCGCTATGCAAATCTTACCGACCAGCAATTGCTGGATAACTATTACAGCGATGGTAACAATCAATGGCTTGGCGCGTTGCTACCCAGGTACACATTGCTGCTGCTGGGCGTTTGCATGAAATACCTGAAAAATGAGGAAGAGGCGAAAGACTGCGTTCAGCATATTTTCCTCAAGGCCATAACAGAATTGCCTAAATACAAGGTGGAATTTTTCAAAGCGTGGATATATATGGTAGCCCGAAACCATTGCCTGATGCGACTGAGGGGCAGGCAGGGCAAAGTTTCGGTTGAAATCAGGGAACAACATCTAACCAGTGTTTACGACGAGCACGACAAACAAAACCATATTGAAAAAGACCTGCTGCTACAGGATATGGAGATGGCGCTTGATCAACTGAATCCCGATCAGCGCCAGTGCATCACACTGTTTTACCTTGAAAAAAAGTCGTACCAGGAAATAGCGGAAGTTACCGGCTACTCGTTATTACAGGTAAAGAGTTATATTCAGAACGGCAAGCGTAATCTTAAGATCATGCTTGAAAAAAGAATCCACCCTGAAAAATAAAGGGAATGTCAGACGATTTATTGAACATATTATCAAACAGCAACAAGGACATCGACAATCAGAAGTTGATGGACTATATCAGCGGAAAATTGAGCCGGCAGGAAGAGCATGAGGTTGAGAAAGAGATTGCCGATAATGAACTGGTAAGCGATGCAGTTGAAGGGTTGAGAGCAATCAAAAACCAGAAGGACATTCATTCGTATGTTGAGCAGCTGAACAAAGATCTCAATAAACAATTACAGCAGAAGAAAGCAAAGCGCCAGAAGAGGAGGATCAAGGACGAGCCATATATTTATATCGCCATTGCGCTTGTTCTGATACTGATCACGATTGCCTTTTTTATCATTCAACGGTTAGCGGGATAAATCGTCACCAATTCAGCAAATTAATATTTCAGTTTGCTATCCATCTGTTTCCACTGGCTGAATACTTCCTTTGCTCCATCGTGAGGAACATGGATAAATGGTATCTGCCTTGCCATGAAATCGGTACTGATCTCATTATAGATAAACTCATCATCAAACTCAATGGCTGCAGCCTCCTGACGTGTATTGGCATAAACCACTCTCTTCACCCTTGCCCAATAGAGTGCGCCCAGGCACATGGGACATGGTTCGCAGGAAGTATAAACATCACATCCGTTCAGCTGAAAAGTTTTCAGGCTTGCGCATGCGTTTCTGATGGCAACGATCTCGGCATGAGCAGTAGGATCATTGGTAGACGTAACCATATTGCACCCCTCCCCCACGATCTTGTTATCTAACACTATCACACAACCGAAAGGACCACCATTGCCTGCCTGCATACCTTTCCGGGAGAGGTCTACGGCGCGGTTTAGGAATTGTTGTTCGGGGATTGAGAGCATTTTGGGTTTTGGGTTTTGGGTTTTGGGTTTTGAGTTTTGGGTTCTTCTCCGGAGTGTTGTTGGGTTTCGGGTTTCGGGTTTTGAGTTTCGGGTTCTTCTCCGGAGTGTTGTTGAGTTTTGGGTTTCGGGTTTTGAGTTTCGGGTTTCGGGTTTCGTGTTTCCGGTTCTTCTCCGAAGTGTTGTTGAGTTTTGGGTTTCGTGTTTTGGGTTTTGTGTTTCCGGTTCTT
>DASWTK010000205.1:0-7154 GCA_036402175.1 Chitinophagaceae bacterium | reverse complement strand
TGATCCGGCTGCAAGCGTAATTTGGCCATTGTCGATTGCAGTAGCAGCAATAATTCTTTTTATCGCATTTCTTTTATCACAAAGAACCAAAGCGCATCCGCTGCTTCCGCTCACAATATTCAAAACGCCCAACCTTTCTGCCGGAAACCTGGTGATAGGTATGCTTGCCGCGGCCTGGATACCACTCTGGTTCTTCCTGAACCTATATCTGCAGCAAACATTACAATACTCTGCATTTAACAGTGGTCTTGCATTGTTGCCTATGACTATCACCATCATGGTGCTGATGGTGGGCTTTACCGGTAAATTTGTTCAGAGGTTTGGATACAAAGCGAATCTTGTAGCCGGACTGATGTTCCTGACCGCTTCGCTGATAGTTTTTGGATTTGTACCAGTAGAAGGTAGTTTCTTATTAAATGTTTTACCAGCCTCTGTAATGGGCGCCATAGGAATGTCATTGGCATATATACCTGGCACAATGGCTGCAATGTCAGGAGCAAAACCTCAGGAGACAGGACTGGCATCAGGAATTGTTAATACAAGCTACCAGATCGGATCTGCGCTGGGCCTTGCTGTAGTTGTTGTGATCGCTGGCACACTTACAAGATCAATGATGAATTATGGAAGTGATCAGGGAGTTGCGCTGACCGCTGGATTCAGGATCGCGTTCATTTCCGCAGCCATAGTAAGCGGAGCCGGAGCATTGCTCGCGATATTTCGTATAAAACAGTTCAGATAAACACGTTAGAGCTTTGATGATACAGATCAATCCCCGTATTGATAATTATCAGTTTTAAAGTGATATGAGTATATTTACTTTGGAATTAATTTCCAGTGAAAAGACTCTTCGCTTTAATATTAGCCATCATTTATCTTGGCGCTTCCTCAGGCGCTACGGTTCATTTTCATTATTGCATGAACGAGCTGGTGTCGTGGGGACTTGAAAACCAGGCGAAGGAAAATTGTGGCAATTGCGGGATGAAGATCGATGACTGTGAAAAGGCATGCTGTAAAGATGAACACAAGCAATTAAAACTGCAGGAAAGCAATAAAGCCGTTCAGTCATTTATAGATCTGGTCAGCCCTTCAACTATCTTAAGCGCTGTTCACGTTGAAAGCGGACTAATATTCCTGATGGCGTCTTCGTATCCGTTGACGCGTAATCATATTCCACCCTTACTTACTGACAATCCCGTATATATTCTCAATTGTGTTTTCCGCATTTGAGGTCATTTTCCTGCCCGGCTACTGGTCGGGCATCCTCATTTACAACGACTGTTGCAGTTTTTTAATCTTTCTTCTTTAGTGTTATTGCTTCATTAATTATTTCTGAATGATCAACAAGTTCATAGAAATCGCTCTTCGCAACCGGTATATAGTGTTGCTGATCGCGGCTGTAATAACTGTATATGGCATCTATTCGGTAAAGACCACGCCTGTTGACGCTATACCAGACCTGTCGGAAAACCAGGTGATCATTTTTACCGAATGGATGGGCAGAGGACCGCAGATAATAGAAGATCAGGTCACCTATCCGCTTGTCAGTAATCTTCAGGGCATTCCGAAAGTGAAGAATATAAGGGCCAACAGCATGTTCGGGATGAGTTTTGTATTTGTGATTTTTGATGATGATGTGGATATATACTGGGCAAGGACAAGGGTACTGGAGCGACTCAATTACGCGCAGCGGCTCTTGCCGGATGGGGTAGCGCCAACATTGGGACCCGATGGTACAGGTTTGGGTCACGTGTTCTGGTATACGCTGGATGCCCCCGGTTATGATCTGGGTGAGCTTAGGGCTTTGCAGGACTGGTATATCCGGTTTGCACTGCAAACGGTAGAGGGCGTAAGTGAAGTTGCTTCTTACGGAGGGTTTCAGAAACAATACCAGGTAATAATCGATCCGCTAAAGCTGCAGTATTACAACATTCCTTTAATGGATGTTGTCGGCAAGATCAGGAGCAACAATAATGATGTAGGTGGCAGCAAGTTCGAACAGTCTGGCATTGGTTATATCATTCGCGGTTTAGGATTTATCAAAGACATCCGGGAGATAGAAGAAATTTCTATTACCAGCCTGAATGGAGTTCCGGTCAGGATAAAGGATATAGGCTCCGTTCAGATGGGTGGTGAGCTTCGGTTAGGCATCATCGAAGAAAATGGCCAGGGCGAAAAGGTTGGCGGAATAATAGTCATGCGGTACGGTGAAAATGCCCAGGAAGTGATACAACGGATAAAAGCAAAACTTCCGGATGTGGAAAAAGGATTGCCAGCTGGAGTTAAGTTCAGCATTGCATACGACCGGTCAGATCTTATTGAAGCCACTATTGCCACGTTAAAAAATGCGGTGATCGAAGAAATAATCATCGTTTCAATTGTTTTGTTCATATTCCTTCTGCATATCAGGAGCGCCCTGGTGGTTGTGATTACCATACCTCTTTCAGTATTGATCGCATTTATTATGATGAAATGGTTTGGCATTACATCAAATATCATGTCGCTGGCAGGTGTTGCGCTTGCGGTGGGCGATCTGGTCGACGCGGGTATTGTGATGGTAGAAAATTCAATGAAAACAATCAGTGGAGAAACAGAATAATTATATGCTTACGAAACTTGAAAGGGAACAAAAAATTGAAAGCTCATCAAAGCTTGTGGCGAAGGCGGTTGTCAGCGCCATCATGATAACTTTGGTTTCATTCAGTCCGATCCTTTTTCTTGAAGGCCAGGAGAAGAAACTGTTCTCGCCACTGGTTTGGACCAAGACGTTTGCGATGATTGGTTCTGCCTTTGTGGCTGTGTTTGTAGTACCGGTGCTAATGGTTTTATTGTTGAAAGGAAAAGTGCGACCCGAATCCAGACACCCCGTTTCGAGGTTCTTCATCTTTCTTTATTCTCCTGTCATCCGCTGGTGCCTGAAATGGAAAAAAATCACTCTTGTACTGGCGCTTGTCATGGTTGGAGCAAGCATTCCTCTGGTAATGCGGCTGGGCCGCGAATTTATGCCACCTCTTGATGAAGGCTCGCTTCTTTTCATGCCCGTAACATTGCCGGATGTTTCGAACTCCGAAATAAAAAGGATCATGCAGGTGCAGGATAAGCTCATGCTTACGGTACCGGAAGTGCTGAATGTTTTAGGGAAAGCGGGAAGGGCCAGTACAGCAACCGATAATGCGCCGATCAGCATGATTGAAACCATCATTCTTTTAAAACCTCAATCCGAATGGCGGAAAGGAATTAAGAAAAACGACATCATAAATGAACTGAACAGCAAATTGCAGATCCCGGGAGTTATTAATGGCTGGACGCAACCGATCATCAACCGCATTAACATGCTCTCAACCGGTATTCGTACCGATGTTGGCATCAAGGTTTACGGACAAAGCCTGGATACGATCAACCGGCTGGCCCAGCAATTCAAAACGGCATTGCTTGGTACAAAAGGCATTGCCGACCTGTATGTTGAGCCCATTACAGGTGGCAAATACATCGACGTTAAGATAAAGCGTGAGGAATTAGGCCGGTACGGGCTCTCGGTTGACGACGTCAATATGTTCATTGAAACCGCATTGGGAGGAGGAGTGGTTGTTCAAACGGTGGAAGGCAGACAGCGTTTCAGCATAGCGGTCAGGATGGGGCAGGACTTCAGAAATTCAGTTGATAAGCTCAGGCAGTTGCCCATCATTACAATGAACAGCGGACCTGTTCCACTCTCGGCCCTGGCGGATATTGCAGTTGCGGAAGGCCCGCCAATGATCACTTCCGAAAATGCCATGCTTCGTGGTACGCTTTTATTCAATGTACGCGACAGGGACCTTGGAAGTACGGTTGATGAAGCGAAGAGGAAACTGGAATCCGCTGTAAAAGTATTGCCTAAAGGATATTACATCGACTGGAGCGGGCAATATGAAAACCAGATAAGAGCTGAAAAGCGTCTGATGATCATAATGCCGGTAGTGCTGCTGATCATTGTATTGATATTATACTTCACTTTCAATACGCTCAGGGAAGTACTGATTGTACTCTCCAGCATACCGGTTGCATTGGTTGGAGGCGCGTATTCATTGTACTTTTTTGATGTGAATTTTTCGGTTGCAGTAGCGGTAGGATTTATTGCACTGTTTGGTATTGCGGTAGAAACAGGTGTTCTGATGCTGGTTTACCTCAATAATTCATTATATAATAAAGTGCGGCTTGCAAAGGAGCAGGGAAAGCCCATAGATAAAAAAGTTGTTGAAGATGCAGTGTATGATGGAGCTGTTCTCCGGCTTCGCCCCAAGCTTATGACAGTGATCGTTGACATACTTGGATTGACGCCCGTGCTGCTTGCAACCGGGCCAGGCAGTGATGTAATGAAACCAATTACCATTCCTTTTGTATTCGGGTTGATGACTTCCACATTATTTGTTCTGATTGTGTTGCCGGTGATGTATGCAATGGTCAGAGAATGGGAACTCAGGAAATATGGAAAACTTCAGATTAAACAAATGGCAAATGAAAATTAAGTTGAAAAATACAGCCGGCATAAAGTCTTGCGCCATTGGTATAACATTGCTGTTTTTTACCTGCACTACTGTCCGCGCGCAAACTGTTCATTCTGTAACTGCAATTCTTGACAGCATTGAGCGGAACAATCCTGTCAGCCGCATGTATGAGGCCGATGTCCGATCAATGGATGAAGCTGCCAGGGGTGCAAGAAGTTGGATGCCTCCTGAAATAGGAGCCGGGTTCTTCATGACGCCTTACAATCCGCAGCGCTGGAAAAAGATGAGCGATATGGAACCCGGAATGGGTTCATTCATGGTGTCAGCCCAGCAGATGATACCTAACAGGAAGAAGCTGAATGCTGATGCTGCTTACATGCAAAGCATGTCGGCCGCTGCAAAAGAGCAAAGGAAGGTGGAACTGAATGACCTTTATGCGCAGGCGAAAAGATCCTATTATGAATGGGTAGTCATTGAAAAGAAAAAAGCTGTCCTGGATGAGAATGAAAAGGTTTTGGAATTCATGATAAAAAACGCCGAGATCCGTTACCGCAACGGACTGGATAAGATCAATGCGTATTACAAAGCAAAAGCGGCGCTGGGCAACGTGCAAAATATGCGGATCATGCTTGAAAATGATAGCAGGCAACGACGGATAGTACTGAATACACTGATGAACCGAAACACTGAAATTGACTTTAAAATAGATACGACCATAACCGTTAGTGAATACAGCACATTGGTTCCCGACAGCTCGTTGCTTGTTCAGAATCGAAGTGATCTTCGCGCGATAGAACGACAGCTGGCCACAAATCAATTAAGGATGGAAGCAGAAAGGCTGAGCCTGAAGCCACAATTCGGAATTCGCTTCGAGCATATGTATACTTTTGGAGCACAGCCGCAGCAATTTACTTTAATGGCCATGTTAAGGCTTCCGGTTGTACCGTGGGCATCCCGGATGAACAAAGCTAATATCGAAAGCTACAGATGGCGTGCGGAAGCATTGAAGAGTCAGCAGCAAATGGTGCTGAACGAAGCCCGCGGAATGTCGATTGGCATGAGAACTGAGATTGAGTCTAAAAAAAGGCAGATCAATTTATACGAGCGTAACATAATCCCCGCCCTTAGAAACAATTATAAAGCGATGTTACTGGCTTACGAACAGAATACAGAAGAATTATTCATGCTTTTCGACGCCTGGGAAACGCTGAATATGACGCAGGTAGAATACCTTGAACAATTACAGCAGCTATTAATTCTCCAGGTAGAATTTGAACGGATTCTTGAAATACGATAAGATGAACAGTTATTACTATACAAGGTTCCTCATTTTTTTTCTTGCTGTGACTGCATCCGGAAGTTGCGATACTTCCAAAAAGGAAGACCATGCTCAGCACCAGCAAAAGGAAGTTTACACCTGTCCGATGCATCCTGAAATCATCAGGAATGCGCCTGGTTCTTGCCCGGTTTGCGGGATGGATCTTGTAAAACAGGAAATGGAAGTTAAACCGGTGGAGACCATTGGCCTTGAAACTTTGCTAAAACCCACAAACGCCATCGTGATCTCCTCTGTGCCGGTCACAACCATCGAAGAGAGGGAAGAAAAGGTTGCATTGAACGTTGTGGGAACAGTTGCCTATGATACAAGGAGGGCAGGTGTTATTTCTTCAAGAGTGAATGGAAGAATAGAGAAATTATACATCCGTTACAAATTCCAGCCGGTCACCAAGGGGCAAAGAATAATGAACATATACAGTCCTGATTTAATGACGGCTCAGCAAAACCTGCTTTTCCTGCTTCGTAATGACCCTGACAATGCAACGATGATCAGCGCCGCCAGGGAGAGGCTTATTTTATCTGGAATGTCGTCTTCCCAGGTAGCTGAAGTTATTAAAACAAGGACTCCCAGGTTTTCTGTCGCCATTTTCAGCAACTATAGTGGTTTTGTAACAGATCTGAATGAAACGAAAATGTCTTCCACTCCGGAAATAATGCAGCTTCCTTCTTCGGGTCAGGATTTATTGGTAAAGGAAGGAATGTATGTAAAGAATGGTCAGGCGATTTTTTCTGTTTATGATCCGGGCCGTGCGTGGATATTGCTGGATATATTTCCTGAACAGCAAGGTTTGGTTGAAGTTGGGAATTCAGTGATAGTGGTACCCGAAACTGCTCCGCAGCAAAAAGTCAGGGGTAAGATAGATTACATAGAACCGATTTTCAGATCAGGCAGCAAAACGGTTACAGCAAGGTTATATTTTAATAATGCTTCTTTGAAGTTACCAATCGGAAGCCGGGTAACGGCTGATATATTGGCTTCATCAAAAAAGGCGGCATGGTTACCAAAGGGAGCGGTGATTTCGCTGGGAATGGATAAGATAGTTTTCATAAAGGAAGCAGGTGGATTCAGGGCGCATAAGGTAAATACGGGAATGAATTTGAATGACTACGTGCAGGTTTCAGGCGGACTAACGTCAACCGATAGTGTAGCCCTTAATGCTCAATACCTGGTAGATAACGAATCATTTATTAAAGTAGCTAAACAATGAAAACACGGCTCTTAATATCAATTGTTCTGGCGGTTTTGCTGTTTTCTTGTGAAAGCCGGAAAGTAGTAAAGGAAGATGATGTGTTTTATACCTGTTCAATGGATCCGCAGGTGGTGTCGGCCACACC
>DASWTK010000204.1:0-7412 GCA_036402175.1 Chitinophagaceae bacterium | reverse complement strand
CACCGACATCAGGTACAATTCAAAAGACCCCGCGAGCCTGAATTCAACCATCAATTATATTCTTCTAGATGGTTTATTACCGGGAAAGAACTATCTCTGGAATCTTGATCTCACAAAAAGGCTTTCCAATAACCTTGAGCTAAATATCCAGTACGAAGGACGGAAACCCGGCGTGGCAAGGGTTGTACACATTGGCCGTGCTTCCATCAGAGCACTTCTGTAAAGGAGACTGTTTGGACAGAAAATACTCATCAACTTCCGCCTTTGGAAAACCGGAAACCGGAAACCGGAAACACAAAACCTCCTTAAGTATATTCTTCGTTAAATTAGCCCTCTTAAATCCCTTTTCATGCAATATCAAAAGTCCTGTCTGACAGTAATGTCGATAATGCTCACAATTACTTTATCGGCCCAGACCAGTATGCCACTAAAGGCTACCGATTCGTTGAAAAATATTCCAACGCCTGCTTTCACTTTCAGAAGCATCGGCCCGGCTGTAACAGGCGGGAGGATAGTTGATCTGGCGGTGAATCCAAAGAATACCAGCGAATATTATGTGGCCTCGGGTCATGGTTCGTTGTGGAAAACCACTAATAGCGGCACAACATTCGCTCCTGCGTTTGAGAACCAGGGATCATTCGCCATTGGCGCGGTAAAGCTCGACCCATCCAATTCAAATGTTGTTTGGGTTGGAACCGGTGAACACAATAATCAGGCTAACGCAATTTATGGCGATGGCGTTTATAAAAGTGAAGACGGAGGCAGAAGCTGGACAAATGTGGGCCTCAAAAATTCGGAGCATATCGGGGGAATTGTAATTGATCCTTCAAATTCAAATGTGGTTTATGTGGCGGCATATGGATCGTTACGTAATACAGGTGGAGACCGCGGCATTTATAAAACAACGGATGGCGGTAAAACATGGCGGAGGGTTTTATTTGTGAGTGATAATACCGGATTCTTTGAAGTGCATATGGATCCGAGGTATTCCACCACACTCTATGCGGTGGCTCATCAGCGGATGCGCAAGGGTTATACCTCCATCGGCGGAGGAAATGAAACCGCTATTTATAAAAGCGTTGACAGCGGAGCTACCTGGAAAAAAATAATGAAAGGATTGCCTGCCGAAAACCTGGGTAGAATAGGAATGGCCGTATCTGAAGCAAACCCTGATCTTTTGTATGCGCTGGTACAGGCAAAGGAAGGAAGCGGCTTGTATAAAAGCATGGACAGGGGTGCTACCTGGAGCAAACAAAGCAGTCATATTTCTGCTTATCCTTTTTATATGCAGAAACTTTACGCCGACCCCAAAGATGAAAACAGGATATACAGCATGGATCTGCTGGTGCAGATAAGCAACGACGGAGGAAAAACATTCAGGGCGCTTGGTGAAAAGTACAAACACGTAGATAATCACGTTCTGTGGATCGATCCTTCAAATACGAAACACCTCATCTCCGGCAATGATGGAGGTGTATATGAAACCTGGGATCTTGGACAGAACTGGGCTTTCAAGGCAAACATTCCGATCACGGAGATCTATAAAGTAAGCACCGACAACGCTTCTCCGTTTTATAATGTTTATATCGGAACGCAGGACAACAACAGTTTGATGGGACCCAGCAGGACCATCAGTTCCGCGGGCATTACCAATAACGACTGGATATTTACGCTTGGTGGTGATGGATTTGAAACGCAGGCCGATTGGAAAGATCATAATACTATTTATGCCCAATCGCAGAACGGAGGTCTTGTTCGTTACGATAAAAGAACCGGTGAACAACTTTATATCCAGCCGGTCAACTTGCAGGATACAGGCTACAGGTTCGACTGGGATGCGGCGCTCATCATTTCAAAACATAATAACAAGAGATTGTATTTTGGTGCGGACAGGCTTTTCAGGACCAACGACCAGGGAAATTCATGGCAGGTGATCAGTCCTGACCTTTCCAGGGGGGTTCCTAAAAAAATGCAGCGGTTGATGGACAGAAGCTGGAGCATCGATGAACTTGTTGGCAAAGGATCGCTTGCAAACATCACAACCGTAGCCGAATCACCTTTTGATGAAAACCTTTTGTATGTTGGAACGGCGGACGGTCTTATACAGGTTACAAACGATGGCGGAAAGAACTGGAACAAAGCATCCGTGCTTCCGGGTATAACAGAATTTTCAAGGATACACCACATAATTGCTTCCGTTCATGATAAGGATGTAGCATACGCCGCCTGCAACGCGTTCAATTATGGTGATTATAAACCATACCTGCTAAAAACTACCGATGGCGGCAAAACATGGTTCTCCATAAGCAGCAATCTGCCACAGAAAGGAAGTACATATACAATAGCCGAAGATCATGTTATGCCGGGTTTATTATTCACGGGCACCCAGTTTGGACTTTACATGACCAATGATGGCGGAAAAGAGTGGATCAAATTCATGAACGGGTTGCCAACAACTACAGTAATGGATATTGAGATCCAGAAAAGGGATAATGATCTGGTGGTTTCTACATTCGGAAGGGGAGTGTACATCCTTGATGATTACAGCGCGTTGAGAAACCTGAATGTTGACACACTTAGGAAAAACGCTGTGATCTTTCCGGTCAGGGATGGAAGAATGTATGTTGAATCAGATCCTTTCGGATTCAGTGGCAAGGGATTTCAGGGTGCAAATTTTTATACTGCTCCTAATCCGCCATCCGGAGTTACGTTCACATATTTTGTAAAAGACGAAGCAAAAACCTTAAAGCAGAAACGAAACGCAGCGGAAAAGGAAAAGCAAAAAAAAGGAGAGGAGATAGAGATTCCTTCGTATGATGTACTTAAAAAGGAAGGTGAGCAGCAGGATCCGTATTTATTGTTCACAATAAGAGACGCTTCGGGAAATACCATCAGGAAGATCAAAACCAATGTTACCAAAGGCGTTCAGAAAATAAGCTGGGATCACCGGTATCTTCCATTTGAACCGGTAAGCTTTACGCCATTTGATGATTCATATGCCTGGGTGACCCCCGACAAAGGATACATGGTATTACCGGGCACGTATACTGTATCGCTTCACAAATTTGATGACGGAAAATTTGAAGAGCTTGTGCCACCGCAGGCATTTAAAACATCTCCACTGAACGAATACGTTCTGGCTGGCGCTGATAAGGCTTCATTGGACGAGTTCAATAAGAAAGTCGCAGAACTTTCAAGAACGATGAACGGGGCCGACACGTACCGGGCTGAATTAACATCTAAAATACCTTACCTGAAACAGGCTGTCCTTAGCGGAGCGAATGTGCCATTGAACACCTATGAGCAGGTTGTAGCCATTCAGTTGAAGCTTGCCGACATCAACCGGAAAATGAATGGAGATAATCTCAGGGCAAGATATGAAGGCGCTGCGCCTCCTTCATTAAGAGGAAGGATCAATCTTATCACCGGAACATTATGGAATACAACTGCTGCTCCAACCGAAACATTTAAGTCGTCGTACAAACTGGCAGCTGAAAATTTTGAATCCATACTTAATTCACTGAAAGAGGTCAGAGCCGATATTGACAAAGTTGAAGCAGTACTGGAAAAACACAAAGCGCCCTATACGCCGGGCAGACTTCCAACATGGAGTAACAACTAATGGTACAGATGGTATAAAAAAGAAAGAGGTCGCTCTGATGAGACGACCTCTTTTTAATTTATGGAGAAAAGTTGTCAGTCGTTAGACTATCCGAACAATCCGCCTTTCTTCAGTGAACGGGTACCTTCTCCGATCTTGAATCCATTGTGATAGATCTCGATCTTGTAGTTACCTGTCTGGAAGTTACTGTTCGGTTTCCATGAAAACTGTACAGGCTTTCTTTTTCCTGCTTCCATGTCAACGGTTACTTTAGCTGTATAGAACTTTTCACCTTCTTCACGGGTTGTGAATGTGCCTGAACCCAATGCTTCAACTGTAACTGGTTTTCCATCAGGACCAGTAATGGCCACATAAACATCTGTCTGGCCAGACTGGGCGATGCGGTTGTCAACATCAAAGTTGATCACAAGTTTGTCAACGCGCTTAGCGGTAGTAGTTACTTTCTCTTTGCCGCTGCTCTTTTCGTTAACAGGAGTGATTGCAATGTTGCTGGCGTACAGGGTAGAGGCAACGTCAATTGTCTTAGCCTGTGTCTCCTTGATAACATTTGTACTGTCAAGGTTTCTGGTCAGCATTTCTTTATCAGCGGTCAACTGTGTTTTTTCAACAGTCAGTTGCTGATTTTCAGCTGTCAGCCTTGTAACTTCTTCTTCAAGACCTGAGATCTTTGTATTCAATTCAGAAATGAGGTTCTGCGCTCTTTTCAGTTCCGCAGTAGTAGCATTTCTTTTATTGAGGATCGTGCGGATCTCATTTTTCAACTTTGAAATCTCGCTTGTTCTTGAAGATAGTTTTCCTTCCAGTTCATTATTATAACCGGTAAGAGAGTCAAGACGTGCAAGAGACGCGTCGAAATTCTTTTGGATCTCGCTTTTATCATCACTGATCTTTTCGATCTGTGTTTGTTGCGACTGAATGGTCTCTGAGGTTTTATTTTTGTCATACAATAAATAACCCCAGGTTCCTAGTAATGCAACAGCAAGAATTCCAATGACAGCTCCCTTATATTCCTTCCGGTTAGGATCTCTTCTGGGAGTATTACTATCAGTGGCTGAGGGATAGTTGGTAGTACTCATACAGTTATCGATTTTTTAAATAAATGATTACAATAAGTTTAGAAAACTTAATGGCCAAAGTCCAAAACCATGCCAGAATTCAAAATTTGCTGAATCCCGTATAAACGTACACCTATTTAAATTATTACCCTATGATATTGCTTTACAGCACTTTTTAATCCCTTTTTTAGACCGCAGACTGTTGTTAAAACTATTAAATTGCAGCCCTTATTATGTCGGCAGAACGGATCATAACAGATTGGAAAAAAAATAAATTCAAGCCTGTTTACTGGCTTGAAGGGGATGAAGAATACTTTATTGACCAGATAATGGATTATGCCGAGCATAAGCTGCTATCAGAAGCAGAAGCCGGATTTAACCGCGTGGTGTTTTATGGAAAAGATGCTAACTGGGCCGATGTTGTAACCGCGTGCAGGCGTTATCCGATGTTTGCGGAAAGGCAGGTGGTTCTGCTGAAAGAAGCACAACAAATGCGGGATGTTGACAAACTTGAAATCTATATTGAAAACCCGTTGGAGTCAACAGTCTTTGTAGTTTCCTATAAAGAGAAGAAAGTTGATGGCCGGAGTAAGTTCGCGAAACTGCTGAAAGAAAAAGGCGAGGTGCTTACTACCAGGAAACTGTACGAAAACCAGTTACCCGCGTGGACCGAAGATCTTGTAAGGTCAAAAGGCTATTCAATTTCCAACAAGGCTTTATTGTTACTGGTAGACCATATAGGGAACGATCTCAGCCGTATGGTGAATGAAATAGATAAAGTTGTACTGAACCTGCATGATCGAAAGAGCATTACAGAAGACGACATTGAAAAATATGTTGGTATCAGCAAGGACTTTAACGTTTTCGAATTACAGGAAGCACTTTCCGCCAAGGATGTTTCAAAGGCAATCAGGATCATTCAATACTTCGAGGCCAATCCAAAGGCGGGCCCTATTCAATTAGTATTACCTGTGCTTCATGCGTTTTTCAGTAAGGTGTTTGTAACGTTTAGCATGGCCGATAAAACCGAGAACGGACTAAAGCCGTTATTCAGTAATAACATTTACAGTGCCAGGCAGGGTATAACTGCAGCCCGTAATTATGGATATGAAGGAACCGAAAAAGTGATCCTGCTGTTGCATCATTATAATCTGCGCAGCCTTGGGGTAAATGATCCGGGAACGGAAGACGCTTCCTTATTAAAAGAAATGGTGATGAAGATGGTGAACTGAACTTCACTGATCAAAGTAACTGCAGAGCCGCAGCCTTATCCTTGTGCAGTTGTTCCTTCAATTCTTCCAGGCCGTTGAATTTAGCTTCGGGCCGCATAAAAGCCTTTACATATACCCTCATGTTCTGACCATAGATCTCACGGTCGAAATTGAAAAGGTTTACCTCAATCATTCTTTTCCCATCGCCGATGGTTGGACGAAGTCCGATGCTCATCATGCCTTTAAGTCTGGGCGATCCTGATATAGGGTCAACAATTGCTTCCACCGCATAAATGCCATCACCGGGAACAAGTTTTTCGGCTTCGTTTACTTTCAGGTTTGCTGTGGGATAACCTAACGTTCTGCCAAGTTTGTTTCCCTGGATCACTTCTCCTTCAAAAAAGAAATCATAACCCAGCAATTCACGGGCGGCCTGAATGTTGCCGGAGCGGACCGCTTCCCTGATTCGGGTAGAGCTGACCGTTAGGCTGTTGATAACGTGTTCGGGGATCTCCTTTAAATTGAACTCGTGCCGGGATGCATAATCTTCCAGCAGCCTGTAGTCACCCTTGCGATCGTGCCCGAACCGGTGGTCGTATCCGATGATCACCGTATGCGGATGAAACTTGCCAATGAGAAAATCATGGATATACTGATCGGCGGACTGATTTGAAAATTCCTTTGTGAACGGAACGATCACCAGGTGATCAACGCCTTCCGCGGCCAGCAGCCCGATCTTTTCGTCGAGCGTGTTGATCAGCTGAATAGGCCGGTTGTCGTTTCCCACAACCTTGCGGGGATGCGGGTGAAAAGTGATAATTACGGTTTCTCCGCCTGTGTGTTTTGCTTCATCCTTTAATTGCCCGATGATCTTTTTATGTCCTGTATGAACGCCATCGAAGGTTCCGATGGTAACAACCGCGTTGCGGAAATGAGGTAGCCTTTCTGTATTTCTGTGTACTTGCATAAAGCGCTGCGAAAATAAAGAACTGTTTGTATTAGTTTTGTGGCAATTGATGAGCAACTCAAAGTCTCTCTATAGCGCAAGGGGTGTTTCGGCCCAGAAGGAAGAAGTTCACCAGGCTACTGCAAGCCTGGATAAAGGATTGTACCCGCATGCATTCTGTAAAATTTACGCCGATCATCTGGGCGGTGATGCCGGCTGGGTGAATGTTATGCATGCCGATGGCGCGGGCACCAAAAGTATTCTTGCATATCTGTACTGGAAAGAAACCGGTGATGTTTCGGTCTGGAAAGGAATAGCGCAGGACGCGATTGTGATGAACCTGGACGACCTGCTTTGCACCGGCATTTACGATAATCTGCTATTTTCTTCCACGATCGACAGAAATAAAAAACTCATTCCGGGCGAGGTGCTGCAAATGATCATAGAGGGTAGCCAGGAATTCTTTGATTCCATGCGCCAGTTTGGGGTCAATATCCACTACCTGGGGGGTGAAACCGCCGATGTAGGCGACGTGGTCCGCACCATTGCCGTTAATGGAACCATGACAGCCCGCTGGC
>DASWTK010000203.1:0-8405 GCA_036402175.1 Chitinophagaceae bacterium | reverse complement strand
GCCAGTTTGTCTTCCGGGATGCCGATGCCCGAATCTTTTACCTGGAATTGCAGTCGAACCATGTCGGCAGTTTCCTTCGCCACCGATATTTCAAGCCTTACATAACCCTGCTGCGTGAACTTGATGGCGTTGCCCAGCAGGTTAGATAACACCTGGTTCAACCGGTGCGGATCGCCCTTGATGCGCGATGGTGTATCGGTATGAAAGAAGATGAGCACGCCCAGGTCTTTTTCCTTGGCTTTGGTTTGAAGGGATGCCACGGCTTTCTGCGCCACTTCCCAAAGATTGAATTCGATGTTTTCGATGCTGAGTTTATTGGCCTTAATCTTTGAGAAATCGAGGATGTCGTTGATGAGAACCGAAAGGTTATCGGATGAGAACTTAACGATGTTCACGTATTCATGCTGGTCTTCGGTCAGACTGGTTTGCAGCAGCAGGTTGGTCATGCCGATGATGCCATTCAGTGGCGTGCGTATTTCATGACTCATATTTGCCAGGAACTGTTCCTGCAGTTTTTCTGCGCGTTCGGCTTTCTTGCGTGCTTCTATGAGTTGTTCACGGTAGCGTGCGAGTTCTGTGATGTCACGCGCCACGATGCAGATGCCGCGGGCATTGGTATCGCGGAACCGCACGGGCAGGTAGTTCATGAGAAACCATTTCTGTCCTTCCGGCGTATCGAACGAGCGCTCGAATTCTTCGGTCCTGCCTTCCACTACGGCATGCATGGTTTCTACAACATCGCGTTGTCTCGTGCCGCCTACCAGTTTCATGAAGTTTTCGCCAATGCGAACGCTTTGACCGGTGACGAGGTGCATCATTTTTTTGCCGGCTTCGTTCATCAGCAGGAAGTTCAGGTGCTGGTCAAGCAAAAAGAAGCCTTCCTTGGTGCTATCCAGCAGCGCGCGCATTTTGGCTTCGGAAGTTTTCAGGTTTTCTTCGGCCCTTTTTCTTTCGGTGATGTCTGTCCCAAATCCGCTGATGGCAAAGATCTTTCCTTCCTGGTCGAGAATGGGGAATTTGATGTAGTGGTGCGAGCGCGGACCGGTTGGAGTCAGCTGCACTTCTTCCTGTTCAACCGGTTTGAGGGTGCTGATTATCTGATCGTCGGACTCCTTGTATTTCTGTGCGTCTTCGGGTTTTTCGAAATCGAAATCTGTTTTGCCTATCAGTTGTTCTTCTCTGAGGCCAAAGGTTTCGCGGAAGCTTTTATTCACGAGAATATAACGGCCCTGCAGGTCTTTCAGAAAAATGAGCAGGGGAGTATTATCCAGTATCGCCTGGAAGTGGTAACGCGACTGCTGCAATTCTTTTTCAGCTCGGATACGTCTTTGAATGTCGGCGCTCAGCCGCCAGAGAATGATGGCTATGAATAAAAAGAAGATGATACTACCGATTATGGTGGTAAGCAGTGCCTGTTGCGAAACCGCTTTATGCTGATCGTTACGGGCCAGCAGCAGTTGTTGTTCTCTTTCATTGATAGTGCCAATGACCACCTGAATGGAATCCATAATGTGTTTTCCTTTCAGACTGGCTACCTGTTGCAGGGCAAGTTCCTGTGGAAGTTCAACGACGTTGCTCTGGTAATCCAGCTTATTATAAAGCAGCCTTTTCAGTTCTAATAAATTGGTCAACGCGATGCTGTCGCGGATTAGCCGCTGTGTGGCATTTGTTTTTTCGACAATCTGGTTGCGCAAGCTCACTACTTCCGTCCTGAAGATCTCATCCTTCGTAATTACAAATCCCCTCGAAGCCGACTCCGACGCAGTGATATCAGCATATAAATCATTTACATTCTGAATAATGAGTGAAGTCCTGCTAACCATCTGCCTTGCCTGCCTCAACCGGTCATTGGTGGTATAGACCTGCCAGATGAAGTAGGCGAAGGCGAGTAAGGCGAAGGAGAGGAGGAGTAGTATTTTACCTTGATTTTTCATGTTTCAAATTCAAAATTCAAAATGTAAAATGTAAAATTCAAAATGAGGTCGTTCCAAATAGAAATACTCTTAATAAACCTCGTCTTTGGAATAATTTTGCATTTTTCATTTTACATTTTGCATTTGTAATTCATTTCCAATAAAATTAAGGCAATTACTCCGTACCAGTCACCGAAGAGTTCGTTAATCAAACCTGCTTAATCGCTTGAAGAAATTCCATCTTCTTTCTTTTCGATACGTCGAGGGTGACGCCGTTTTGCAACACCACCTGTCCGCCTTCGCCGCGGATGTATCGTTCTACCTTGTTTTTGTTCACGAGGTAGCTGTGGTGAATGCGTATGAAGGTGTCGGAGGGGAGCAGGTCTTCGAAGTCTTTGAGGGTTCGACTAACAACGTATTTGTTTTTGCTGAGGAAGATGTTGGTGTAGTTATTATTGGCCTCCAGGTAAATGATATCGGTGATAAAGATGAAATGGAGCCCGTCTGAAGTGGGGATAGCGATGCGTTCCTGCTTTCGGTGCTCGAAGTGTTCAAGCAGCAGGTCTATCTGGAGGTTGCTTTTGCGGTCTTTTAGTTTTTCTTCGGCCTTCTGCACAGCCTCTTTCAATTCTTCAATTTCAACCGGCTTCACCAGGTAATCCAGCGCGCTGTATTTGATGGCCTTGATGGCGTAGTGATTGTAGGCGGTAACAAAAACCAGTTCAAAGTTGCGGAACTGCAGTTGCTGCAGCATAACGAACCCGTTTGTTACAGGCATTTCGATGTCAAGGAAAACGATGTCGGGTTTAAGTTCTTCGATGGCCTCAATGCCTTTTTCGGCATTATCGCAACGCGCAATGATGTTCACCTGAGGACAATGGCGCATTAGTTTTTCGCTCAGCGCGTTCAGGTTGCTTTCATCGTCGTCTACCAGTATTGCGCGCATCATACGGCAATTGATTTAGGTTCTTTACTGATGCGGATGATGGCGGTTGTGCCCAAGGCATCGCCATCTTTTTCCAGGTCGGTGATCTGAACATCGTCCGGCGCTACTTTGTGATTGTGTAATGAGATCCTTTCACGGGTGATGCCGATGCCGTATGAATGGTGTTCGGGCTTGTTGCGTTCTTTGATGATGGCGGCTTTGTGGCGGCCGATGCCATTGTCGGTAACCATGTACACAATGAAGTCTTCTTCCAGGCTGGCGGTAACGCTCAGCTGTCGGTCGTCCTGCTGTTTGTTGAGCAGACCGTGGTGAATGGCGTTTTCAATAAATGGCTGGATGATGAGGGGCGGCACTTTATAATCGCCATACATCAGTTCATCGTCAACATTAAAGTTGTAACTGAATTTATTGTTGCAGCGGAACTGTTCCATTTCAAGATACAGCTGCATGGCTTCGTAATCTTTGTGGAAGGGAACGAGGTTGTTCTTGGAGCTATCCAGAACCGCTCTTATCAGTTTCGCGAATCGTGCAAGGTATAAAGTTGCCTTATCGGTTTGTTTGGTTTGTACCAGGTTGTCGATGGCGCTGAGGCAGTTGAAGATGAGGTGCGGGTTCATCTGCGCGCGAAGCGCCTGCATTTCGAGTTCTACAGCTTTCTTTTGAAGAATGGTTTGTTGTTGTTCGTGAATGAGTTTATCGTTCCTGCGTTTGAGGTTGTTATTCCTTACCAGCATGAAAATAAAAACCAGCAGGGAGGCGAGGCCAATGAGCAGCAGGTTTTGCGTGGCAGATTTTTGCTGCAATTGATTTTGTGTGGCCGCGAGTTTTTGTTCCTGCAATTGTTTTTCGGTGTTCAGCAGCTGGAAGCGCTTTTCGGCTTCAGCAGTAGCTGTGTAAAGGGTAGTGCGCAGCGTGTACTGGCTGGCATCCATGGCTTCCTTTGCTGAAATGTATTTACGGTAGTAAGCATAAGCGCTGTCTGTAATGCCGGTGCGCTCGTACAGTTGCGACAATAGCTGGTATCCTTCTTTCCCATAATATTTGTTGCCCGCCTGTTCGCTTACCTGAACCATTTCTTTTGCTAGTGGAATTGCCCTGGTGAATTGTCCCCGGCCCTCATATGCTTTTGAAACCAGTAGCAAGGCGTTCAGCAGCGGCGGTGTGTCGGCTTTGAAACGAAGATCCTTTAACTGGGGTTCAAGTTTCGTAATTACTTCAGTGTATTTTTTTTCACCCAGGTTGGCCGCATCCGCAAAGCTGCGAATAAAGTAAGCCTCAAATTTTTTGCGCACTTTCTGGTCAGCGGTAATGGAGCTTATGTTCTGGTAGTGGAGCTGCTGGTAATATAGAGCAGAATCGTACTGTTTCAGTTGCCAGTGTGCCAATCCAACATCTTCCATGTGCGGCCAAAGCAGCATGAAGGGGTTGTTCACGTATTTAAAGAATTCGTAATAATAGTTCAGCGCATTCTGTGGGTCGTTCGCGTGGTTAAACGATCGGGCGATGAACACCAGCGACATAGCAGTGAGAAATGAATCCTTTATTTGTTTTCCAATGAGGCTGCTTTGCGTGAGGTGTTGAAAACCGGTGAATGTATGTCCGGGTTTTGTATTCGCGAAGCCAATGCTCCAAAGTGTCCATCCGATGCTATGAAGGTCGCCGCTGCGGTTTGCGTCGTGCAGTGTTAATGCAAGGATCTTGTTTGCATCTGCATTTTTTCCTAACAAGGTGTAGGCTACACCCATTAACCTGCGCGCATAGTTCAGTGTTTTGTGATCCTTTATGTGCAGGAGTACCTGTTCAGCTTCCTGCGCATATTTGAGCATGTTGGTTGGTTGACCCAGCAGGCGGCCTGTGATTTCTGCATGCATGATCAGTGCGAGTCCTTTTCCAGAAGGATAATCAGCGGCTTCTGATATTTCTTTTGCCTTGGCGGCATAAATCAAAGCCGAATCGGAATGAATGAAATTGAACGTGAACTCGTTTGCAAGCGTGTTAAGGCAGTCGGCTTTTTGTTTTCCTGTGAGTGAAGGGAGTTGCGATTTTAAATGATCGATTGCAGGGGTTTGGGGAAACGCGGTTGAGGAGAATATCAATAATATGAAGAGAAGGCGTGTCAAATGAAAAATGTAAAATTCAAAATGAAAAATGGGATGCTGAAAGGATATCGGAATGACTAATGGATTTAATAGGTTGTGATTGGATACAGATCAATGAAGATGGTCGGCATTTGTGGTAAATAGCTACTCTGAAATTAGCCCCTTTTTGCGAAAAAGCGAAGACCCGGCCGCGTGAGCCGGATCGTTCGCGATTTATTTTGTTTATCAGTATGAGATGGTTCCTTCATAAGTGACATGACCTTCGGAATGGCCGGGAGTTGCTACGGTATGGCCGGTGATAGTACCTGTAGCATCTGAAAACCTGCCTGTCCCGCCTGTGATGGTATGGGTCATCACAACGTTATTAGTTCCCTGACCGGTTGGTGTGGCAGTACCAACGAAGCTGGAATAGAATTCATCGCCATTAGCGGCAGTCCACACGCAAGTGCCTGATATCGGAAAGGGTGGAGGAACGGTGAAGTTGACATTAGATATAGCAACAAAGGTGCTTTTGCCCAGGTGTGGTGCCTGGCCGTGACCTATAATTTGCTGCCGCATCATTGGGGGTGGATTAAGTATCTGGGCAGAGGTAGTATAACTGCCGTTGAACGGAACGCTTTGGTTGCCGTTGCCTGAAATGAGTTCCGGAATTGGATCATTGGTGGTAGCAACGTCTTTCTGGCAGGAGATGAGTGATGCAACTGATACAAGTGCGAATGCGAATGACAATAACTTTTTCATTGTTTGAAATTTGATGGTGAATATTTTGGTTTGAATGGTTTGCCAGGATAATAAGGATGCGGAATTATTTTCTTGATCTGATGGGTTGAAGGTATAGCGATGCACAGGCGCAGTCAACCCGCAATGAATAAGTGGGAAGGGAATTTGAGCAGGTGTCCTGAAAAAGCTTATTGCCTGATGAAATCAAAAATGAGGAAGCCGAAGACCACGTAAAGAACAGCAATGATGATGGTGATGATGATGAGGGCTTTGGATTGAGGCACTTCTTTGATGATGTAGCGTTTTGGGTTTGCGGGGTTGTAGATAACGCTGACCGTGCTTCCTTTTTGGAAGATTGATTGTGTGCGTGCGGCCATGAAGTGGTAATTGACGCGCTGAATGCTACGGTCCTGAAGCGGGAAGGCGATGGCGGCGTAATAATAGGTATTACCTTTTAAGCCCCGGCGCTGATATGTTTCTTCTACCAGGCCGGTGGAAGGAATGCCTGTTTTTAAGAGCATGTTGTAGCGCCTGTGTTTGTAAATGGCGATAAGCAGCGGAATTAATCCTGCAACAGCAACCGAGGCGGAGATAAGAATAGCATCTGTTGTATCCATGGGCTGAGGCTGGGAGGTTTAAGGGTTGATGGGCTGGTAATCATGGGATTGAATAAAAATAAGTGAAAAGGTGGTGAAGGGGCTTTTTGCGGGAAACTTTGTTTTTTGGGCTTGGAGTGGAAGTAAAAAACCCTATTTTTGCGGTCCGTAAAAACGGAAATTCCTCCTTAGCTCAGTTGGTTAGAGCATCTGACTGTTAATCAGAGGGTCGCTGGTTCAAGTCCAGCAGGGGGAGCGAGCTTTAAGCCGGCAGCAATGTCGGCTTTTTTATTTTTTTATGAATACAAACGAAGATTAGCATTTTGCTTTGTTTGGTGCATTTCGGGCTTGTGTCCATCATTGTATTTATCCTGCTCTTTCGTATTGATTTTTACTAAAATTTTTCCTACCTTCTTGGGGGAATTACTATCCTTTACACCTAAACGCTGTTTATGAAAAAATCATTTTTCTCATTGACGGTCCTGCTTATAGTAGCACTTTGTACTAAGGCACAGAGTGTACCGGGAGCATATAACAGGAGAGCAGTATTTCAGGCAAACATTCCAACAACTTCATTCACTGTTCCAACGGGGGTCACGCTTATTTACTTTGAAGCATGCAGTGGTGGTGGTGGTCGCGGCGGATCGTATTTTACCGCCACTCCCCAATATTTTTGGGGTGGTGGGGGTGGCGGTGGTGCTTTTTTAAGGGGTTATCTTAACGTTAGTGCCGGACAGGTTATTACTGTCAGTGTTGGAAATGGCGGCACCAATGGATCGAACGGCTTGGCGAGTACAGGTACGGTGGCTCGACCGGGCAATGCAGGGGCTCCGACTTCGTTATCCGTTTCAGGAACGGTGGCATTCACATTAACAGGAGGACAACCTGGTAATGGCGCTACTGCGACAGGTGGGGGTAGCCCGGGCGTGGGAGGCGGTTTACAATCATACAACACACCAGCTGTTATTGTTGAACAAATGAACGGTTTCGCTGGATTTCCAGGATCATCAACTGGTTCGCCAAACGGCGATTATTCGGGTGTAGGTGGCATTGTCCCTAAAATGGGTTTGCATAATTATTTTTTTCCTTTCATTCATTTTGTTGACGGTTCGCCCGGACATAATATGTATTATCTCGCTCCTTACTTCGGAACAGGAGCGGGAAAGGGAACACCGAGTTCCGGAGGATATGTATTTCTATATTGGTAATCTATTAGCGGATTATTTTTCTATAAAAAAGCTAATTAAAATTTCTTCTTTTCTCGGCACAGACGACAGTTTGTTCGGATCCTTTAACTCTAGAGATAAAATTGTTTAGCGAATAGTAATGCGTATTCTACTGACATCTGATGAGTCAGATAGAAGACTTTTTTACCCAGGGTACAGTAGTTCCAACAGTTAAACCACTTTGTACGAGTATAAATCCAAACTACCAACCCGCCAAGCGTATATTCCATCAGGGTGTTAAAAATCATAGTTTCAATCTATAAGTGAAATAGATCTGGAGACCTACATTCAGGAAATAGGCATCAACATGCTTAATATGAAAATATATCCTTACATCTTCATCATACTTTTCCTTACACTTTCGTGTAAAAAGATAAAGCCCTATAACTGCCAGCTCTGGGAAGTTACCGATGCCAAATCAAATGCAGGCAATTGTATTGATTGGAGCTGCGCCGGAATACGAACATATAATTTGTATTTCTGCAACGACGGTCTTAAAGACGCTATACCCGGTAACGTGGTCGTACTGTCAGAGGATGATTGTTGCCGCCGAACCAGAACATTCAACCGCCGCATTGAATAGAACATAGTTACTGCAGGTTAAACCTCACCGCCACAGTTGTACCGGTAGCCGTGCCATTTTCGTGCTTGTCTTTAATAGTAATGTTTGCATTTTTATCGCTCAGGAACGTTTCCAGCGTCAATCTTGCCTGGGAAATATTAATACCTTTCGATTGGTGCGCCACCGGTGTAACCGATTTGTTTTTCCTCGACACTTCTCTGCCAATTCCGTTGTCGTCTATCTCACAAATTACGTCATCTCCCTCCGTATCTACCTTTACGCTCACCTTGCCTTTTCCCTTTGGTACAATGCCATGCCAGATCGCGTTTTCAATAAATGGCTG
>DASWTK010000202.1:0-3271 GCA_036402175.1 Chitinophagaceae bacterium | reverse complement strand
TGAATCCATTTGCTTGAGCGACTCTACATTTCTGAATGCTTTTGAAGCAAAAGCGAGTCCCAGGCTACGCGGCATCTGGCCGGCTGTAGGTGCGATATCGGCAACGATGTTCTTTCGTTCTGCAAGGTTCAGCCAATCGCCCTGTTCATTTACAAATGGAGTTGAGAAGTGAGCGTTCATCTGGCGGCCTGCGCTGAATGGGTCGTGCGATACATCGGGGTCGGAATACAGCTGCGCGAAAAACTGTTTTACAGTAGCCAGTCCGGCGGCAAACATAAAGGTCTGATCGCGGTAATAACCCGACCTGAAATCACCCTGTTTAAAGAACTTGGCCATAGCCACCTGGGGCACTTCTTTTCCGTCGCCGAAGATGCCGAACTTGGCTTTTCCGGTCAACACTTCCTTTCTTCCTAACAAGCTGGTTTCCCGGCTTTCACACACCACCTGGTAATCTTTCAGAACCTCTTCCCTGAACCGTTCGAATGATAGTTGTTGCTCGGCCAGCGCCTGGTTTTTTAAACTGGATTCCATGGGAGCAAATGTATAGCAATCCCACCAAAGGAAATGCTTGTTAAAAAATTGTCAGACAGGGTAATTTAGTTGGCATGACTGCCGTTTAATGATTATTTTTGGTTGTTAATCACGCACAATGAAATACGTAGTTTTACTATCCTTTCTTTTCGCCGGGGCCGTTACTGTAAATGCCCAGAATGCAGCTGTTAATCAGAATGCAACGGCAACCAAAGCCCCTGTTGCAGAAGTGATCCAGTTAAAACTGCCGGTTCATGATTTCGGCAAGATCCCGCAGGGACGTCCGGTTACGTATGCTTTTGAAATTATAAATACAGGCAAAGAGCCACTGAAGCTGGATGATGTCCAGGCATCCTGTGGTTGCACAACTCCGGAATGGAGCAAAGACGCCATCGCCCCAGGAGCAACCGCAACGATCAGGGTTGGATATAACGCGTACGCGGAAGGTTACTTCGAAAAGCCGATCACAATTCATTATAATAAGAACCTGACAAAAGTGCTTACCATTAAAGGAACTGTTTACAAGGCTCCGGCCAGTCCGGCTCCTGAGAATGCGAGTGTAAAGCTGTTGAATCAGTTAAATAATTAAAAATGTAAAATGAAAAATGAAAAATGAAAAATAAGTGTCACTGGAATTGAGGTACTTTTTTTACATTTTGCATTTTACATTTTAAAATAATAACTATAATTTTCTAAAATTACATCGATGAAGAAAGTATTCGCAACATTTTCCGTGCTGTTTGTATCTCTGGCAATATTCGCGCAGAATGCCGCTCCTCAGAAGAAAGCGGAAGACTTCATTAAGTTCAAGGAAGTAACCTACGATTTCGGCAAGATCAAACAGGGTACACCTGTTACGCATGATTTCCTGTTTACTAATATCAGTGATCAGCCCGTAGTTATTGAATATGCGCAGGCAAGTTGCGGTTGTACTACACCAACCTGGCCTCAGGCTGCGATCGCGAAAGGTAAAACTGATAAGTTATCAGCAGGCTTTAACGCCGCAACACCCGGCCAGTTTTCAAAGCCAATTACCATCAAGGTAGCAGGAGTTGATGCGCCAATGCAGATCACTATTACCGGAACGGTTCTGAGCCCCGAGGACTACACAAAGTACGAGGCTGCAAAGAAAAACGGCAAAGCCGGAAGCAAATAATTGATTCCCTGAAGGATGATTGATGTCCCTGCCCGCGGCAGGGACTTTTTTTTGCCCTGATTAATTAATAATCAATAATATCTTTGCGCTATGCTTAAGATATCACACCGGGGCGAGCAAATGCCCCCATCTCCTATCAGGAAGCTTGTTCCCTATGCCGAGGCGGCAAAGAAAAAAGGCACTAAGGTTTACCATCTCAATATCGGCCAGCCTGATATAGAGACTCCTCCGGCAATAATGGATGCCGTACGCAAGGCCGATTTCAAAGTGCTTGAATACAGCCATAGCGCGGGCAACGAAAGTTACCGGCGCAAACTGGTTAAGTATTATAAAAAAGTAGGAATTGAGGTTGACCATAATCAGATCCTTGTTACCACCGGCGGATCAGAAGCCATTCTCTTTGGATTTATGGCCTGCCTGGATGCGGGTGATGAAGTGATCATTCCCGAACCGTTTTATGCAAACTACAATGGCTTTGCCGTTGCAGCGGATGTAATAGTTAAGCCAATCACTTCTCATATCGAAACCGGCTTTGCTTTACCGCCGATGGAAGAATTCGAAAAAGTGATCACTCCCAGGACGAAAGCAATTGTTATCTGCAATCCCAATAATCCAACAGGATATTTATACAGCAGGGAAGAAATGGAAACGCTGAAAGAGATCATACAGCGGCACAACCTTTACCTGTTTTCAGATGAAGCATACCGTGAATTCTGTTATGGTGGTGAGCATGTAAGCGCGCTTCATCTATCGGGCATCGACGAGCACGTGATACTGATGGATACCATCTCCAAACGATACAGCGCATGCGGCGGACGTATTGGCGCGTTTGTGACACGCAACAAAAAAGTCTACGATACCGCTATCAAATTCGCGCAGGCACGATTAAGCCCGCCTTCTTTCGCCCAGATCCTGGGTGAGGCCGCAATAGACCTGCCTGATAATTATTTTGACGTTACCAAGGCCGAATACCTTAGGAGAAGAGATACACTGGTAAAAAGGCTGAACGCGATGCCTGGTGTTTTTTGTCCAAATCCCGGTGGCGCATTCTACGCCATCGCACGGCTGCCGATTGATGATTCAGATAAATTCTGCCAATGGCTTCTCGAATCATTTTCTTACAACAACCAGACGGTAATGCTGGCGCCGGCTTCAGGCTTCTATAAAACAAAAGGACTTGGCCAGGATGAAGTGCGCCTTGCTTATGTACTGAACATTGACGACCTCAACAAAGCTATGGATTGCCTGGAAAAGGCGTTGGAGGTTTACAAGAAAGAAGTGCTTGCCGAACAGGAAGCCGATGCGAAGCTTGTTTAATCGACATGCAGTTAGTAACGGTTATCCTTAACCGTAAATCTTATATCTTTTTTATGAATTCGCCGTAGCGGGTTCATTACACAGAAGGGCGAACAGGCTTCAAAAAGGATGGTTATAATTTCAGCATGAACCACCCATTTATTGTGACATCTTCCATATTCTTTACTTTTGCAGCTTAATCCCGGAACATGCATAAAGTAAAGGTGGGTATTGTTCAGATGAGCTGTGTGGCCGACAAACAGGCCAATATCGAAAAAGCTGTGCAGA
>DASWTK010000201.1:0-32423 GCA_036402175.1 Chitinophagaceae bacterium | reverse complement strand
AGCATCTCGAACCTGTATAATATTAAACTGGCCAATAAAACTCTTGAAAGAATACCGCTCACCATTAAAATGGAAAATGAGGCCGGCAATATTGAGATCATCGGTAATCATAACATCATTGTAAAAGAAGAAGGACAGGGAAGCGGGTCATTCTTTGTTGTTTTGCCACGGTCGGCGATCAGGGAAAGAAAAAAAGAGATCAAACTGGGACTTTACCAGGGAAATAAAAAGATCGATGTAGTAAAGACAAATTTCCTGGGTCCCATTTACAATTAAAAAAAATATTATGAACTGGGGATATAAATTGATGTTTGTTTTTATTGCCTTCGGCGGCTTCATGGGATTCATGGTTTACAGCTGCATTCAAACTCCTATTTCACTTGTTTCAGCGGAATATTATAAAGATGAACTGAACTATCAGCAGGTCATTGATGGAAAGAACAGGGCAAACAAACTGAAGGAACAGGTAACCATCACTCAGGATGAAGAGCACGTTCAATTGCAGTTGCCAACAGGAACCGATCAGTTGTCGCCCGAAGGAAAAGTGTGGTTCTATTGTGTGAACGATGGCAAAAAAGACAGGAAATTTCAGCTTGAAACAAATACAGAGAATCTTCAACGCTTCGCGATGAGTGATCTCCGACCTGGCAGGTATATTGTAAAAGTTGACTGGAACGCGCAGGGGAACAATTATTATTCGGAGAAGGAAATTATAATACCATAATGCTGGTAGCATTTACCACAGGAGTATTGCTTGGCCTTGCAGGAAGCCTGCATTGTGTGGGAATGTGCGGGCCATTATCTCTCGGCTTGCCGGTTCATCACCTCTCTCCCCAACGTAAGGCGGGTGCGCTTGGATTGTATCATGCGGGAAGGATCTTCACCTATGCGATGCTGGGGCTTTTATTTGGCCTGGCGGGCCGCAGGCTTTACCTGGCAGGCATGCAGCAAACGGTTTCGATAGTATTGGGAATTGTTATGGTGATATTTACCGTTAACTACTTCTGGTTCCGTCAATCATATCAACCAGCGTTTATCAAAAAATTCCATCTCGGCATTCAGACCCGGATGATAAAGCTGCTGAATAGGTCATCTCTTACAAACTTCTTTTTATTTGGCTCACTGAATGGATTGCTGCCATGCGGGATGGTGTATGTAGCTGTTGCAGCCGCAATGAGTACAAACGATGTACTCAATGGCGTAATGTTCATGAGTGGATTCGGATTTGCAACCTTTCCCGCGATGTTCGCCTTTGGTTTTTTTGGTTATCTTCTTAACATAACCGCCAGGAATCAGTTTAAAAAATTAACTCCTTATATAATCTGCATCATTGGATTGCTGCTGATACTAAGAGGGATGAGCCTGGGCATTCCATTTATAAGCCCGGTAATGGAATCTGCTCCGGCAGCGGCGGTGGATTGCCATTAAATAAATTATTTCAAAAAATTCCCAGCGTTTCTTTTTTTCTGTCGGAATAACCCCACTCTTCATTTTCCCTGAGATCGGTACCATCGTATTTACCATATCGTACAATGGTATATGCCATCCATACAAGCACAACCGGTGCTCCCAGGAACATCCAGAATATGATCCTGAAATCGGCTCCGTAACTAAACAGAATGTAGTATATCACAAGGTAGAGGGTGGCAACGATCACAGCAACAGAGGGCTTGCGCATCATAATAGCAATTTTTTACAATTAACTGTTCAGGTCAGGCTCCGGTTGTGAAACACTGATGGTTACCGTTGTGCCTTCACCCAGTTCGCTCTCAAGGTTAATATTGCCATTGAGAAGCTGTAAATATCGCTGTACAATATGCAGGCCAAGCCCTGTACCCTGGATATTCACAGCATTTTTTCCCCTGAAAAAACTGGTGAACAGATGACGCTGGTCGTCCTGGGGAATGCCTATTCCTTTGTCCTGAACAGAAATTTTTAATTGCTTGCCCTGGTTTTCAATAAATAATAAAACCGGTGCATTTTCCGGCGAGAACTTAACCGCGTTTCCGAGAAGGTTTATTAAAATATTCCTTAACAATCGCTTATCAGATGTGAATTCAAGCCCTCCCGAATGATCCAGGATCATTTTTTGTCCGGGCTTGAGAATCGGTTTCATTTCCTCCATCACTTCCTTCATAAATTCTTTTACATTGAACTCCTGGAATTCGGTTCTTACACGGCCTTCTTCCAGTTTCCCCAGACTGAGGAAATCTTCCAGAAGATCATTCAAGTGCTTAACAGATTCTTTTATGCGTTTCACGTGCCGGGTACGCTTTTCCTGTTCTTCTTCCTTTACATAATTCTGTATCAGGGCTGCTGAGGATAGCACCGTACTAAGGGGTGTCCGGAATTCATGAGATGCCATTGACACGAACCGTGATTTGATCTCGCTCAGTTCCTTTTCTTTATTCAATGCGATGCTCAGTTCTTCCTGCGACCTTTCCAGTCTCTGAAGGGCCTCCCGCAAAATGGTGGTTCGTTCTTCTACTTTGGATTCAAGGTCGGAATTAAGTTTCCGGATGTCGGCAGTCACTCTCTCCAACTCTTCATGCTGCTCTACCATCTTACGTTCGGCTTCCTTTCTTTGCGTAATGTCAACAATAAAAGCTATTACATAATTCTGGCTTTTCTGTTCGTAATAGCTGAGGCTGACCTCTACCGGAAATTCCCTTCCATCTTTTTTAATTGCAAAGAGGTCGCGGCCATGTCCCATAGGCCTGCTGGTGGGCTTTTCATAAAATCCATCCCTGTAATCAACGTGTTTTGCACGCACTCTTCTGGGAAGCAGTATCTCAATGGGTTTACCTAAAAGTTCGTTTGGTGTATAACCAAACAACCGCTCAGCCTCGGGATTGGCAAGCACTATGTCGCCTTTTTTATTGGTCAGAATTATTCCCTGGGTGGCAAAATGAAAAAGGGCGTTGACCTGCTGTTTTTCCTCTTCTATTGAATGATACAGTTTTTTAACGTAGAGTACCGCGATGGTTGTAAGGATTGTAATCATTGCGGAAAACAGGTAAGGCAGCAGCAGTGTTAGGGTCATTTCACCTTCCTGTGAGTAGAATGCGGAGACAATGATCAGAATAACACTAACAAACCCGAATATTTTAGTGTACTTATCGTCTTTGAGGAATACTGTGAGAAGAATGGCGGTAATCAGTCCGCCATCAAAGATGCGCATCTCAGGGTTCAGGTATTGAAGCACCCCGGTGGCAACGGTTACGAGTACACAAAAAAGCAGAACGGTTAAAGGCCTTTCCTTGAACATATTACTTTCGTCCCGGGAAATTACATCAAGCCTCTTGAAATTCAAGCTATTTTTTACCATTATCCACTGCCCCGCCCCATTGGCACAACTAGTAATTATCGGCTATATAGTCGTTAAAATTGAATTTTAGATCGTTGAACGCAACCACCACCTCGCGGAATTCCCTGCGCAGGTCCTTCTGCTTAAGTTCCAGCGGCGTTTCAAGCCTGTCCTCATTGCACGCCCTTGTCAGCTGACTTTCAAGTGCGGTAATATCAGTTCGCATCAGGTTTATTATTTCCTCATTCCTGATGAGTTTCGCCTGGTAATCCTCGGCAATTGCAAGCCGGTCGTCACTCATGCCGTTATTGCTTACTACATCGGACAACCGCATTTTCAGGTAGGCATTTTCCTGTAGCAGAAATGCCAGCACCCGCTTCCATCCGGTAGCCTCCTGTTGAAACTGCTTCAATTTTAGATTAACATGTGTCATACGGCAACTCCCAAAATCCACTTGAGAAACTAAATATATCATTTACGAAATGGCATTTTAATAATCCAGGTCAATCGCTCGAATGATATTTATCAGGAAAGTCGTAATTATCCTGATTCTGCCTCCAATGATCATCAGTCGGCACCTGTTGATCACGTTTTCGGTTGCCGTCAGCAAAGAAAATGTTCTATATCCGATTACAATACCCTTGACAGGAAGCGGTAAAATTCCTGCCTTGTTTCAATGAAGATCTTTTCCGTCATCAGCATATTACTGCGCATGATCTCCTGGGCAGAGGACGCCTGACCGTTCACCAGTGGTTTCCTTTCCCTGATGCTGGTTTCGATCGTTGCCTTGCGCTCATTGATATCGTGCAACAGCAGATCGAACTGCTCTTTCTGAAGAATGAACTGATTCTGGAAGTGTTCAGCTTCGGCCAGAAGGCTGGTGCGTGTATTTTTTGTGACTACTTCCTGGAGCCTGTTCTCGAGTACAAGGATCTCGTCATCATAAAATTTCAGTGATTTATCCCAGTCTTTTAATTCGTTCCTGAAGAACTCTATTTGCGTGACCATATGATTAAGTATTTAATACTACAAAGTAATAATGAGGAACTTAACATCTGTAAGACTCAGGTCAGCTGTTAAACTGAGAATAATCAGGTGAATCCGGAATTGAAAACAAATGACTACCGGATGGAACTGAGGTGTGTTTTATACCCTTCAAACCACATTACACTGGCAAATGCAACTCCCGCGCAAAGCGCAATCTCACCGGCGGATAACACGGCAAATCCAAAAATCTCACGAAGGAAGGGAACGGAATGAATAACCACCAGCAGTGCAATGGAGAGCAGCACAATCCAGGGAGCAAGGTTATTTTTATAATGAATTGTCTTAAGGAAATTTTCCCTGAATGAACGGTTGGCAAAGGTGAGAAAGATATTACTGATCACCAGCGTAGTGAAAACCACAGCCCTGGTCTTTTCAAGTGATTCCTGGTTCGTCATGAATATATAATACAGGATCAATACGCCCATCGCGATCATGATGCCCTGAACAACACTTATCATTAATTCCTCTCCCGTAAGCAAACCTTCAGTGCGCGCCCTCGGCGGGCGTGTCATGATATTGGCTTCTACAGGCTCCCGTTCAAAGAATACAGAACAGGTAGGTCCCATGATCAGCTCAAGGAATATGACATGAATGGGAGTAAATATGTTTGGATACTGCCATCCCATAACCACAGGCAATGCGGCTGTGATAATAATGGGTACATGAATTGAAATAATATATCGTATGGCCTTTTTGAGATTATTAAAGATCTTCCTTCCATGACGTATTGCTTCCACCATCTTCTCCAGGTCATCATCGGTCAGTACCAGGTCTGCGGCATATCTTGCTACTTCTGTTCCTTTTTGTCCCATGGCTATTCCGATGTCCGCGGAGCGAAGCGCGGGTCCATCGTTCACACCATCACCTGTCATCGCCACCACCTGTCCGCCTGCTTTCAGCGACTCGATCACTTTCAGTTTGGCATCGGGAAACATCCTGGTAAAAACATTCACTTTTTTAATGGTTTCATTCAGTTCTGCAGGCTCCATCAGCATAACCTGCTCTCCGGTTACCTGCACTGCACTATCCCTCATTCCTACCTGGTTTGCGATCGACATAGCGGTCTCAGGATAGTCGCCGGTAAGAAGTTTTATTTCTATTCTTGCATCGTATAGCTTTTCAAATACCTGGGTTATGTTTTTCTTGGGAGGATCGTAAAGCGCCAGCAACCCTTCGAATTGCCAGCTGAAATCTTCCTGCCGCGCGGGCATTTCTTTGGAAAGATGTACGGCTGAGGATACAGCAATTACACGATATCCATTCGCTGCCATTGACTTTACCTGACCGGTGATCCTGGTTAAATCATTTTGCTCAAGTTTGCTTATTACAGCGATCTTCTCAACAGCTCCTTTGGCCGAAACAATCATCGAATCATTATCCCGGTACACGTGTGTCATCATTGGCGGTGTTCCCTGCAGGTTATATTCGTACACCAGTTTCAGCCGGGGAAATGAATCGGGTTCATAAGTTTGATACGCCTGGTGAATTGCTTTTTCCATTGCATCGAACGGGTCTGACTCGCTGGCGAGCATTGCGAAACGTAATACCTGGCTGTGATCCGCGCTCTTTGATTCCTCAAGATTGATCAGTGTATCTGTTTTATAATCATACAGAAGTTTTACTTCCATTTTATTTTCAGTGATAGTGCCTGTCTTGTCAAGGCAGATCACATTCACCGCTCCGAGATTCTCTATCGTTTGCGGTTGTCGTGTTATAATGCCCAGCCGCGCAAGATGATAAGCTCCCAATGCCATAAAAGATGAAAAGGCTACAGGAATTTCCTCCGGTATTGCTGCCATTGCAAGGGTAAGACCCAGCATCAGGCTTCCGGTGAACGACCCGCTGCGCAGGTAATTCAATGCCCATATCAATACGAATGCGGTTATACCGAATATGGTTAACCGCCGAACGGATGACCTTACCTGCTGCTGCAACAGAGTGCGGGTGGAAGAATAAGCCGATGAAACTTTTCCCAGTTTTCCCAGAACAGTCGCGGGCCCGGTAGCAGTGACCTGCGCATAACATTTACCTGAATTGATAACACTGCCCTGGTAGAGATTGTTGTTGCCTGTTGTTTCATGTTTCTCTACCGGAAAAGTTTCTCCGGTAATTACTGACTCATTTACTGTGAGGTCATTTTCCTGCAGAACAATCGCATCTGCCGGGATCTTATTGCCTTCTTCCAGTATCATGATGTCGCCGGGAACCAGCTCTTCGGCAGCGATTGTTATGGCATTCTCATCCCTTATTACAGTGATCTTTGGTTCGGCGTATTGTTTCAGCGTTCTTAATGCGCTTGTGCTTCGGGCATCCTGGTAGGCGGAAATGGCAGCTACGAACAGCATGGCAACCAGCAGCATGAATCCTTCATTAACCTGCCCCAGGATAAAATACAGGGTACAGCCAACTACCAGCAGCAGGAACATGGGTTCCTTCACAATGTCGATGATGATATGAAGTATCCTGCGCGAACCTTCGATGTGCAACTCGTTTTTGCCGAATTGTTTCTGAAGCGAAGGAACCTGCTGCTGACTTAATCCCCTTAAGTTTTCGATCTGAATTACGTTGCCAGACATCTGACTGTTTTGTAAGCTTTTACAAGTTACTCATTTCAATTGCACTGCAAGGTATTTACAGAGTCCAGCGCCGCTAATGACCTGAATCAGTGTTCTGAATGATACTGCCCATCAATTGCGCTACTGACCATGGTCATTTTCCAAAGGCGGTTCCATTGATAATTTTGAAGATAGAAAATCAAAACTCAATTATTATGCGAACCGACGTACGGATACAGCAGGATGTGATGAACCAGCTCAGATGGGAGCCCATTCTGAAGGCTGCGGAAATTGGCGTAGCAGTAAAAAATGGTGTGGTCACTTTATCAGGTATCGTTGACACCTACGCACAAAAAGTTGCGGCCGAAAACGCCGCCAGGGAAGTTTATGGTGTAAAGGCTGTGGCTGAGGACCTGCAGGTAGGCGTATCGCCTGGTTACATGAGAACGGACGCGGAGATCGCAGAAGCTGTGCTTCATGCCTTTAAATGGAATACACGCATACCCGATGATAAGATAAGCGTGAGGGTTGAAGACGGAACCATTACATTAACCGGTGAGGTTCAATGGGATTATCAGCGGAAGGCTGCAACAAGCGCCATTGAAAGCCTTGCAGGCGTACGAAAGGTGAATAATTACATCACCCTGAAACCAGGCGTTCAGCCTGCTGATGTAAGGCAAAAGATCACCGACGCGTTTGTAAGGAGCGCAACAATTGATTCAGAAAACATTTACATAGATGTGGTGGATGGCAGAGTAACCCTTTCAGGCATAGTGCGTTCGTTTGCGGAAAAGCAGGACGCGGAGAAAGCTGCATGGTCTGCGCCTGGCGTTACTCATGTTGACAATAAACTTCTGCTGAAAGAAATAGAGTTCGCATTGTAAATTTCTTCCCTTTTTTGCAAACCATACAAAATGCAGCCAGCCTGCAGCGAAATTTTTTTTGCCTGAAATGAAGTCGAAAATCAACAGCAGAGGTGACTAAAGTCATTCGTTCATAACCGGCAAAATGCAAGATTTGCAAAAAATCCTCAGCTCTATCCAAGCAGCTTTTACTTCCTGCCCTTTTTCAGACCTGGTATGACCTCATAAATAGTTCTCATGAAAAAGATATTGATCATCGACGACAATAATGAGCTCCGAGACAACATATCGGAAATGCTGGAACTTGCAAACTATCTTCCTTATACGGCAGACAATGGAAAAACGGGCGTTGAATTAGCATTACAGGTCAAGCCAGACCTGATCATTTGCGACGTTATGATGCCTGCGCTCGACGGTTATGGCGTACTCTATCTCTTGCAAAAACATCCCGAGATCCGAAATACCCCTTTTATTTTCCTCACCGCAAAAACCGAATATGCCGAGATGCGCAAAGGCATGCAACTTGGTGCTGATGACTATATCACAAAGCCATTTGAAGAAACCGACCTGCTTCATGCCGTTGAATGCAGGCTTAAAAAAGCAGAGCAACTGAAAGAATCATTCGCCGCAGAATTGCATGATGTTAATGGTTATCAGTATGAGGGCAAAGAAAAAGATGTACTGGAATTTCTTTCCGAAGACAGGAACATCAATAAATACAAGAAAAAACAGGTGATTTATTCCGAAGGAAACAGGCCATCCCGTTTGTATTATATCAAAAAAGGAAAAGTAAAAACTTTCAAAGTAAATGAAGATGGCAAGGAACTGATCGTAGGATTGTATAATGAGGGTGACTTTTTAGGTCATGTGGCGTTGCTGGAAGGAACAACGTATAAAGAAATGGCCGAAGCAATGGAAGATGTAGAGCTGGCTGTAATTCCAAAGGAAGACTTCGATGAACTGATCAGCACCAACCGCGAAGCAGCGAAGAAATTTATAAGTATGATGGCCAGAAGTATAAGTGAAAACGAGGAACACCTGGTTGGGCTTGCATACAATTCGTTGCGCAAAAAAGTAGCGGAAGCCCTGGTAACGCTGAGTAAAAAATACAGCAGCACAATCACTATAAGCCGTGAAAACCTGGCGGCAATCGCGGGCACAGCCACGGAATCGCTGATCCGGACCTTAAGCGATTTTAAAAAAGAGGATCTGATAGACATTAAGGAAGGCGCCATTACCATCGTCAACAAAAAAAAGCTGGAAACCCTGCCTTACTGACCTCTCAATACATTGACCACAATCATTAATGAAATTGCCCGCCATCATATTTTCGGCCCGGCCGGAAAAATACCTTTGATTCAAACAGCGCGATATGAAAAAGGTATTGATCACTTTCGATGGAATGCATTTTTCAAACGGTGCATTTGATTTCGCACGGTACATGAACGAATGCGAGCCCATTTTACTTACCGGACTATTTCTTCCCGAAGTAGATTACATAGGACTTTGGAATTATGCCACTGCAACCGCTGGCCCTTTCATTTCACCTGTAATGGAAAGAGAAGGTGTTGAAGTAGTGCACGCAAACATCGAACGGTTTGAAATGCTGTGCCGGAAAAATAATATTGATTACAGGATACACAGCGATTTTGTTGATTTTGCGCTGCCCGAGCTTAAAAAAGAAACCAGGTTCGCCGACCTGGCCATTGTAGGAAGTGAAATGTTCTATAAGAACCTGGGGACAAAGGATCCCAATGAATACCTCAGGGAAGCCCTGCACCTGGCAGAGTGCCCTATTATGCTCGTTCCTGAAAAATTCGATTTGCCCCAAAGCAATATCCTTGCATATGACGGCAGCAAATCATCTGTTTTCGCGATAAGGCAGTTTGCCTATTTGTTTCCTGATTTAGCCAAAAACAGCACCTTGCTGGTGACTGCGAACGAAGAAGGCACAAAGATGCTTCCCGATGAACAGTATATTGAAGAACTGGCAGGCAGGCATTTTCCAGACCTTACTTTGTTTAAGCTGGAATTGGATCCCCGGAAGTACTTCGCCACATGGATAAGCGAAAAGAAAAACGCGATTCTTGTAAGCGGGGCTTTTACGCGTTCATCATTTTCGCAACTTTTCAGGAAAAGCTTCGTGTCCGATGTTATCAAGGATCACAAGCTTCCCGTTTTCATTGCGCACCGGTAACATTCCGGCTTGGTTTGGTTAAGAGAGCGGCAAAGGCGCCGCTCTTTTTTTGACCACTATCAGCAGCCTTCCTAATCCCCATCATAGTTCTCAGGCATGCCACCATGATAGCTTTACACTTAAACTCCCCTGTATGGAAAAGATCTTACTGGTTACAGATCCATCGCATCTGCATGCAAATGTGCTGGAATTTGCATGTTACGTATCAAAGCTCACCCGTTCGAAACTGATAGGCTTGTTCCTGGAACACGAAATCCACCATGTACACCCGGTAATGCAAAGCAGGCTGGAAGTATGGCAGTCGGATAGCGTGCTGGCAATGCCCCCGCCCGATAATAAAATCCCGCCGGAGGCATGGGAACAGAATATCAGGCAATTCCGCCAATTCTGTGAGAACCGGGGAGTGAATTGCACATTGCATGTGGACCGGGGCACCCCCCTGGCAGAGGTGATGATTGAAAGCCGTTTTGCTGACATGCTGATTGTTGATCCGGAAATGACATTTGAAGATGTGAGTGATGGTTTTCCTTCAGCTTTCATCAAAGAAGTACTTGCTAAAAGTGAATGCCCGGTGATCATTGCACCGCAATCTTTTGATGGTATCGACGAAATAGTATTTGCTTACGACGGCAGCTCTTCATCGGTATTCGCGATCAAACAGTTCACATACCTGTTCCCGCAGTTTACAGATAAAAAAATTACAATTTTTGAAGCCGATGAAAGCCATACTCCGGAAATAACAGAAAAAGATAAAATACATGAACTGATACGCATGCACTATTCCACCATCGCATTCCAGGTGATGCGGGGAAAGGCAAGTGACGAGTTGTTTGGTTATCTCCTCAACAGAAAGAACGCGTTTGTTGTGCTGGGCGCATTCGGCCGTAATATGCTTTCGGGATTCTTCAGGCGCAGCGTAGCCGATCTTGTCATTAAAACAATTAACCTGCCGGTATTCATTGCGCACCATTAGGTCATAAAAATCTTAAACCAAACATTATGATAGACAATCCTGTTAAAACCCCGACAGTAAGTCTGGACCCCCGAATTATAAAACCCATGTCTGTGCTGGTAATTCCTGACACAGCCAACAGCGCCGAAGAGATCGGGAATGTATTAGGCAATGCATACTCTGAACTATTCACCTTTATTGGCCTGAACGGACTAAAACCTGAAAAGGTCATGGCATTTTATCACTCCTATCACCCGCCATTTATTTTTGATGCGGGGGTTGAGATAAACAGAACGCCGTTTACACTAACGGGAAGGATCAGGGCAAGAACTATCGAAGGCGGACATGCGCTGATTGCGCATTACCAGGGTCCTTATGAGTCGGTTGACGTTGCCTATACTGCCATCGGGAACTGGCTTAAAGAACACAACAAACAATCGAAGGGGCAACCGTTTGAGGTTTATCTGAATGATCCGGCGCATGTCAAAGATTCATCGGAGCTGCTTACTGATGTTTACCAGCTGATCAGATAATCGTGCGGGGCTTTCTGAAAGTTAATACTATCAACATGAAAATAACACTGATCACACTGGTAGCCTGGTTGTTCGTTATGCCGGCATCGGCCTTTCAGATCAGGTATGGCAATTCTGTTGTGATAAACACGCCTGTGTTTGATGACCTTTATATAGGCGGTGGTACAATTACCATTAATGCGCCCGTTCATGGCGATCTTATCATTGCAGGTGGAACGGTCAACATCAACGACACCGTTACCAACGACCTGATTGTAGCTGGTGGCAATATTACTTTCAACGGATTCGTGGGTGATGATATCCGTTGCGCGGGAGGCAATCTTCAGATACTGAAAAACGTAACCGGCGATGTGGTGGTAACAGGAGGTACTGTGCTGATTGGTTTGACGGCCACAGTTGGCGGACTATTGGCTGCAGGCGGAAAGGTTATCATCGATGGGAACGTAACCCGGAATACCAGGACAGCTACGGGCAGCCTTGAGATCAATGGCTTCACGCAGAATATTGATTGCCGCGGCGGCAAAATATCAATCAATGGAAAGGTAGAAGGCCCGGCGATCCTGGCATCCAACGAAAAAATTGTAATCGGCGATGAAGCATCTTTTAACGGTGACGTTCGTTACTGGGTACCACGAAAGAAAGTCGATTTCAAACAGTCAATCAAATCGGGCAGGGTAATCTACGATCCCAAACTGAAGATGGAGGGTGGCCGCTGGTATTATCTCGGTTTTGATTCTGTAATTGGAGTTATATTATATGCGGCAATGGTATTTCTGATGATCGTGCTGGTACAGTATCTATTCAGCGGCCTCATGAAAAAAGCAGGTGAAACTGTTTACGCATCAGGATTGCGATCGTTCCTGTATGGACTTTTGTTCTGGATCGGATTGCCTGTGGCTGTAGTGCTCACATTTATTACCGTGATAGGAATGCCTGTTGGACTGATCCTGCTTTTCAGCCTGATAATCCTGTTGTTGTTGTCGTCTGTAATAGTTTCTGTGGTAATGGCAAACTGGTGGAACGGGCGTTCCCGGTCAGACCTGAGCTATTGGGGTCTTGTGCTGATCGCGTTCGGCTTCTTCGTTATCCTGAAGATAGTCAGCCTTACTCCTTTCCTTGGCTGGGCCATAGCCGCTATACTGACGTGCGTTGCCTTCGGCGCCATTGTACGCAATATTAATTTACCCTGGAGGCGGAATGTTGCCGTCCAATAAAAAGTCTGGTGAAAAAAATGGATTCTCTTACCAATAGCATCACAAGTAATATTTTAATAATAGAAAATGACGGGAAGGCTGTTGGCCATTTGAAAAAACTGCTTCGTGAAACAATGCCGGCAGCAAAAGTGAAAGGAAGTTGTTTAAGCTTGAAAGAGGCAATGAAGTGGCAGAAAACCCACGAACTACCTGACCTGATATTTTCCGTAATTGTTCTCAGCGATGGAATGAGCTTCGACATTCTAAGGAAATTGAAAAAAAGTGTACCTGTAATTTTCATGTGTAATGATGAAAAGTATGCCATTGACGCATTCAGGGCCAAGGGTCTTCACTACCTGCTGAAGCCAATTAAAAAAGAAGACCTTCAGGAGGCACTGAACCGGTTCTATGAAACATCCCAACCAAAAGATCGGGGTAAAAAAACAGAAGAAGTAAAATACCATGACAGATTCATCGTGTCGATAGGTCAGCAGTTGAAGCTGATCAAATCATCAGAAATAGCCTATTTCTATACCGAACACAAACTGGTGTACCTCGTCACTTTTGAAGGCTCGAAATACACTACAAATTTTACGCTTGAATTGCTGGAAAGCCAGCTAAATCCGGCAGACTTCTTCAGGATAAACAGGCAATACATTATTAATCTTTCGGCAATTGTAAAAATGATCCCCGCCAGTAAATCAAGGCTGCAGGTAATACTAAAACCGGAAAGTCCTCATATACCGGTCACCAGTACCGGGCGAACTGATAAATTCTGCAAATGGATGCTGGGGGATTTGTAACCGTTAGGTAATTCATTACTCCCATCCGTCAGGCAATTTTATCCATCCGGTATACAATTCGCCCCATTCGGCAATTTGTAACAATACTGTTATAATACGTTTCAATTAATTGAGTTTCTATAAGCAACTCCAACTATCCTGTTCCTTCATTTTTCTACTAAATTTTCTGTTGTGAAATTACAATTGATAGGGCTGATCGCCTTTTCTGCGCTGATACTGGCAACATGTAAACACGAGATCCCGTCGCCCCTGCAACGCGGAGGGCCTCCTGTTGTCAGCGGCACATGCGATCCTGATTCGGTTTACTTTGCCAACAGTATTCTGCCACTGCTAACATCTTCATGCGCAATGAGTGGGTGCCACGATCCGGTAACACATGAGGAAGATCTTATTCTGAACAGCTATAGCGGCATAATGAAAATAGTAAAGCCGGGCAGTGCCTCGTCAAGCAAATTATATGAAGTAATAACTACCACAAGCCAGGGTGATGTGATGCCCCCACCACCCCATTCACCGTTCACAGCCGCAAATATCAATGCAATACAAAAATGGATCAATCAGGGAGCGAAGAATAATCAATGCGTGGCGCCGTGCGACACATCGGTTTACACTTACGCATTGGGAGTAGCTCCCATTATGAATACATATTGCAAAGGTTGTCATAACCCGGCAGCATTGAATGCCGGGATTGACCTGAGTAAATATGACGGAGTTAAGGCAATCGCCCTGAATGGAAAGTTAACCGGTAGCATCAAACATTCAACCGGGTTTATAGCAATGCCGCAGGGCGGGAACAAACTACAGGATTGCCAGATACGTCAGATTGAAAAATGGATAGAAGCAGGTTCACTTAATAATTAACAATAAACTCCCCCGGCAATATGAAATTAAATTTCAGGTTTATAATTCCAGGTATTCTCATTCTTTTTACCGGATGTTATTATGACAAAGAAGAACTACTCTATCCCGAAAGCATAACCAATTGTACGGCTGTCAATGCCAGATTCACGGACGTGAAACCCATAATTCTGTCGAAGTGCGCCACTTCCGGATGCCATAATGCACAGGGAAAAGCTGGTGGGATTATGCTGGAAACGTATGACCAGGTAAAGGCGGTATCTGCAAGAATCAATCAGCGCGTGATCATTGAACGGTCAATGCCTCCGGGGTCACCTTTAACTGTCGGTGAAATTACTGTTTTGAAATGCTGGATAAACTCAGGAACTCCCAATAATTAATTCTTCAGTATCGCGGGTATATACCTAACTAAAAACGAAAAATAATGAAACGGTTTATTTCACTGGTAGTAATCCTGTGCTTGTCGACATTCGCATTCACGCAAAAAAAATATTTCACAAAGAGTGGCCATATTTCTTTTAATGCCGGAACCGCGCTTGAGGATATTGATGCTGTAAATACAGGCGCGACCAGCATTTTTGACGCCGGTACCGGCCAAATAGAATACTCCGTTCAGATAAAAGGTTTCGAATTCAAGCGTGCGCTTATGCAGGAACATTTTAATGAAAACTACCTGGAAAGCGACAAATATCCTAAGTCAGTTTTCAAAGGCCGGATCCAGGAACCTGAAAAAATAAAATTTGACAGAGACGGATCCTACCCTGTGTTGGTAAAGGGAATCCTGGAGATCCATGGAATCAAAAAAGATGTAGAGACCACAGGCATAATGAAAGTAAAGGGAGAAATGGTAAACGGCCGGACCGAGTTCAAGGTGGCATTGGCTGATTATAATATTGATATACCGGGCCTGGTAAGGGATAAGATCTCCAAAACCGTTACCATTTCAGTGAACTGCAACTATAATGTTTTAAACAAATAAGATCTTATGCACAGGTTTTTTTCACTCGTGATCCTGGCTGGCACCTGGTTAACTGCAGCAGGTCAGGATGATCTGCTTTCCCTGGTTGATCAGAAGGAACAGCAAAAAAAGTTACATATCACCAACGCTTTTAAGTCCAGCAGGGTGATAAACAGTCATTCGATAGAGTTTATCGGAAAAGGGATAATGGATGTACGTATCCTCCACCGCTTTGGTGAACTGAATTCAGGTTTCAATAATCTTTTTGGCCTGGATCAGGCAAACATGAGATTCGGTTTCGATTTTGGAATCCTCAACAGCTTAACAGTTGGCTTTGGCAGAAGCAATATTGGGAAAGAATGGGACGGATTCATAAAATTCCGTCCTGTCTGGCAATCAACCGGCCCAGGTTCACTGCCTGTCTCAATTGTTGTGATCACAGGCGCTACCCTAAGTTCGCAACCATGGAGTGATCCGGCAAGAAAGAACTATTTCAGCAGCAGGATGGCCTTTTACCATGAGCTTATCATTGGCAGAAAATTCAATAGCAGATTCAGTTTACAGTCAGGCCCGTTCATGGTACACAGGAACATAGTACAGCTTGTATCTGATGAAAATGATACTTACGGGATATCTGCAGGAGGCAGATTTAAACTTTCAAAAAGAATTGCGCTTGTTGTAGACTACCATCACATCATCAAAGGACTGAACAAACAATACTACAAAGATCCCTTATCTGTTGGAATAGACATTGAAACAGGTGGCCACGTTTTTCAGTTACATTTCTCAAATTCTTCGGGAATGAATGAAAAAGCATTTATTACCAATACTACGGGCGACTGGAGTAAGGGAGCGATCAGGTTTGGCTTCAATATGTCGAGGGTTTTTACAGTCTCGCACAAACGTAATACATAATTGAGGGCAGAAATCAGTCCCGCACCCCCGGGTCCGGTTATCAAACTTTGCTGATGACAATCAGCTTATCGTTCAATCGCTGTCATTTTTTCCGTATCGGGCGGGCGATACATTTGGCCAGACAATATACCCCTCATGTCAGCCATCTTTTCTTATCTCTCCAAACTCATTTTACTGTTGGTGGTGACTACGGCTATCTCCGCTCCTGCTTCATCCAAAAAACCAACTAACGTTCTCCGGAATTCTGCAGTTAGAAGCCGGACGCTCCCGGAAAGATCAATCCTGCCTCAAATAGATACCCCAATCGTACTTCCGGTCAGGTTCAGGACCATCCAGGCTACCAGGACCCAATGCACCATTAACCTGTATTGGCTGATTGAGGAACAGCAGAACGTTTCGAGGTATGAAGTTGAAACCAGTACAGATGGATTGAATTTTCTGAAAGCATGCGATGTTGTGATACGGCATACTTCGGAATATAATGCTTCACTGCAGATAACCGATGAGTTTTCGGCGCCTTTGCTTTTTATCAGGCTGAAAGCAATTGAACAGGATAGAACTTTTGTTTACAGTAAAGTAGTTACGGTTGAAGCATACTGCAGGGAAAATGATTCCTGGAATCTATATGCATTTCCTAACCCATTGACCATTGGAGGCAACTTGGGCATTGGGTTAAGGCAGGCATTATTCAATGGCAGGTACATAATATCGGTGATAGACTTAAATGGGAAGGTCCGCAGATCTGAAATAAGAAATTTGTACAGGATCCAAACATTTTCAATGTATGTGGGCGACCTTCCACGAAGCAGATATCTTGTAAAGATCACAAACGAAAACGGGACGCAGGCAGGTATCCTTGAATTTTTAAAAATGTAATAAAGATTTATCGAGGAATTCCCCTTTGAATTCAGTTTTAATAGTGATATGAAATATCATATTCATTTTTGTCAATGTGATTCGCTTCTTCTGCTGACATATCTTCCTTCAGACTGAAATTTCCTTTAATAAAACTATTGATCCATTGGCGGACTTTTGTATGATTGCCCATCAGCAAATGGCCTCCCATATCGATCTGAACAAATTGAACGTTTGGAATTTTCCACGACATTAACATGGTGTTGTTAAATGAGGCAATAGGATCATCCACCGCGTGAATTATAAGCGTAGGCGCGATAATATTTTGTACCGGATAGTTTTTACTAAGGTCTGGATTTGAAACGCAGATATCGTTCATTATTCCTTTCACTCTTTTCCGGATGGGAAAGAATTTTTGTATGAGTGATGATAACCATACCTGTTGCGATTGCTTCAGCCTGCATTGAACCAGTGAGGGAACCCCTGCCATTTTTAACAGCCATGAACGGAAGTACCGGGTTGCACCCCAGAAGAGAAAATCGGACGAAAAGAAAGTCTTCATAATAAATTTCACTGTAGCCGACGGAACTTTGTATTCGCCGGCCGCCGGAGACAACAGGACCAGCACAGCGCAACGTTCAGGATATCTCAACGCAAATTGCAGCGAAGAAGGACTGCCGGCTGAAAAACCAAACATCACAACTTTGTTGATGCCCAGCTTATCTAACAGGGCCGCGTACAGATCTGCCTGATGGGCGGGTGAAGAATCGGCTGGCAACGGGCTGCGGAGATATCCAAAACGTGAAACTGCGATTATCCTGAATTTACTTCCAAGATATGAATGAGAGATCGCAAACGCCTGATCGGATCCGCCAAGAATTCCGTGTGATAATAATATCGCCGGACCTTCTCCATAATCAATGTATTCTATGAGGCCCGCACGTGTCCAAACCAATTTGCTTTCAGTGGAAGTTATCCTGCGGTCTGCAGTACGTATCGACTGATGATATGCCTGGAACATCTTCTTTTTTTTCAAAGGTCGATTGCCGGAATCTCCGTTGTAATGACCGGCATCATCATTCAGTATAATCCTCATCACCGGGCCATGTTAATGACCATTGTCATTCGCCCTTTTGACTGCCCTCATTGAACAGGCTGCAATATCGCCCTTACTTTGTGTTTTGCTGAAACAGTAAATGATAAGCCCATGTTCGGAAAATTGACAAATGACGAAATTGAACAGGTTCTGAGAACCCGGTTTGTTGGCCGCATAGGCTGTCATGCAGACGGCATTACATACGTTGTACCAATCAGCTACGCGTATGATGACGGATATGTTTATGCTCACACGCTTGACGGTATGAAGCTTAACATCATGAGAAAGAACCCGGCTGTTTGTTTTGAAGTGGATGAAATGAAAGACATGGCAAACTGGAAGAGCGTGATCGCCTGGGGAGAATTTGAAGAACTGAAGGGCGATTCGGACCGCAAAACAGGGATGAAAAAACTGGTTTCCCGCATTTTACCCATTATAAGCAGTGAAACCACGCACCTGACACCGCACTGGCCTTTTCCCGACGATGATCCGGCCGGCGTAAAGGGGATACTGTTCCGCATATTCCTGAAAGAAAAAACCGGCCGCTTCGAAAGTAATATCTCTGCTACATACTTACCGGAATAAAGGGAAACTTCACCCGAATCATGTCGCGGCCTGATTCCAATCATAGTTCGGCAGACAGATACCGTGATAAATTTGATGATTAAATCATATATTATGAATACTCAACATGCACAGCCAGTAAATAAAGAGCTTTTATTTGAAGTTCAGCTTAACTGGTTAAGCAAACAGAAGGGAGTTTTATGGGCAGATGACGTTGATGGTACGCTGCATGTGGCTACTCCGGTTGCGTTTGGAGGCGAAGGTAATGAGTGGAGTCCTGAACACCTGTTCCTGAGTTCAATCAGCAGTTGTTTTATGACAACTTTCCTTGTATTCGCGAAAAAATTCCAGTTTGATATTTCACGGTTCGAATGTACTGCTTCAGGTAAAGTTGAATTGGTAGAAGGCAGGTTCCAGTTTACGCGGGTTATAATTTTTCCGAAGATCTATGTAACCGACGAGACCAAACTGGAAAAAGCACATACAGCGTTGCAGAAGGCAGAAAAATATTGCCTGATCGCCAATTCACTGAAAACTGAAGTTATTTGCCAGGGTATGATTTTACAAACGCCCCAGCCCCAGTATTCCATTCAATAAAAACCTGCCTGTATGAACTTCGAATCGCATATCAGGGGCGATAAGCCGGTGGTAGTAGATTTCTATGCCGACTGGTGTGCGCCCTGTAAACTAATGGCGCCGGTATTGCACGAAGTGAAGGAAATTGTTGGTGAGCGTGCTACCGTTCTGAAAATGGATATCGATAAAAATCCTCAATACGCACAGACGTACGGCATCCAGGCCGTACCTACCCTCATTATTTTTAAAGATGGAAAGCAGATATGGCGGAAAAGCGGTGTAACTCATGCCCGCGAAATCCTGCAGCGACTGAACACGTTGATCGAATGAATCTTTCCTGCGGCTGAAAAATCAACGTATTTTTACAAAGTGATCATTATCAGCAGGCTTAATGACCAGCTTCATAAACAATTTCCGCAATCCGGTGCAGCTTTGTATTAATAATCTTATATGGCTCTACCGCAAAAAACAAACCGTTTCTTACAGGAAACCGGTGATACTGCGAGATTTGCCGGCCGCTTTTTCTCAGAAGTTTTCAGACCGCGATACGAGATCGGAGAATTTGTCAGGCAATGTTTTGTGATAGGATATAAATCACTACCGCTGATTGGTCTGACTGCTTTCATCATGGGATTGGTGCTGACCATGCAATTGCGTCCATCCATGCTCGAATATGGAGTAGAGTCGCAGTTACCCGCTATGGTAGGTATTGCAATAGTGCGCGAAGTAGGACCAGTAATTACCGCATTGATATTTGCCGGCAAAATAGGCAGCAGCATTGGCGCGGAACTTGGCTCTATGAAGGTCACGGAGCAGATAGACGCCATGGAAGTATCCGGCACAAACCCTTTTAAATACCTGGTGGTAACAAGGGTGCTGGCCGCAACACTGATGCTTCCGATACTGGTGATGCTGGGTGACGCCATTTCATTGTATGGTTCTTATGTTGGCGTGAATATTCGCGGAGCAACCAGCTTCCGGTTGTTTTTTATGCAGGTGTTCAACAACCTTTCATTCAGTGATGTACTGCCTGCATTCACAAAATCGTTTTTCTTCGGTTTTTCAGTCGGAATTATCGGCTGTTATAAAGGTTATTATTCAAGCAAAGGAACAGAAGGTGTGGGCCACTCAGCAAATTCAGCTGTTGTGGTGGCATCGATTGTAATATTCATCATCGACCTGCTGGCAGTGCAGGTTACTGATGCAATGGGTTTAAACTGAATGACATGACAGAACAAATGACAATGATAAATCCTCCGGGCGAACAGAAAAAAGATGTTGTCATGAACATCCGCGGTCTGTATAAATCGTTTGGAGAAAATCATGTACTGTCTGATTTTAATCTTACCCTCGCAAAAGGTGAAAACGTTGTTGTTCTGGGAAAATCAGGATCGGGTAAATCCGTTCTGATCAAGTGCATCATTGGGTTGCTTCAACCCGATGAAGGAACCATTGAAGTTTTTGGCCAGGACATTCCCGATCTTGACCATGATGAGCTGGATAAGGTGCGTGCGAAAGTCGGTTTCCTGTTCCAGAGTAACGCGCTTTATGATTCAATGACGGTGAGGCAGAACCTTGAATTTCCGCTGCGCCGACATTGGATTCAGATATCACATCAGGAAACAAATAACCTGGTAATGGAGGCGCTGGACGACGTAGGACTCAAACATACGGTTGATATGATGCCCGTTGAACTGTCGGGGGGAATGAGAAAAAGGGTAGCGCTTGCCAGGACGCTGATATTGAAACCGGAGATAATTCTTTACGACGAACCAACCACCGGGCTTGATCCGATAACAGGTAAAGAGATAATTGAGCTGATAGTGGAAATACAGAAAAAATACAAGTCGTCATCACTGATCATCTCACACGATATGACGTGCGTGCGCATGGCATCGGACCGGATCATTATGCTGATAGATGGGAAATGCTACACTGAGGGAACCTATGAAAATCTGAAACGATCGAAAGATCCTAAGGTGATACAATTCTTTGAATAATATTATATGCGAAAGAAATCAGTAAATAATGTAAAGCTGGGTATTTTCATATTGGCCGGATTACTATTCCTGATGCTCATGTTATATATGATTGGAAGGGACCAGAATCTGTTCGCTTCAACATTCACAATTAAAACCAGGTTTGAAAATATACAGGGCCTCGTGCCCGGCAACAATGTCAGATACGCCGGAATTGAAGTAGGGACAGTTAAAAAGATAGTAATACTTAACGACACCCTGATAGAGGTAGTAATGATCCTGGATGATGAAATGAAGAGTTACATCAAAAGCAATGCGATCACTTCTATCGGCACCGACGGATTGATGGGTAACAAAGTAGTGAATATTGCGCCCGCTCACGCTCCCGCGCCTTTTGTGCAGGAAGGTGATATTCTGCCTGCCAGGAAAGTTCTTGATACCGACGCAATGCTTCGCACACTTGACAAAACCAATGCAGACGTGGCCGTAATTGCGGAGAACCTTAAAACAACGATCCTGAAACTTAATAACAGCACGGCATTATGGAATCTGCTGAACGATAATACCCTGCCGTTGGAACTGCGTCAGTCAGCCGCAAATGTGAGAGCCGCTACAGCCAAAGCGGTTTATATGGCCAATGACCTGCAATCGATAGTGAAGGATGTGAAAGAAGGCAAAGGATCACTGGGTGCGATTTTAACCGATACATCATTTGCCGCTAACCTGAATGAAACGATAGCCAAGATCAATAAAGTGGGCGATCATGCCGATGAACTGGCAACCGCGATCAATGGAATGGTATCTGAAGTGCGCCAGGATGTAAACTCCGGGAAAGGTCCGGCCAATGCGTTGCTGAAAGATTCTGCGATGGTGTTGAAGTTAAACACCAGTCTTGACAACATTCAAAAAGGCACAGACGCGTTTCAGCAGAACATGGAAGCGCTTAAACACAACTTCCTGTTCAGAGGATATTTCCGAAAGCTGGAGAAACAAAAAGAAAAAGAGAATAAAAGCCGGGTGGTATCACAATAACTATTTTTCCCTTACAACAGCAAGTACTTTGTTGGCAAGTTCCTCTAATACCTTTCTCAACGCCTGCTCATAATTCACCGCCTGCCGGTGAACAAAAAGGGATCCGCCAGGAATGGTAAGTTCAATCTCGCAGATTTTCCCTCCGTCTCTCTGGTCTGCTTTTTCACGAAAATAAACCTGCGCTCTTGAAATATCCTGGTCATGACGATGGAGCTTCATCAAATGATCTTTAGCGTAGTTTATCACCCATTCCTTTACCTGGCCGTGCGGTGCATGAAATTCGATGTTCATATTATATAATTTGAGGTTATTCCTATAAAAAGCGGGCTAAAAAGCCCGCATACCAACGCTGATAGTATAGGGGTCCCTACAACGTTTTTACTCTATCAGCATCTGCTTAACCCGAAAGACCTCCTGCTTAACCATCTCCTTCAGGTTAACATGACATAAAGGTATTCAGCGTCCTGATTAAGAAAAATGATGTTTATCATGCCACCGTCTGTTTATAATCAGATCATCTGTTTTGTCTGCGTATAACCCAATACAATCCTTTAACATCTGTTTCCCATTCAGGAAGCATTATTACAATGATGATCTCTTCAACAAGTTCAATAGCGGTAACCGCGGCGGTTAGATAAAACAGAAATAACAGTGGCTGCGGAAGAAAGAACAATAAAATTAAAAACACACCCTGGAAAATTGCGGCAACTTTTGCTCCATAGGTATGAAAGCTGGTCATTTTCCTATACCGTATAAACGAAATGCCTATCTGCACAACAAAAAGTATTAGAAGCAGAATGATAATAAACAAATGCTCTTCAATAAAACCGCTCTTGAATACAAGCATTCCGGCAATACCTGCCGCTATGGTAAGATCATCCGCTATGGAATCAAGCCTGGCACCGAATGCGCTGGATACCTTATACCGCCTGGCAAGAAAACCATCAATGGCATCGGTGAAAAAACTAACGGCAAGCAACCACCGGAACACTTCCAGTTGATGGTTTATCACCAGCAACAGCAAAAGAGGAGCAGCTACCATGCGATAGAAGGTGATGGCATTCACCATGTAATAAGCTCGCTTGTACATATGGAAAGGATTGCTCAATATACAACAACGGAGTGTCGTCGGCTTTCACAATCCTTGAAAGATTTGGGAAATATCAAACAAAGTATCCCGTTTTTATACTCGGCGCTTACAAAATCTGTGTCTGCGTTCTTAGGCAGCAGTACGCTATGATGAAAGCAATAATCGAATTCCCTTTCGGCATGATGACCGTATGTCTCCTGCAAATGTTCATTCCTGTGCAAACCGTAAACTACTAACCTGCAATTTTTCACATTGACAACAAAGTCTTCCCTTTTCAGGCCGGGCGCAAAAAGCTCTACTTTGAAATGATCAGGCAATTCGGTCATGGTAAGATAAGGCCGTGAATGTTCGGTTCCCGACCGCTTCAACCGTCCAAGCAACGACGAAGTGATTTTTGGAGGAGCATGATAAATGCCAGGATATATGAGCGAATAATCCGTTTTTATGTCGGTTTTCCGTGTCATATTGCTTGATTTTTTTTAATGACCGGTAAAGAGATCCTGAATTTACTACAAAGCAACGGCAATAAAAGGCGTATTTGTATGAGCAGAATCAGAAATGATACTGATCCCGGTCATTCATTCCAACGGTATTGCTGAGCGTGGAAGGTTTTTTTCGCAGGTGTAAAAATCTGCCGTAAATGTCATCACTGAAGTTTACCCGGGCCGATGAGTCAACCCAGGCGGTATTATACAATACAAACACAGGCATTGGCGAAGTGGCGGGAACCACAATCGGAGATTTGTTACGAAGACATCCTTTATCTTCCAGGGTATCAATTGCAATGGTATTTCCTTTTAACAACAGATGGCCCAGCTCCATTGCTTTCTGAACACGCATACAGCCATGACTGAAATAACGTTTGTTGAAATTGAACAGGTTTTTTGCCGGCGTATCGTGCAGGTAAACATTAAAAGGATTATAAAAATTCAGCTTGATCAGTCCAAGCGAATTATCGCATCCGGTCGACTGTCGCAATACATAAGGAAAATTCGCACTGCTAAGCTCACTCCAGTTGATTAATGAAGGATTCACTACCCGCCCGTTCAGATCCAGCACCTGCATACCGTTCATATCCAGGTACCGGTAGTTTTTTTTGATCAGTGGCAGCAGCTCTTTGGTGGCGATGCTTTTGGGCACCATCCAGTAAGGATACAGCACTACCTCCGTGGCCCTGCTGGAAAGTGTTGGAGTGCGTGTAGTTTTTTTGCCGACAATTATCCCGGACTCCAACACTACACCGCCATTTTCATAAACGATGAGGGTAGCAGAAGGAATATTAACAACGATGATGGCGCCGCTTGTTTTTACACAATTCAACCACCGTAAAGTATTAAGCGTGATCTTTAATTCTCCTACCCTCGTAAAAAGCGGCACATTCAGCTCATTCAGTACCGTGGCGCGTAAAATTCCATCCTGTGTGAGGTTGTAGATCTGCTGAACCTCCTTTACCCTGCTTTTCAAAGCGGTGGTCGTTAAACTCGCAGGAAGCGAATCGAGCAAACGAAGCTGTATCAGTCGTTTTACAAGGCCGGTATTTCCCGCGTTGACTGTTGTCGCCTTAACCACTACATCTTTAAAATCCGGCGTTTCAATTATACTCAGATACTCTTCGAGTTTTGTTTTTACCGAAAGATATTCCGCTGAGGCTGGCTCAATTAATTTTTTTACTGAAACAAGGGTTCCATTATCAACTGCTGAAGAAACAACAGCTATTATATTATGACAGGAAGGACGGTAGTCAAGGCCGTTGTAACTTAACTGCGGTGGTTGGCTGCCGTATGCCAGGTCACTGAAGAAATGCAATGCCGCATCGGTGAGGTTTGCCTCCAATAAAAAAGAATCCTGCTGCGTAAATGGCTTCCAGCTTTGTTCCTGCAGTGATGTGATGAATGACCATTTATAGTCTGCGGCATCCAGTCCCAGCCCGGACGACTGGCTCAGAAGTTGAAATAATTGCGAGCGTGCATTTGAATTGAAAATCCAGGCTGGCCTGAACTGACGGTGATCGTAAAACGAACGAACCTGTGAAATAGAACTGAATTGCTGCGAAGGGGTAATGGGGCTGTTAATAAATTGCCGGAACGCATCCGGACTAAACTGAGCTTCCACATTACTGCCAGACAGGTACGAAAACAAAATCAAAATCACACAAAATCTGAGGAGGCGCATATTGAACGGATTATGGAACTGTATTAAAACAAAAGGCCCCGCCGCCCTGCGCGCCGGGGCCGGAATAGCCGGACTGTAGCCGGCCTAATTTACAGCGATGTGCTTGGTCGCTGCTGCTTTTTTAACTTCTTCCCTTTTGGGTAACCTGATTTTCAGCACGCCGTCTTCGTAGGCAGCTTCAATTTTTTCACGATTTACTTCTTCTGGCAGGGTAAAGCTGCGACTGAAAGATGTGAAGCTATATTCCTTACGGGTGTATTTTGCATCTTTGTCCTCTTTGGTCTCTTCTTTCTCACTGCTGATTGTAAGGATGTTGCCATCAACATCGATCATGAAATCGTCTTTCTTAAGTCCCGGCACAGCAAGTGATACTTTATATTCATCAATTGTGTCGGTAATGTTAACAGCTGGCAGGGTTGTCATTCTTCCCCATCCGCTGTCAAAAATTTCATTCCAGGGCTTAAAGAAATCTTCAAACATTGTTGGCAGACGGTCAATTCTTTTTGATAATGCATTGGTTGTCATACGACCTCCTTTTTTTTATTTTCTCTATTACGTTGCAACAAATATAGATTCGGCGCCGAGGCGTTTTTAAGGATAACGGTTAGTCATTTTACTGATATTGGTCAGTGAACTGATGTAATTTTATATTCCTAATTTTAGCGATGCCTAAAACAAGTTTGCCAATATTAAACGCCCTGCCGCAACTGGAACCGGGTCTCATACATGAAATGGAGGAGAAGGGCAATGTGCGTGAATTTGCAGCCGGAGATACCCTGGTAAGAAAAGGCCAGTATTTCAAATCGGCGCTCATCGTTTTATCGGGCCTGGTAAAGATCTATCGTGAAGATGACGAAGGCAATGAGTTCTTCATTTATTACCTCGATCCCGGTGAAGCCTGCGCATTGAGTATGGTGTGTGCATCGCGCCAGGAATCGAGCGAGATCATGGGAGTAGCAGTAAAAGATACAACGGTGCTTGCCATACCCTTTCCCGTAACCGATGAATGGATGATGAAATACAAAAGCTGGAATAACTTTGTACTTTCATCTTATCGCAACCGGTTCGAAGAATTGCTGGTCACACTTGACAATGTTGCCTTCAGAAATATGGATCAGCGACTTGAATTCTATCTGAAACGCCAGGCAGAAACCCTGGGAAACCACATCCCCCTTACACATCAGCAAATAGCCAGTGACCTTAACTCATCCCGTGAAGTGATCTCCCGTCTCCTTAAAAACATGGAAAAAGACAAACGACTTGTACTGCGCAGGAATGGCATTGACTGGATTCAATAATTTATGTGACTGATATCACTGTTCCGATGATCCGTGCCCCTCACCTTTGCATCAAATTCACTGAATGGAAATAGCAGGTTATATAGCTTCGGCTTTGATCGGAATTTCACTTGGATTGATCGGGAGTGGCGGATCGATACTTACGGTACCGGTTCTTGTTTATCTTTTTGGCGTGGAACCGGTTCTGGCCACCGCCTATTCATTGTTCATTGTGGGAGCTACCAGCCTGGCAGGCGCGTTTTCGAAATACAAACACGGTCTGGTCAATGTAAAAACTGCAATTGTTTTTGGGTTGCCAGCCATTGTGGGCGTATATGTAACGAGGGCCTATCTTGTACCGCTGATCCCGGAAAATGTTTTCACCCTTGGCAGCTTTACCGTTACAAAGTCTTTAATGCTGCTGCTTGTTTTTTCGGTTCTGATGATACTGGCATCGGTTTCTATGATACGTGAAGAAAAAGTGAAGGAGGAAGTTGAAAGCGAACCAAAAAAATTCAATTACCCGCTGATATTGCTGGAAGGGACCATTGTAGGTATGCTGACGGGAATGGTTGGCGCGGGAGGAGGATTCCTGATCATCCCCGCACTCGTTCTTCTAAGGAAGCTACCCATGAAACTGGCTATCGGGACCTCGCTTGTTATTATAGCGGCAAAATCACTGATCGGATTCCTGGGTGATATCCAGCATTACCAGATGGATTGGAGGCTGTTGCTTATTATCACTGTACTTGCCATTGGCGGCATTTTTGCCGGGAACTGGCTCAGCCATAAGGTGGACGGCGAAAAGCTTAAAAAGGCTTTTGGCTGGTTTGTACTTGCAATGGGTATTTACATTATTGTGAAGGAGTTATTCTTTAAAAGCTGAAACATTGGTTCCGGCTGTGTGACAAAAGTCATAGTAATCAGTTCCAGAAAACAGCAATTTTACTTTTTATACATTTAAATAAACAGCATTATGAAAATAGAGCAGATATATACTGGTTGTCTTGCCCAGGGCGCATACTACATTGAAAGCAATGGAGAAGCCGTTGTTATCGATCCCCTGCGTGAAGTGGAACCATACCTTGAAAAGGCAAAACGAAACAATGCAAAGATCAAATATGTTTTTGAGACGCATTTCCACGCCGACTTTGTTTCGGGTCACCTTGACCTGAGCAAAAAAACCGGAGCTCCTATAGTTTATGGGCCGGAAGCAAGTCCTGATTTTACTGCGCATATTGCTACCGATGGTGAAGAATTCCGCGTAGGAGATATTACGTTCAAGGTTTTGCATACCCCGGGACATACTATGGAAAGTACCTGCTATCTTCTTAAAGATGAAAATGGCAAAGACGTGGCACTCTTTTCGGGTGATACTTTGTTCATTGGTGATGTAGGCCGTCCCGACCTTGCACAAAAGGCTGCCCAGATGACGCAGGAAGAACTGGCCGGAACATTATTTGAATCGCTCAGGAATAAAATTATGCCGTTGAACGATGATATCATTGTTTATCCCGCGCACGGCGCAGGCAGCGCATGCGGCAAAAATATGAGCAAGGAAACCAGCGATACGCTTGGACACCAGAAAGCATCGAATTATGCATTGCGGGCAGATATGACGAAAGAAGAATTTGTGAAAGAAGTTACAACCGGTTTGATGCCTCCTCCATCGTATTTTCCATTGAATGTAATGCTCAATAAAAAAGGCTACGATAGTATAGACGATGTGATGAAGCGCGGCAGCATTGGATTATCGCCCGAAGCGTTTGAAACAGCCGCCAATGAAACCGGCGCATTGATACTTGACACACGTGACGCGCAAACTTTTGCGAAAGGCTTTATCCCGAATTCAATTAACATCGGTATCGACGGAAATTTCGCGCCATGGGTAGGAACGCTGATACCAGACATTAAACAATCCATTCTTCTTGTAGCCGAACCAGGGCGCGAAGAAGAAGTGATCACCAGGCTTGCCCGCGTGGGATACGATCATACGATCGGTTTCCTCAAAGGCGGATTTACTTCCTGGGCAAAGGCCGGCAAGGAAGTGGATGCTATCAAATCAATTTCAGCCGAAGAACTGGCAGAAGCATTAAAAACAAATAACAAAGCGAACATCCTGGATGTCCGCAAGCAAAGTGAATTTCTCAGCGAACATATAGAAAACGCAGAGAACGCGCCACTTGACTTCATAAACGACAGCATGCTGAAGGTAGACAAGGACAAACAATACTTTGTTCATTGCGCCGGAGGATATCGTTCAATGACATTCGCGTCGATACTGAAAGCAAGAGGTTATAATAACCTCATTGATGTAAAGGGCGGATTCAAGGCAATAAAAGAAACGGGAAAAGTGAAGGTGTCTGACTATGTTTGTCCCACCACATTGTTATAATTAAATCTGTAACTGAACAAAATGATCTTAAACATATTTACTTCGCCCTGGCCGTGGTACGTGGCCGGGCCGTTGATTGGATTAACAGTACCGTTGCTTTTATTGATAGGCAATAAAACCTTCGGTATTTCATCCTCGCTTCGGCACGTATGCGCGGCCTGTCTGCCCGCGAACATCCCATTCTTTAAATATGACTGGAAAAAAGAAGTGTGGAATCTCTTCTTTGTTGCAGGGATATTCTTAGGCGCGATCCTGGTGACGGCATTCTTCGCCAATCCAAATCCGGTGCAGATCAATCCAAAACTGGTGGCTGAACTAAGCAGTTATGGCATCAACGACTATAATCACCTTGTGCCAAACGATCTTTTCAACTGGCAAAACCTGTTGACTGTGAAAGGCCTGATACTGATGGTCGCGGGCGGTTTTCTGGTTGGCTTTGGAACCCGTTATGCCGGTGGGTGTACGAGCGGACATGCCATCATGGGACTAAGCACGCTGCAATGGCCTTCGCTGGTTGCAACCATCAGCTTTATGGTTGGAGGTTTTATTATGGCCAACCTTATTTTACCCTCCATTCTTAAAATTTTCTAACTGATATAAATGGAAACAAAAGATTTGATCCAGGAAAAGAAGCACCATGAATTCCTTACCGAGAATACCGACTTTGAGGTTAGGTCATTAGATGCTGTATGTTTTAATGAAAGTGAACTGAAGCACCCCTGGTGGTACAACCTCAAATACCTTGTTGCGGGATTGCTGTTCGGTATCCTGTTAGTGAAGGCAGAAGTGATTTCGTGGTTTCGCATCCAGGAGATGTTCAGGCTGCAGAGCTTTCATATGTTTGGGGTTATTGGTTCAGCAGTGGCGGTAGGATTAATAAGTGTTCTGATCATAAGAAAATTCAAAATACGTACGATCTACGGGGAACCAATTGAAATTCCAGATAAAAAATTCAGTAAAGGTCAGATATATGGCGGGCTTACTTTCGGATTCGGATGGGCGCTCACAGGTGCCTGCCCCGGACCGCTGTACGCGCAGATCGGCACAGGCGCAACTGTCATAATTGTTACGCTATTGAGCGCAATTGCCGGAACCTGGATCTATGGGTTGGTGAGAGACAAACTACCTCACTGATTCACGTATCATGCCTTTGCCATCAACATCGATTCTGCTCTTCTGATATTTTCTATTCCCGCAAGCAGCGCGTCAGAGTTGAAAGATATACTGTCGATCCCCTCCTTCACAAGGAATTGGGCAAATTCAGGGAAATCACTTGGCGCCTGTCCGCAAAGCCCGATCTTGATACCGGCATCCTTTGCATTCCTGATCATCATTGCTATCATGGCTTTTGCAGATGCATTCTGCTCACTGAACAAGCCGCTGATGATGGATGAATCGCGGTCAATGCCCAACGTTAGTTGCGTAAGGTCGTTGGACCCGATCGAAAAACCATCGAATAACCTTGCAAATTCCGCGGCCTGCAGCACATTGCTTGGAATTTCAGCCATCATATAGATCTCAAGAGATTCATCGGACTTACGATCAAGGCCAAACGCCGCCATTACCTCTATAACTTTTCTGCCCTCTTCCGGAGTGCGGCAAAATGGTATCATGAGCTTGATATTTGTCAACCCCATCTGCTCTCGCACCATCTTAGCGGCTTCGCATTCCATTTTAAAGCCATCTTTGTACAGGTCGTTATAATAACGCGACGCGCCCCTGAATCCAAGCATCGGATTTTCTTCCTGCGGTTCAAAATATTTGCCGCCGAGAAGATTCGCGTACTCATTTGTTTTGAAATCGCTCATTCTTACGATAACGTCCTTCGGATAAAACGCAGCGGCAATTGTGGCTACACCCTGCGCCAGCTTATCGATAAAATATTTTTTCTTGTCATCATAATGAAGCGTGAGCGCCTCAATCTGTTTCCGCTCCACTTCATCCTTTACCTCGTTAAATTTTACCAGCGCCATTGGATGCACGCGGATGAAATGATTTATTATGAATTCCATTCGCATCAATCCTACACCATCGTTGGGATAAAATGATAATTTGAAGGCCTGATCAGGGTCACCGGCGATAAGCATTACCTCAGTGGTTTCCGGTTTCTGACTGTTCGTGAAATCGTGCTCAACCAGCTTGTGTTTTAATTTTCCCTGGTAAACATACCCGGTCTTTCCCTCGCAACAGGAAACGGTGATCTCATCTCCATCCCTGATCTGAGAGGTGGCATTACCACAACCTACAATCGCGGGAACGCCCAATTCTCTTGCAACAATAGAAGCATGGCTAGTTCGTCCGCCCTTATTGGTGACGATGGCTCCTGCTTTTTTCAATACAGGATCCCAGTCCGGACTGGTCATATCGGTAACTAAGATCTCACCAGGCAATAACTCCTCAGCCTGAGCGGGCGACTGTATCAGTCTTGCTTTGCCAATTGCAAGCTTTGATCCGATAGCCTCGCCTTGTGCAAGGCAGGTTCCTTTTTCTTCAAGTTTATATTCAATGATCTGATGAGGGTTGCGTCTTGACTGAACCGTTTCAGGTCGTGCCTGCAGAATAAAAAGTTCTCCAGTTCTTCCGTCTTTCGCCCATTCAATGTCCATTGGTTTCTGGTAGTGGTCTTCAATAACCAGTGCCCACTTCCCCAGCTGAAGTATTTCCTCATCGCTTAAAACAAAGCGCGATGCCTTATCGGCAGGAGTGGCGATATTTAAGGTTTGCTGTTGCAAACTTTCGCCATAGATCATCGTCTTAGCTTTTTCACCGAGTTTTTTCTGAAGGATAGCGAATTTGCCAGATCGCAATGCAGGCTTGAACAACAGGAATTCATCGGGAGTAACAGTACCCTGTACAATATTCTCACCCAAACCCCATACGCCGCTTAAATGAATCACATCCCTGAAGCCCGATTCCGGCTCAAGCGTGAATCCTACACCGGCGCAACCAATGTCGGAACGCACCATTTTCTGTACCCCAACGGAAAGCGCGATCCGGCTGTGCTCAAATCCATTATCATCCCTGTATTTAATGGCCCGGTCAGTATATAACGATGCAAAACATTGTCTCACCGCTTTTAAAAGCGCCTGCCCGCCTTTGATGTTGAGATACGACTCATGCTGGCCTGCAAAACTTGCATTGGGCAGATCCTCTGCCGTAGCGCTGCTGCGTACTGCCACTTCCGCATCTTCATATCCGCTCAGTTC
>DASWTK010000200.1:0-40865 GCA_036402175.1 Chitinophagaceae bacterium | reverse complement strand
TTTTCGAACGGAAGCTCATTTTGATTCAATGTGCGGATGTAAACCGCATTGTTTGGTACATTCCATTGTCTCGATTCACCATTGAACGAATGCGCGGAGGGACCTAATCCCAGGTAATGTTTGCCCAGCCAGTAAGATGTATTGTGTTTGCTGCGCAATCCGGGCTTCGCGAAATTGGAGATCTCATAATGCTCATATCCTGCTGATGCAGTCCAGTCCATCAGTTGAAGAAATTGCCTGGCCTGCTGGTCGGGATCAATATCGGTGAATTTCTTTGTGCGGATAAAATGATCCAACGCTGTTTTGGGCTCTACAGTCAATGCATAACACGACAGGTGAGGAATCTCCATCGAAATTGCCCGATTTACATTCTCTTCCCATTTGGAATCGGTAAGTCCGGGTGTGCCGTAAATAAGATCGATGGTCAGGTTGGAAAACCCTGCATCCCGGGCTGCGTGTATGGATGAAACAGATAACGCTGCGTTGTGGGCACGGTTCATCCAGCGAAGGTCTTCGTCGAAGAACGACTGAATGCCAATACTCAGCCGGTTGATCCCCGCCGCTTTCATATCAAACGGCTTATTGGCCTGCAGGTCGTCGGGATTGGCTTCGAGCGTAATTTCGGCAGCAGGGTTGATATTGAAAGCAGCATGCAGTTTGTTGAGGATTAGACTTATCTCTTCCGGTGAAAGCAAACTGGGGGTACCGCCACCGAAATAAATGGTGTCTACCTGCTGATCTTGCAAATAGCCGCACTGCATCACTATTTCTTTCAATAAAGCCGTTATAAAATCGTTCTTGGAATCCAGGGAGGTTGAAAAATGAAAATTGCAGTAATGACAGGCCTGCTTGCAGAATGGAACATGAATATAAATACCTGCCATCTTAAATCAATTAATTAGCACCTTCGCGTTTGAATGCCAAAGTTAAAACTATACAAGGCTGCAAGTGTGTTAATACTATTGCTGTATGCCGTATCGATGCAGGCGCAATATGAACTAAAAATTCTTCCGGTTGACAGGGACTCTGCTTTTATAAGCCAGCTGAAACTCCAGAAATCTTTCAGAAACGCAACTCTGGCTGAGGAATACATTCATTCGCTTCCATCGTTATTGCATTCGAAAGGTTTTATAGCGGCCTCGGTTGACAGTATGTACATCGATTCACTGTTTGCGGCTGTAAGCCTGTATGTGGGCGAATCATTTAAATGGGCATACCTTAATACAAGCCAGGTTAATAAATCATGGCTCGATGCGGTGGGATGGAATAACAGGCAGTACGCAGACCGGCCGTTTAACTGGCAGCAGTATGCCTTGTTGCGGCAAAAGCTGCTCGATCACCTGGAGAACAACGGCCATCCTTTTGCAAAGTTATTCCTTGACAGTCTTGAACTGAAAGATGACGGATCCATTGCGGCCACATTGAAACTTGAACCGGGACCTTTATATAAGATCGACAGCATACGCCTTCATGGAAACGCAAGGATCTCCAATCATTTCATGCAGCGGTATCTTGATATTCCCAATGGAACGATTTATAAAAGGGATAAGTTGGTGAACATCACAAAAAAGATTGCAGAACTGCCGTATGTGCAGGAACAGCAGCCATGGGACCTTACCATGCTTGGAACGGGTTCGATTGTTAACCTTTACCTGAAGCAAAAAAAGAGCAGTGAAATAAATGTTCTTGTTGGTTTTCTTCCTTCGAACCAGCAACTGGCGAATAATAAATTACTGGTGACAGGCGAAGCAAACATCAACTTGCGCAATGCGCTGGGAAATGGTGAAGCGATTGGCATCAACTGGCAGCAGATACAGGTTAAGTCGCCGCGCCTGCATCTGGCATTTCAACAACCTTATATATTCAAATCATCGTTTGGTTTAAATACTGCCTTCGATCTTTTCAAAAAAGATTCATCGTTTGTAAACATCAATATGCTGCTTGGAGTTCAGTATTATGTTTCATCAACGAAGAGCGCGAGTATATTCGTTCAGAACCTGAGAACGAACCTGCTTACAATAGATACGCTGCAGGTATTGACTTCAAAAAGACTTCCAAATGAGGCAGACGTCAGTTCGGTAAATCTTGGTGTCACTTATGAATGGAACAACACCAATTACCGTTTGAATCCATCGAGGGGAAATGAGTTCTTCATCAGCGGATCTGCCGGCACACGCAAGCTGCGAAAGAGTGAAGCAATCGTGAAACTGAAGAACCCATCGGACCCAACATTCAATTATGGATCATTATATGATTCACTGAAGGCAAGCGCGTATCAATTCAGAGTAAGGCTGAACGCCGCGCATTATTTCCCTGTAACAAGGGCTTCGACATTTAAAGCCGGATTACAGGGCGGATGGTTTCAGAGTCCCGCGATATTCCGGAATGAACTTTTTCAGATTGGTGGTTATAAATTACTGCGCGGATTTGATGAAGAGAGCATATTTGTTTCGCAGTTCGCTGTTGGAACCGCGGAATACAGATACCTTGTTGGACAGAATTCATTCTTTTTTGCATTCATTGATTTTGGATGGACAAAAAACACGCAACAAACAGCGCGCAGTTCAAACACATTTATCGGATCAGGACTTGGACTTGCATTTGAAACAAAGGCCGGAATATTTAATATTTCTTATGCTGCCGGCAAGCGTAGTGAAACGAAGTTCGATCTCAGACAATCAAAGATCCATTTGGGATATGTAAACTTTTTTTGAGAACCCCTTACTTTTGCCCTCGTGAAGAAACTGCTACTCATTATTTTTTGTTGCTTCCTTATCCAAACCGCTGCTTTCAGTCAGGAGCAGGATACAATTCCACCACCACCGGATACTGTGATACGTGCGCCGCAACGACCGGTTGACACTGTAAGGCGAAGAGTTACGGCACCGGTTCGAAGAGATACTGTTAGAAGAATTGCTGATACTGTTGCAACGATCGGCGATACTGCAACGGTTCGCATCGATTCGATGCCTGTGGCGACAGCCCCCCAAAAACCCGAGCGCGATTACCTGTCTGAACTCAAAGCGATATTGAGAGAACATCCCTACTTCAGTTTCTTCGGTAAAGCAATGAACCAGGCGGCTATCAAAAGGAATGATAGCGGGAAAGAAGTTTATTTCTATGTGTTGCTTGGATTGTTCTTTTTTTTCGCGCTGATCAAAACTTTGTTCGGAAAATATCTCGCTAATCTTGTGAGTATATTTCTACGTATAACCCTCAGGCAACAGCAGATCAGGGAACAATTGCTGCAAACGCCATTGCCTTCATTACTGCTCAATATCTTCTTTCTGCTTACGGGAGGATATTATGCAAGCCTGCTGCTCGACTATTATCATTACAGGGCTGATCCTAATTTCTGGATACAGACTATTTATTGCATAGGCATACTGGCCCTCATCTATATAGGTAAGTTCCTCATATTAAAATTTACAGGCTGGGTGTTTAATCTTTCGAAGGCAACTGATACCTACATCTTCATCGTTTTTCTTGTTAATAAGATGTTAGGTCTGCTGCTGCTTCCGTTCCTTGTATTGATATCATTTTATACGGGACAAGCTCAGCAAGTGTTTGTAACCCTTTCACTTATAATGGTTATAGTGTTGTTTGCGTATCGTTTCATATTCTCTTTCGGACCTATCAGAGCGGAAATAAAAGTAAACCCGTTCCACTTTTTTCTTTACCTTTGCGCATTCGAAATTGCACCGCTTCTTTTGATTTACAAGGTGTTATTATCGATACTTGAAACGAGTAATTAACATAGGAAAACTTATCCAGGAGTAATTATGTTGACAAACGGGGTTAACGGAGCGGGACATCCCGCGAACCACATAAAAAAGATCCTGATTACCCAACCCAGACCTGAGACGGACAAATCGCCTTACTTTGAGTTGGCCCGTAAATATCAGATCGAAATGGAATTCTATCCGTTTATCCGGTTGGAACCTATCCCTTCTAAAGAATTTCGCAAGCAAAAGATTGAGATCCAGAATTATACGGCTGTAGTGTTTACAAGCCGGAACGCTATTGATCATTTCTTCCGCACCTGTGAAGAGATGAAGATCAGCATCTCTCAGGACACAAAATATTTCTGCATTACTGAAGCGGTAGCGCTTTACCTGCAGAAGTTCATTCTCTACCGAAAGCGCAAAGTGTTCTATGGCGCCGATGGCACCAACAAGAGCATGTTTGATGTGATCAACAAGCACAAGGAAAACGAGAAGTTCCTTTATCCATGCTCTGAGAACCAGCAGGATAACGAGATCGTCAACTGGCTTAAGAACAACAAATGCGAATTCGCAACTCCTTTCATGTACCGCACTATCAGCAACGACATCAAGCCTGTGCTGGATCAGACTGAGTTTGATGTTATCTGCTTTTTCACTCCAAGTGGTGTAAAAAGTCTCTTTGATAATTTCCCCAAATACAAACAGAACGGCACCATTATCGGCGCATTTGGAAACAACACTTCCAAAGCGGTTGAAGATGCAGGCCTCACACTCGAAATCAAAGCTCCGCAACCCCAAACACCGTCTATGGTTGCTGCGTTGGAGCAGTACTTGTCTAAGGTCATAAAGAAGAAATAATTAGCCAATTTTGCCAATAAGCAAATAAGCCAATTGGGAATTAGCCAATTGGCCAATTGATTAAGCAATTACTTTTAATGGCTTGAAATTAGCTACCAAACAATTGTATTTTCATTTGCTTATTTGCTAATTGGCAAAATTGGCTAATTCTCCCTCTATGTCAAATCGTCTCCTTAACGAATCAAGTCCTTATTTACTTCAGCACGCTCATAATCCGGTCGACTGGTATCCGTGGGGTGATGAGGCATTGGAGCGGGCAAAAAAAGAAGATAAGCCGATCCTTGTAAGCATTGGCTATTCGGCCTGTCACTGGTGCCACGTCATGGAGCGGGAGAGCTTTGAGGATGAAACTACTGCGGGCATCATGAACGAGCATTTCATCAACATCAAAATTGACAGGGAAGAACGCCCGGACCTTGACCATATATATATGGACGCGGTACAGGCCATGAGCGGATCGGGCGGCTGGCCACTGAATGTATTTCTGTTACCCGATGGGAAGCCCTTTTACGGAGGCACTTATTTTCCTCCGGTCAGGGCGTTTAACAGGTCGTCATGGAAAGAAACACTGCTTGCTGTCAGCCAGGCATTTAAAGACAAAAGGAATGAACTCGACGCGCAGGCCGAGAACCTGACGCAACACCTGGTGCAGTCCAATGCTTTTGGGATGGATACAACCGGAGGAAAGCATGTTTTTTCGCCGGATGTGCTGGATGAAATGTTTGATAACCTGATGAAACAGGCCGACCGGCAATGGGGCGGTTTCGGCCGTGCGCCTAAGTTTCCGCAGACCTTCAGTATTCAGTTCCTGCTGCGTCATTACTACTACACCATGAACCAGGATGCGCTTCAACAGGCGTTACTGAGCCTGGATAAGATGATCGAAGGCGGCATTTATGATCAGTTGGGGGGTGGGTTTGCAAGATATTCAACGGATACCGAGTGGCTGGCGCCTCATTTTGAAAAAATGTTATATGATAATGCGCTGCTTGTAACAACCCTTAGTGAAGCATACCAGCTGACGCAGAATGAACGGTATAAACGGGTTATCACTGAAACGCTGGAGTTTGTTGAACGTGAGCTGCTTTCACCTGATGGTGGATTTTACAGCGCGCTGGATGCAGACAGTGAAGGAGAAGAGGGCCGGTATTATGTATGGACAAAAGAAGAGATCAAAGAAGTGCTGGGTGAGGATGCTGAACTCTTTTGCGCATTTTATGATGTAACTGAAAAAGGAAACTGGCAGGAGCCTGGTCATCCGGGCGTGAAGAACATACTCAGAATTCTGCAGCCACATGGCTCATTTGCGGAGGTTAATGGAATTGAAGCGGAGGAACTGAAAGAGAAGCTGGAACAATCGAAGCAGAAACTGTTAACCCACCGGCAGAAGAGGGTGCGGCCGCAGCTTGACGACAAGATACTGCTTAACTGGAATGCGCTCATGAACGCCGCCTATTCAAAGGCGTATATGGCCACCGGAGATGAGCATTACAAGGATATAGCTGTCAGGAATATGGATTTTCTGATGTCCGCGTTTAATGAAGCGGGTACTGACCGCTGGCACCATACCTATAAAAACGGAAAGGCAAAAACGCCTGCCTTCCTGGACGATTTCGCTTACCTGATAAATGCACTGATCCAATTACAGGAAATAACCGGAGATGGGGAGCGGCTGATCAAAGCGGCTGAATTGACTGAGTACGTAATTACACATTTCAACGAAGAAGAGACTTCGTTCTTCTACTATACTAACCGGGAACAATACGACGTTATTGTACGCAAGAAGGAAGTTTATGATGGCGCAACACCTTCCGGAAATGCGGTGATGGGGCACAACCTGCTTTATCTTTCGGTCGTATTTGATAAAGCAACGTGGAGAAGCAGAGCAGAAGAGATGACAGCATCACTTGGAGAGGTGATAAAAAAGTATCCGACCTCGTTTGGAGTGTGGGCATCTTTATTGCAGGCTATAACACACGGAATGCCTGAAATAGCTGCTACCGCCCAAAAAATTGTTGATTGGCGGAAACAAATTTTATATATCTTCATTCCTTACAGAATTTTCCAATCCACTGATCAACCAGATAACCGTTTCCCACTCTTAAAAGGCAAGCAAGTTGAAGCGCAACCCCTTGTGTATCTGTGTAAAGACTACACTTGCCACAACCCCGAAAACAACCTCATAGGGTTTATCCGTCTTCTAGAAACTGTTTAAAAGTTTGCTATAGCCAATACAATAATAAGCTGTAGGGGGGCGTTTAAATTACTGCCTTCGGATGCTTTGATTTTTAAGAAATAAACTTTAAACTTGTGTCGGAGATGTTGTCAAAACATTATTTTTGCCCAATACCCTTTAATCAAATGAAAATGAAAAACCTACCCACACTGATGGCTCTTGCTGCGATGTCCATTGTGGCAGGTTGCGGAAAATCAGGTAAATCCAAGGGGTTGCCCAATGACGGTCAACTTCATGGTGTAGCTCCCTCAAGTAAGTACAACCTGACCAAGCCCCCCGGTATGATCTACATTCCACCTGGAACCTTTCACATGGGTCCCAGCGATGAGGATGTGAATTATGCTTACACGGCCCGCAATAAGCAGATTTCCATCAATGGCTTCTGGATGGATGCCACCGAGATTACGAACAATGAGTACCGCCAGTTTGTGAACTGGGTCAGGGATTCAATTGCAGCTACGCTGATGCAATACGGAAAAGAGGTGGATGGACAGTTCAGAGTAGACTGGAAAAAGGCTCAGACCATTAAATGGGCTGACAAGGCAACCGTTGAGAAGATCGATCAGATGATCGTTACTCCAGAGAACCGCATATTCGGCAAGAAAGAGCTGGATCCGGAAAAACTGGTTTACCTGTCTGAAAGATTTGATCTGAAAGAAGCCGCCAAGTTAGAGAACAAGTCAAAGCCCCGTAAGGACTTCATCAGAAAGGATCCTGTAAAGATCTATCCTGATACGCTCGTATGGATCCGCGACTTCTCTTATTCGTACAATGAGCCGATGGCCAAGCGTTACTTCTCACATCCCGCATTCGGTAATTACCCGGTTGTAGGTGTGACCTGGAAACAGGCTACCGCTTTCTGCGAATGGAGGACTCAGTACCTGAATGCATTCCTTGAGTCGAAGAAAAGGTCTACGGAATCAGATTTCCGTCTGCCTACCGAAGCTGAATGGGAATATGCATCAAGAGGCGGACGTTCACAATCGATGTTCCCATGGGGTAACTATTACCTCCGTAATAAAAAAGGCTGTCTCCTGGCCAACTTTAAACCTGGTCGCGGTAACTATCCTGAAGACGGTGGTTTCTACACTGTACGTGCCGACGCTTACTGGCCAAACGATTTCGGTCTGTATTGCATGGCAGGAAACGTAGCAGAGTGGACCTCTTCAGTTTACTATGAAGGCGCTTATAACTTCCAACATGATATGAATCCTGATATTCGCTACAACGCTAAGGATCAGGATCCTCCCCGTATGAAGCGCAAGGTGATCCGTGGCGGAAGCTGGAAAGATGTAGGGTATTTCCTGCAAACCAGCACCCGTAACTACGAATACCAGGATACTTCTAAATCTTACATCGGTTTCAGAAGCGTGATCGATTTGCCACCTACACAGGGACGCCGCAGATAAATTAATATTATAGCAAAATTTTAAAAGTAAAAGAACGTTATTGTTTTGATTACCTAATCAAACAAAACGTTCTTTTTCTCTGACCCTTTAAAAACCTAATTCTCAAACTTTTTAAACTTTGAACAATGGCTGGAGTTTCTAAATCTACAGAAAGACTAGTAAACGTGATTGTGTGCGTTGGCGCCGCGATCGTGATCTTCGGTGCATGGCAGAAAATCACTCACCAACCCTGGGCCGATTTCTTCCTGACTGCAGGATTGATTACTGAAGCAATCATCTTCATGGTATATGCATTTTTACCCCCTCCCGGTGGTGAAATGGCAGCAATAGCTGAAGCATTACCTAAAATGACCACTACTTCAAGCAACCCCGCTCTTACTAAAATGGAAGATATGCTGAGAGAAGCAGACATCACTCCTGCTAACCTCGGTCGCTTAAGCGAAGGGTTCAAAAAATTAAATACATCAGTTGACAAGATAGGCGATGTTAGCGACGCAGTTGCTGCAACCAGCGATTATGCCGCTAAAACAAGGGAAGCTGCAGGCGCTCTTACAAGTATGAAAGACGCGTACACTAATGCAACTACCACCATCGGCCATTTTAACAGCGCAGCAGAAAGCACTAAACAATTCCACGAGCAGGTACAGGTACTTACAAAGAACCTCGGATCGCTCAATGCCATTTATGAGCTGGAATTGCAGGATACGAACAATCACCTGAAAGCTATGAATAACTTCTATAGCAACCTGGTGACTGCTTCTGAAACCATGCAGGGCAGCGTTGACGATGCTAAAAAAGCGCAAACGCAAATAGCAACTCTTGCAAATAACCTGACAAACCTGAACCGTGTGTACGGTAACATGCTCAGCGCAATGCAGGGTCGCTAAATTGAATACGGTATTCAGAAAGGGGAATAAATCCCATATCCGCTACCCGTATGAAAAGAATGAAAAACCAGATTTAAAATTTTTAAATATTCCTTAAAATGTCTTTACCTAAGGAACCCCGGCAAAAGATGATCAATATGATGTACCTGGTGCTGACAGCATTGCTGGCACTGAACGTATCATCTGAGATCCTGAATGCCTTCAAGACGGTTGACAAAAGTATTACGACTTCTAACGTAATCATCGACGATAAGAACAAGGTGACCTATAAGTCTTTTGAGGATAAGGCAAAAGACAATCAGACAGCCGCAAAGGCTGCTATCTGGAAGCCTAAAGCAGACAAGGCAAGGCAACTGTCAGCCGACATGTTCGCTTACCTTGAAACGCTTAAGAAAAGGCTGAAAGAAGAATCAGGCCTTGAAATCGAAGATGGAGTAGAGAAATTTAAAGAAGACAATCTTGATGCTGCTACCCGTTTGATGGACAAACATGGCGAAGGCAAGAAACTGTATGAAAAGCTCGGTACTTATAAACAACAGATGCTTGCTATTCTGAATCCTGCTGAATTTGCAAACGATCCGATCCTTCAGAAAGAGGTTCAGCGTGCAAGAGATGCATTTCAGAAATCACTTCCTATAACACTCGAAGTTCCTAAATCACAATCGGGCAATGTGCTCTCGAACGACGCGAAAGGTTGGACCACCAACTATTTCCACATGACCCCAAGTATTGCGGGTCTTACTATCCTGAGCAAATTCCAGAACGACGTTAAGAACTCAGAATCACAAATGGTGGATTACCTCCACGATCAGATCGGCGCTGTTAAAGTAGTGTTCGACCAGTTCCAGGCAATTGCAATATCAAGCTCCAGCTATGCAATGCCAGGGGATGATATCGAGATCACTGCCGGCGTAGGCGCATTCAGCGCAGCTGCAAAGCCAAAGATCACGATCGGAGGACAAAATATGCCTATCACTCCTGATGGAACAGCTTTATATAAAACCAAAGCTGCAGGTGCTGGTAGCAAATCAATTCCGGTTCGCATTGAGTATACCAAACCAGACGGCTCAACAGCTGTTGTAGATAAAGTTGTAAAATACGATGTTGGTATGCCTTCAGGCGCCTCAGTATTCCTTGAGAAAATGAACGTAATGTATGTTGGCGTTGAAAACCCGATCACCATCTCTGGTGGTAGCGTTGGACGCGAGAAAGTACAGGTTCGTTTCCCAGGTGGTACCATTTCAAATGTTGGCGGCGACCGTTACATTGCCAAGCCGTCAAACGCTGGTATGTCAGAAGTAACAGTAATTGCCGATGGCAAGCCTTATAAATTCCCGATGCGCTTAAAGCTCCTTCCTAACCCGACAGGTTTTGTAGGACCAAGCAAAGGCGGAAGGATCTCTTCAGCAGCTTTCAAAGCACAGGGTGGTTTGATCGCACGTCTGGAAGATTCAGAATTTGAAGCTGGTTTCCGTGTTGTAAGTTATGTACTGGCAGCAAGTGGTGGAGCATTCCCCAACTACCAGCAGGCTAACAACGAAGGTAACCGCTGGGGTGGTGGCGCAAAGGCCATAGTTGATAAGGCAACACCTGGAACTACCGTGTTCTTCGACCAGATCCGTGTGGTTGGACCCGATGGCAGGACCCGTGAGATAACACCGATGGTATTTCAGTTACAATAATAAAAGAGTTGAATATGAACAGCCGTTTAATGAAATTCAGTTTGATGGTAGTTGTGGCAGCCTTTGTACTGGCCGGTTCAGCCGATGCACAGACGAAGAGGCCCGTTAAAAAGCGGACCACCACCACTAAGAAATCAAATACAATTAAGAACAACGCCAACAACAATGCACAGGTGGCAGTGGCTCCTAAAAAAGATACTGTTCCCGTTGCACAGCTGGAAGCCCAGATAAAGCTCGATACGATCCGCAAATCATTGCGGAACGATAACGCCATCGAGCGTAACCTGGTTAAAGATCGCATTCCACTTTCGTATGAGCATATTCGCGAAGACGATGCGGTTTACCGCCAGCGTTTGTGGCGCGAGATTGATGTTCATGAGAAAATGAACCTGCCTTTTGTTTACAAGGCAGATGACGATAACGGCAACCAGCGTTTCCTGAACATTATGCTGAATGCAATCAAAAGCGGAGAACTCACTGCTTTCAATGCATCGGTTGATGACAGGTTCACAACGCCAATGACCTTAAAAGAAATCGCAGAACAACTGGTAGGTAAGCCTAAGGTTATTCCGATCCCTGACTGGGCAAATGACCCCGATGGATCTAAAGGCCTGATGAAGGATTCTACCATTGTTGAAGAATACAATCCTGATAAGGTTGAGAAATTCTGGATCAAAGAAGACGTGGTATTCGATAAAGAATCTTCACGCATGTACGTGCGCATCCTGGGAATTGCACCGGTGCTGACCGTTCGCAATGCCGATGGTTCTTTCCGCGACGTAACCCCGCTGTTCTGGGTATACTATCCCGACATGCGCCCGCTGCTTGCTAAGTTCGAAGCTTATAATGGTAAGAACTATGGCGCAAGATTAAGCTGGGAAGAGCTGTTCGAGAGCCGTATGTTCGCCAGCCGAATCATTAAGAGCACAATCGAGAACCCTTACGATCTTCCGATAAGAGGATATGTCAACGATCCGATCCTTCGCCTGCTCGAAGGGGATAATATCAAAGAGAAAATATTCAATTACGAACAGGATCTCTGGTCGTATTAATAAGCACATCTCATTTAAATCTGAAACTTAAAGGCATCGCTAGCAGCGGTGCCTTTTTGATTATTACTGTACATATTCCATGTAGTTGTAATTCAACATTTTCCCCAATGAAAAACAATTTAAAAATACCCGGTACAGGGTATTGTTTAATAGAATTGTTTCACTATTTTTACAACGGTTTTTCATAGGATATTGGATTTTAAAAACGGGGCTGGATTTTTATCCTGGCCCCTTTTTATTTTGGATAAGGCAAGGATTTAAGATCACAGATTATTAATGATCACGGATTTTTAGGGATTAGGATTACAGATTTTTAGGGATTTAGGATCACGGATTTTTTATGGATTTAGGGGATTGCACGGATTGATGGTTAGGTGGAAGTGTGGTAGTGGGATGGGGGAATATTTATTTCGGGTAAGTGTTTTTTTTGGTGTAATTATAGATGATAAAGTGAATGGTCAGGTGGGATGGTCAATTGTAGGAAGGAGTGATAATTTTCCGGTTAGCCCTGACCGGTAGTTTGGCTGGAAGTTTTTGAGGTATCTGTGTTGTCTGTGTTGTTTAACTGAGCGCTATTGATTTCTGATTCTGAGCTTTCTTCAGTAAATGTCTCTTCTACTTTCGCGGGCTCTTCATTTTTCCCGGTATTCTGATTATTAATAAAATATTCCCTGATAATTCTCGCCTTCGATTTACCAACTGATCTTGCAAGTTCTTCTTCATTCAATTCCTTTACGCGTTGCACCGATCGGTATTCTTTCAGCAGGTTGTCCGCTGTGTTTTTTCCAATGCCTTTAATGTTCTCCAGCTCATTGTAAAAGGTTCCCTTGCTTCGCTGCTGCCTGTGGAATGTGATGCCAAAACGATGCACTTCATCGCGTATGCGCCGAATGAATTTCAGGCTTTCACTCTGGTATGGAAGTTTTATAGATTCCTTATCCCCGGGGAAAAAGAGCTCTTCTTCGTTTTTTGCAAGCCCTACCAATGTGAGTTTTCCATAAAGTCCAAGTTCCTGAATGCCCTCCACCGCGGCGGATAGCTGACCTTTCCCACCATCTATGATTACCAGTTGAGGCAGTGGCTGTGATTCTGCCTGCAGCCTCTTATATCTTCTCAGCACCACCTCTTTCATTGTAGCGAAATCATTAATGCCCGCAACTGTCTTTACCTTGAAATGCCTGTAATCTTTCTTGCTTTCAACGCCGTCCCTGAAGCACACCATTGCCGAAACCGGGAAACTTCCCTGGAAATTTGAATTATCAAAACATTCAATATGCGTTGGAAGCACGGGCAACTGAAGATCCTTTTGCAACTGGTGTAATACCTTCGTGCGTTCGTCAAATGACCTTCCTTCAAGATGAAGCATTTTTTTCCGGCGCAGTTCTTCTCTGAAATAGTTGACATTCTTCTCTGAAAGTTCCAGCAGCTTTTTTTTATCGCCCGCCTTCGGAACGGTAATAACCACGCCTTCTTCGGGATATTCAATACTGAACGGAACTACGATCTCACTTGCCAGGCTGTTGAAAGTTGAACGGATCTGCGCAATCGCCAGTGGCAGTACTTCCTCCACCGTTTCTTCGAGATGGGTTTCAACCTGGATGGTATGTGTTTGCACAATGGTGCCATTACTGACCATCAGGAAATTGATGTACGCGCAATCGCCATCCTTGATGATCGTGAATACATCGGCGTTGGTAACATGGCGACTCACAATTACAGATCGCGCCTGGTAATTTTCGAGATGATCAATTTTCTTGCGCAGCAGTTCCGCTTTTTCAAATTGCAGTTTTTCGGCCTGCTCTTTCATCTCCTTTTTAAAATGCTGTATCACGGGACCAAGGTTGCCCTTCAGAATGTTCTTTATCTGGCGAAGCCCCTGTTCATAATCCTCAGCCGATTGAAGCGCTTCACAGGGCCCCTTACAATTACCCAGGTGGTATTCGAGGCAGACCTTGAATTTCCCTTTTTTGATATTGTTGTCGGTCAGGTTAAGCTTGCACGTGCGTAAGGGTATGTTAGCCCTGATAAAATCCAGCAATTCCCTTACACGCCCTACCGATGTGAACGGACCCAGGTATTCAGAACCGTCATCATGCCTGCTTCGGGTGAGGAATACGCGCGGGAAGGGCTCTTTACGTATTACTATGAAGGGATAACTCTTGTCATCCTTCAGGTTGATATTGAACTTGGGTTGAAATTCCTTGATCAGTGAATTCTCCAGCAAAAACGCGTCCTGTTCTGAATTCACGATGGTAAACTCGATTCTCCTGATGCGGGTAACAAGTTCGTGAGTTTTGTAATTGGTAAAGGCTTTCGAGAAATAAGATCCTACACGTTTGCGCAGGCTTTTGGCCTTGCCTACGTAAATGAGTTGATTGTGCTCATCGAAGTATTTGTATATGCCGGCCTGCACCGGTATGGTAGAAGATAGTTGCTGAAACTCCTGTTGCGTCATATCAATCCCTCTTTAGTAGTTCATTGGATCCCAGATCACCTTTACCTGGTGAATTACCGGTGGCTTCTGAGCCAGGATCTTTTCGGTAATAATTGTAAAGCTGGTGCCTCCCTTCCAGTATAGTTTCTGATTGAAGACGGTATCCGCGTTACTGAACGATTTCTCTATATAGACGCTTTTTATCTTATCCAGTTGCAGGCTTGGTGACGCCAATACATCCACCCGCCTGACAGAGGATGCCGGATCGTTTGCCTGGTAAGTAAACGTCAGCGATTCGGTGGTCTGGTCGAAGAAGGAGCTTTCTGTGAATGACCGCTGAAAATTATCCTTCTCCAGTTCCTTTGGCAAAAACACGGCTGACAGTCGCTTGAATTCAGGCGGCGTAATAAAAACCGAATCACCCTTTCCACCGTTTGTTTCGCGTTTCAATATTCCCACCGGCAATGAATCAATGGATTTGATCTCATTCCGTATGTAATCGTTCACGGGAATATATTCGGTCGGTTCTTCCTTTTTTACCACTTCTTCCTTGCCCTTCGCAGCGGTATCTGTTTTAGGTTGCTTGCATGCAATAAATGCGATGATAGCGATAGGTATGATTCTGAAATTTGGCATTGCGCAAAATTAGAGAAATATCATAATAAGAGGATTTGAGGATTTGAGGATTAGAGAATTTGAGAATTTGAGGATTTGAGAATTTGAGGATTTGAGGATGAATTGTGAAATGAGCTAATTGGATAATTTATATTAATTGAATTAATAAATGAATTATTCAATCAAATAAAAAAGCCTGCTAATGCAGGCTAGCTAGTTAAGTCTTGTCTTACACCTCGAATCAGCACGAATCAACAGTAACTTTTCCTCTATGAATTAATCAATTACCCAATCAAATAATTCATCCTCAAATCCTCAAATCATCTAATCCCCAAATCAACTACCTTATCATCTTACTCACCCCAACCTTAAACCCATACTCCATCAACTGCTCTTTAATAGGATATTTCCGTGCATAAGTTGATAACAGCTGATAGCGGAATTGCGGGCCAACCTGCCAGCGAACGGAGCCGGTATAGTAAGAAACGTACGCTTCCACTCCGCCGTTAACATTCCACCTGCGTATGAGCGAGGGCTCGCGCATATAATTTTTATAGTCTGTAGTAATGAGGTAAGAGTTCCTGTTCAGAAGGTAAGTAGGTTGAATTGTTCCCGCAACTTTTAATTGCAATTTCGAATTACCCATTACCCTGTATTCAAGTCCAACCGGCATCGAAAGCTGGAAATACTGGTTCGAAAGGTCCTCCTGCGCATAACCGCTAAGGTTACGGATGCTGGAATAGCTGCTGATAGTATCTGCTATGAACGCCTGGTTGTTATTGAGCGCGATGGTTGCAATTTCAGGAAGCGATGAATATGCTTCGATATTATAACGTGAATAATTGAATTGAACACCAGCTTTGAAATTAACGCGCTTTGAAGTGCGGTACAGCAGGTTCGCGCCCAGTTCAAAACCAAGTGCCGGTTTATGTTTTACATACTGATCTACGTCGCCCATGATATTGGGTGAAAGTGGAATGCTCTTCAATTCAGATGTAGTGAAGTAGCTGGTGCCGCTCAGCTTACGGTAGTTGACCGTAGGAGAGAAATACAATTGCAATCCAATGCGCTTAGGCCTGTTTGGTGTTAATTGAAAAACCGCATAATCCTGAAGCCAGTTGATATTCTGAGATTTATTTTCGGGCAATACTGATTCACTCGCTGCATCAGCAAAACTGCTCATAGCGTTTTCTTTGCCGCTAACCTGCTCAACAACCGCTGTGTTTTCTTTACCTGATTGTTTATTGGCAACTGCAGTTTGTTTCAACTGACGCGATACTTCAGTGTTGGAGACATCTAATCCTGCCAACTCATTAAGCAGTGGATTATTTGAGATCACCAGACCTTTGTCGGGAGTGGTAGTTATAGCATTGATGGGATGTGCAGTAACAGGATGTAATGAATTCTGTTGATCAGTCAGCATATCTTCATTATTACGGAACACTATTCCATCACGGCTCTGAGCGGAAGCCAGGGAGTTCGGTTCGCCTGCATTTGTCGCAGCAGTATTTGCTGAAGTCAAACCTGAAGGGGAAACTGTATTTGCGCCAGGAGCTATGGAAGATTTATCTGCGGAAAAATCACGGTTCGCAGCTGTAATAGAAGGTTGAATGTTCCTGGCAATTTTAACTGCAGGCTTATCGGATATATACCAGTCGCCTGTGTATATTCCAATACCCAACAGGAGGATCGCCAGCCCTGCCCAACGCCATCTTTTCCGTCCGTGAAGGGATTTGTAAACACCTTTCCACACCTGATCGGATGGGTACATCTTGTATTGGTCAGCTTTTTGGCGAATCAACCGTTCAAAATCATCAGTGTAAATGTTCCGCTGCATAGTTGGCCATTTTTGGGTACGGTAAATGAACTTATTATAGGGTTAAGATTCTGCTATGCTATTCTATGCTATCGACCTGTTGCGGCTAGCCACTCCTTTTCTTTTGGTTTTTGAATAATTTTCTTTTTCGTCAGTATCTCCTCCAGCATCTGCTTTGCCCGCGTGTATTGCGAACGGCTCGTGCTTTCTTCTATATCCAGCATAATTGAAATCTCTTTGTGCGAATACCCTTCAATAGCATAAAGATTCAATACGGTACGGTAACCAATGGGCAGCATCCGGATACATTCCACTACTTGTTTTGCCTGCACAATGGAAGGCACGCTTTCTTCCCTGATCTGAATGCCGGTTGCATGTATGATATCCACGCTTTCATTGAATCTTTTGTTCTTTTTCAGGTTATTGATGCAGGTATGAACGATGATCCTCCTGATCCAACCTTCAAAAGCTCCCTTATTCTGAAACGTGTGTATCTGTGAAAACACTTTTATAAATCCTTCCTGCAACATATCCTCAGCGTCTTCACGGTTATGGGCAAACCGGTAACAGACAGCCAGCATTTTTGGACTGTACCTGTTGTACAACTCTCGTTGGGCAACAGGCTTTTTATGTAAACAGCCTTGTAAAATGGCTTCTTCGGTCATAAGAACCGTTTGGTTGCCCTGTAATTTAGACAATTTCCCACACTTAATGCTGCGTGCGTCTTGCAAAAAATTGTAATATTTCTGTCTGAAGCCGGGTTGGATTTACCTTAAATGATGTCGTTTCCGATAGCGGATTCTTTTTGGTCCGTACCAAAGCCAGAATCCCGAAACAACAAGCAGCAGCAGGCTGACACCCATCACTGTCGTATAAAACACTTTTACCTCCTCTCCATTTGTGCCTATCAGGTTATCGATTATTGAGCCGTCGTGCAGGTCCTCGATAAAATCGCCATGCCTTCTCTCGATCAGCAACACCCTTCCATTGGTGCAATCCATCTGAACACCCCAGTAATTCCCTTTGAAGCTGAATTTGGCGATCCCTTTATCAGGTCTTACGTCGATCCGGTCAATCTCAACCTGTTCTTCCGGCCTGAGAGAATCCCTGAAAGCTGCTATCGCAAGTGTCTGAAGGCTGTCCATGCCCATCCAATTTGACAGATCGGCCGAGACCCCCTGCTGGGTTGGAGCGAGTAAACCGGTATTTTTTTTAAGTCCCAGCAGTAACCCTGACAGCGAGATCACAAAAAAGAAGATCAGCAGGGGCAGGGCGATCTTCCTGTGCATCCATCGTGCAAACCTGATCAGGCGCGCCTGTTTTTTATTTTCCATCGAGATTAAGATTATTCGCGTCAATATAAAAGCACAGATTTAATGTGGATTTGGGGGATTTCACAGATTTGGGAAAAAACACAGAATGTAAAAGGGTTAAGGGATACCAGAGTATTGGTTGAGAAGCACAGATTTTAAAAAGGATTTGGGGATTTCACGGATTTGAGGTGAAGCTTTGATTTTTCAGAGCATGGACTTCCCAGTCAACGATCAGTGAACCCTGAAACTATCGCAGTAAATATTAATCTAAAATCCGTGAAATCCCCCAAATCCCTTCTAAAATCTGTGCTCTTAAAACGAAACCATGGTATCCTCCAAAATCCACATTAAAATCCGTGCTTTTCACTCAAAATCCGTGATCACAGTGATGCCCGTACAGATGCAATCAAATTAATCCCCGATCCCACAATCCCCGATGCATAAGACCGATATCGCTGATTCGTCAAATTCTCACATCCCGCGGTTATCAGCAGATTCGTGTTCAACTGATATCCAACCTTCACATTAAGTGTATACCATGAAGGACTATAAGGCCGGCCGTTTTTATCCTTCGCATATATGAATGTCTTTGCCTGCTCCGAAGGAGCCAGTGATGCGTTGGATATTTCACCATTCCAGAACGCATAAAGATCGGCCTGGATCTTTTTCCTGTTGAACTTAATATGCGCATTGCCGTAAAATGGTGGAGCATGCCGTAGCGGCACGTCCTCATCCTTTTCATCATCCGTCTCTTTTCCTTCAATCCAGTTTCCCTGAACGGAAGCTGAGATATACTTAAATAAAAACACTTCCACTCCAGCCTGCACTCCCCATACACGTGCGCGGGCTGTATTCTGTAATGAGAACACCTGGCTGTTGACGCCCTCATAAATCACACTATCCATTCCATTGAAAGTGTCGGGCCTCCTGGAAATGGCATTGTCAAGCAATGTATAGAAAGCGGTAAAGTCAACATTGACCTTATCAAACAATTTTGCCGCATATCCAGCATCGAAATTGTATGCATACTCCGCCCTGAGGTCTGGATTAGGTGTTGTTATTTGTCCGGGTGCCGACTCAAATACCTTTCCTACATCATCCACATTCGGAACCCTGAATCCTGTAGCAAAATTGAAATTCACCTGCGACACCTCATTCGGCCTGTATACAAAACCAAGATTTCCGGTAAGCGCGCCTTTCCTGATATCGGCATCAACAAAAGGAAAATTGAACAATGCCGTGTCGAAAGGAGTGTAAACAGTTACATAATTGTAGCGTAAACCAGTGCTGAAAGTGAACTTGTTCACGTTGACCCTGTAACTGCCATAAATGCCATATGAACTCCAGTCCGAATTATCAGGATATCGCGTAGGCGCTTTTTCTTCCGTTCCGTTGTTGATATTTACCCTGTTTGCAAAAGAACCAACATCATTGGTCACGTATTCGAGGCCATAGAACAGTTCACTTTTATCGGTCAGTTCTTTGTCAAGATCAACATTCACGGAGAATGCGCCTACTTTCTCTACCTGGTTACGGATCCTGCTGTTGTTGAGACGGCGGTCGTGCCGGCTCTCCTGGTATCGCTGATATGCCGCAATGATGCGTGCTGAATTATACAGCCTGTTTGAATTAGTGAATGTAGCCTGCAATGCATGCATCCTCCATAACTGAGGACCATAATACCATTCTCCGAAAGAAAGAGAACCGCCTGAAGTTTCAATTAACCTGTCATAACGGGGAACATCACCCGTAGCTGAATAGTGGAAGGTGTACTGAAGGTCGACCTTTTCGCTAGCTTTAAACTTCAACTTCTGCAGCAGGTTCAGTTGATTATAACCTGTGAACCGCTGAACACGCGGATCAGGATTGCTGATAATTGAATCCTTGTTATTAATACGCGCTGCATAAACGGGCCTGAGATAAGAATCGTCACCTCCGTGTTTGCCCATCTTCAGATCATCAAAGTCACTATAGGTTAAACTGCCTGTGTAAGCAAGCCTTTTGGTGCCGGCTGAAAAATCCAGGTGACCGGTGCGTTCATTGTTGGCGCTGGAATACCTGGCTACCGCATTTCCGCGCACACGCCATTTATTATCCTGCGAATACACTGGCTGTAATGAATGAAAATCCATTACGCCCCCGATGGCGTCGCTGCCATAGATGATGCTTCCGGGTCCGAATATCACTTCGGCGCTCTGTGTAGCAAGCGCGTCCAGCGATATTACATTCTGAAGATTGCCGCTTCTGAAGATCGCGTTATTCATCCTTACGCCATCCACTACAATGAGTACGCGGTTGGTGGCAAATCCGCGGATCATGGGACTTCCGCCGCCCATCTGGCTTTTTTGTATAAAAACGAAACCAGTCATTGTTAGCAGGTCCGCCGCTGTCTGTGGATTATGAAGCCGGGCTTCGCGCAGGTTCACCTTGGCGATCTTATTTGGAACTTCATTCATTTTCTGCTCCCACTTGTTTGCGGAAACTGTTACCTCTTCGAGGGATTTATAAGCAGTGTCCTCCTTCTCCTCCTGTGATTTTGCAATGACGGATATTAATGCAAGGGATATTGCAAGTAAATATTTTCTCATTTTCAGAAAAATTACAGATCATGGATGAGCTGTTCGCTCACCGCGATCATTAAGCCGTGAATAGATATCAGATATGTGTTTCGATTGGAACCGTATAACGCTTTGGCGGAGGCGTAAGAATGGCTGCTGTTATACTCTGCAGCTTTACATCGCGGGGAATAAATTTATCTATGTTGTTATTTCCGGTAGGTATGTCAATATCAAAGACCGCAATGGGTTCAGCGATCTGCTGTGACAATAATTTCAGGACAAGCATCGCGTTTGAGCCAGGTAGTTGCTTCGTATGCATTTTTTGCAATACCATGTGCAGTTCTGTTTCCTGTTCATCGTACAAACCAGTTACCACATATTCATTATTCCGGATGGTGATCGATTTTACATCGAACATTTTTCCTGCAACAAGGATCTCCTTGTTCTTTTTAAACCATCGGAATGAATTGACAGGAATTGTAATGGTTTGCAGTTGTTCCTTCTCCAGTTTTTCTTCCATCTCATGCCAGATGTGTTGTTGCTTTACCTGAAAGTAAATGCAATAAACGAAGGGCAGCATGATTAGCAGCAGAACAGGAAGGGCTGATATGATCTTCCGGTAGAACATCTGGCATTACTAAATTAGTATTTCCCCCGTCATTTCAGGCGGAACAGGTAACTGCATCCAGGTAAGTATTGTTGGCGCAATGTCTCCCAGTTTACCGCTCTTCACCACTCCATTGAATTCATTGCTGATCACAAACAAGGGTACCGGGTTCAAAGTATGCGCCGTGTTCGGAGTTCCATCTTCATTGATCATATAATCTGCATTGCCATGATCGGCAGTCAGAAAAACGGTGTAATCATGCGCGAGCGCCGCGGTCACAACTCTTTCAACACAACGATCCACGGTTTCCACCGCCTCGATGGCTGATTGCCAGATCCCGGTATGACCTACCATATCGGCATTTGCGTAATTAAGACAAATGAATTCGGCCGATTCTTCCCCGATCTCTTTCACTATTGCATCGGTCACTTCAACGGCGCTCATCTGGGGTTGCAGATCATAAGTAGCAACTTTAGGAGAAGGTATCAGTATCCGACGCTCTCCATCAAAAGGAAGTTCTCTTCCGCCGCTGAAGAAAAAAGTAACGTGCGGATATTTTTCTGTCTCAGCAATACGTATCTGTCTTCCGCCATTTTCTGCCAGAACCTCTCCCAAAGTATTATTGAGATTATCTGTTTCGAATGCCACATAAACGTGCGTGAATGTCTGGTCGTATTCGGTCATCGTAGTATAGTGCAACTGTAACCGCTTCATATCCATGTCGGGCATATCTGATTGCGAAAGCACCTGAGTGATCTCGCGGCACCTGTCTGTTCTGAAATTAAAACAGATAACTGCATCATCTTCTTTTATTACCGCAAGGGGTTGCTGCGCTTCATTTACAATAACGGTAGGTTTTATGAATTCGTCTGTAGTATTCAGTTCGTATGACTGCTCAACAGCTGAAAGTGCGTCTGTCGCATATTGACCAATTCCACTTACCAGTGCATCGTATGCGAACTTTACTCTTTCCCATCGTTTGTCACGGTCCATTGCATAATACCTTCCACTCACCGACGCGATCTTTCCGGTGGTTTTATTCAGATGGATCTGCAGCTCTTTCATGAACCTGATTCCACTTTTGGGATCAGTATCACGGCCATCGGTAAAAGCATGTATGTAGACCTCTTTAAGGCCTTCAGATTTGCACATATCCACCAGGGCCTTCAGGTGATTGATGTGTGAATGAACGCCCCCATCGCTCACCAGGCCTATCAGGTGAAGGGGCTTATGGGATTGTTTGGCGTAGCGTATTGACTGCAAAAGCACCGGATTCTGAGCAAACGTGCCTTTTCTGATGGCTACGTTGATTCTTTCCAATTCCTGGTAAACAATCCGACCGGCTCCCAGATTGAGATGACCTACTTCACTGTTACCCATCTGGCCGGCCGGCAGGCCTACAGCTTCACCGCATGTAACAAGAGTTGAGTTAGGGTATTTTTTGTAAAGTGATGAAACAAAAGGAACTCTGGCGTGTTGGATCGCATCGCTGGATGGTACTTTGCCAAGGCCCCATCCATCCATAATTACAAGGATAACCTTTTTATTAACCATGCTATAACAAGTTTATTTACGCTTAGCAACAGGCGCAAAGGTAGGCAAACTGGGGTGTTAGCCTTTTTTTCACTTATGCGCGGCTTTTTGGCATGTTTTTGGGAAATTTAGACACGAAAAAAACTCTACAAATGAAAAACTTAAGGGGATTTGCGGTGCTTGCGCTATCGCTTGTCCTGTTCTCATTCAAACCACTTTATTCAATAGATGATGTGGTTGCGGCTATCCGGGCGGGTAATTCCGCCGAATTGTCGAAGTACTTTGACAATCGGGTAGACATCGCTTTACCTGATAAAACTGATACCTATAGCAAGGCCCAGGCAGAAATGATCATTCGTGATTTCTTCAATAGTAAAGGCGTTATCGGATTCGAATTAAAGCATAAAGGTGAAAACGGAGGGGCGCAGTTCTGCGTTGGTATTCTGAAGACCAGGAATGCAGAATACAGAACGCACCTGTTCATGCGTCAGCGGGGAGACAGACAACTATTGCAGGAGATACGGTTCCTGTCCGGACAATAAGATTGATCCTGGAAAACTGGCAGCCCCGCTCATGCGGGGTTTTTTTATTATAGTTTTGCCCCATGCTCAACTTTGAAGAACAACTTAATGCGTTGATCAGGGATGCATTGAAAGAGGACATCGGAGAAGGCGACCATTCAACGCTTTCATGCATACCGGCCGATGCAAAAGGCAAGGCGGTTCTGAAGATCAAACAGGATGGCCTGATGGCAGGAATGCAGGTGGCCGGGCATATTTTCAGGTTGATGGATCCAACTGCCAGGTTCACCGGATATAAAACTGATGGAGAGAGAATGCATTCCGGAGAAACCGCATTTGAAGTTGAAGCTCATGTTCACACCATCCTGCAGTGCGAACGGCTTGTGCTGAACTGCATGCAACGGATGAGTGGAATTGCTACGCTTACGGCCTCTTACTCTGAAAAACTCAAACCATATAAAACGCGGTTATTAGACACGCGTAAAACAACTCCCAATTTCCGCCTGCTGGAGAAAGAGGCGGTAAGGATCGGAGGCGGTTTCAATCACCGGTTTGGTTTGTATGATATGATCATGCTTAAGGACAATCATATTGATTATGCCGGTGGTATTGAAAAAGCAATTGAACGCGCGCATGAATATGTGACGAAGTTCAAGCCCGGAATAAAAATAGAGATCGAAACCCGCAACCTTGATGATGTTAAAAAAGTGATCGCTGTAGGCAGGCAGAAAGTATCCAGGATCATGCTGGATAATTTTACGCCCGATCTGGTGAAGGAGGCGGTAGTACTGATCAATGGAGAATTTGAAACAGAGGCAAGTGGCGGCATCAACCTGGATAATATAGAAACTTATGCTGAAACAGGAGTTGATTTTGTAAGTGTAGGTGGACTGATACATCAGGCGAGAAGCCTTGATCTGAGTTTAAAAGCGGTGACTTCCTGATAAAATTCACCGGAAGAACTTCTGAAAATAATATTATCGATCATGAGCAAGCGAAAGAATAATAAAGACGGAATAGTGTTTTCCACTGATCCCGGTTATTCATTTGAAGAAGAAAACCAGTCGACAGAAACACTTTCTCCCGCGCAGCAGAAACTACGGATCCGGCTTGATACCAAACAGCGCGCCGGCAAAGCAGTTACACTTGTGCAGGGATTCATCGGAAAAGAGGAAGACCTTGAAGACCTTGGCAAGAAACTGAAGAACTTTTGCGGCACCGGCGGCTCAGTCAAAGACGGTGAAGTGCTGGTACAGGGCGACCAGCGTGATAAGGTGCTGCAATGGCTGCTGAAAAATGACTATAAAGGAACAAAGAAGATTTAATTATTAATTCTATTGTCCCTGTGCCAGACTGTACGCACGTTTATCTCCCCACATCAATAACAGCTCAGAAGAACAAATCCTGAAATCGCCGCTGAGGCTTACATATAATCCCAGCACATCCTGCTGGTTCAACGGATATTCATCAATGCTTTCAAACCTGACATTATACTGATTTACCAGGTTCGTATATACTGAACCGGTAGGCCACACCTGCGTTCCGCGGTTACTGATGCTTACCAGTTTGAATTTAACGCCTGCGTGCCGTTGGCATTTATTAGCGATCACCATTGGCTGTTCGCTGCTCTCAATGAACATATCTACACCTACCAGCTTTTCATCTTCAGTTTCTTTCGATATCATCATTGAATTTTCTTCCAGCTTATATGGTGTTGGTGTTCCCGGCTTGTTGGTTATTATCGGTTTGGGATTAACCACGGGCGACTTACCAAAATTGCCAATGATGGCTTCAGCGAACTGAGTTGTGTTTACAGACGGCTTGCTTTTATCTCCGAAATCTCCTGTATGCACTCCGCTTTCAAGTGTGAACAACAAGGCGTTTTCAATAACAGCAGCGTTTTCTGTGAGGCCAAGATGGCGGAGCATGGAAAGTCCGCTCAGCAAAAGCGCGGTTGGATTTGCAATGTTCTTACCTGCAATATCCGGCGCGGTTCCGTGAACCGCTTCGAAGATGGAAATATGATCGCCGATATTCGCGGAAGGCGCAAATCCGAGTCCGCCTACCAGTCCCGCGCACAGATCCGAAACAATATCTCCCTGCAGGTTCGTAAGCACTACAACGTCAAAAGTATCTGGACGGATCACCAGTTTCATGCAAAGGTCATCCACTATCACATCATCGGCTTTCAGGTTAGGGTATTCCTTCGCAACTTCATAAAAGCATTCGAGGAACAATCCATCGGTGAGCTTCATGATATTGGCCTTGTGCCCGCAGGTAATTCGCCTTGCGTTCTTCTGGCTCGCCATTTCAAACGCATACCTGATCACCTGCATGCTGCCCGGCCTTGTAATGAAGCGGCGGCTCAAAGCAACGTCGTGCGTGAGCATGTGCTCAATACCGCCATAAGTATCTTCAATGTTTTCGCGGACAATGGTTATATCTATCGGGATACCCGCTTTGGAAAAAACGGTATCAACCCCATGAAGTGTTTGAAACACCCGCTTGTTCGCGTAAGTGTTCCAGGTTTTGCGAGCAGTTACGTTCACACTTTTAACACCTTTACCCTTTGGCGTTTCCATGGGACCCTTGAACAATACACCCAATGATTCGATGGTTTGCTGGGCTTCGGGTGTCATTCCGTTTGAAAAGCCCTTATCGAAGACCCATTTTCCCATGTCGACAGTCTCATATTCCAATGGTACCTTGTTGGCATTGAAAATGTTAAGAACAGCATCCATTATTTCCGGTCCTATTCCATCACCTTTGGCAACAGCAATTCGCATATTTATTCAATTAGATGTTTGATTGGCAGCCTATTGAGCCACGCGCAAATTTAGGCAACGGCAGCACATCCCGTGCTTAATTTTACCAACGGCTTGCAGGTGACCATTGTTTTTAAGTAACTTTAGTGCAAACTACCACCGAATGGCTTCGAAAATATCTGAAGGCGTGGAGATAAATGTTGAGACTTTTTATCAGCCAGACTATTCAAACCCGGAAGCGAATGAATATATGTTTGCTTACCGGATCACATTGGAGAACCGTAATAATTATCCTGTTAAACTGCATCGCCGTCACTGGCATATATTCGATAGCAATGGAACACATCGTGAAGTTGAAGGAGAAGGGGTAGTGGGTGTTCAGCCTACTATGCAGCCCGGTGAACGTTATCAATATGTAAGCGGTTGCAACCTCCGCACAGAGATGGGAAAAATGTATGGAACTTACCTGATGGAAAATCTTCACAACAAGCAAAAGTTTGACGTGAATATTCCAATGTTCGAGATGATCGTTCCTTTTAAAATGAATTAGATCTTCCGCTGAATTTTTATTGATCCGGTTTAATAGACCGGTCCATATAACAACAAAGAGGCTGTCCTTCCGAACAGCCTCTTCGTATTATATTCGTCTGCTATTTTAGCTTTCCATCTTCTTCACCTGCTCTAGTTCTGTATCTTTTTTTACGCCGGTCCTGTACAGCATCCATCCCATGAATGCAAAGAAGGCAACTCCCAGTATGTAATAACCGAGGGTTCCAATTGAATTCACAATCGAATGTTCAGCACTTAGCCTGCCGAGCTGGTTTGCAATTGCTTCCGGTATGTTCAGGAAGGCAAACAACACACCCATCAATGCCCCTCCTGCTACCAGGCCGGTTGCGAACAGGCTTCCCTTTTCAAGGTCTTCTTCACCTTCGCGTGGAATAAATCCACGCCTTTTCTTGGCGGCCTCTACCATTGCACGGATCGCGCCTCCGATGTATATAGGCAATGTTGTTGAAAGCGGAAGGTAAACCCCGATCGCAAAGCTCAACGCCTTGATGCCGCAAAGCTCTACAACCAACGCAAGGAAAGCTCCCACAAGCACAAAATTCCAGTCGAGGTTTTGAGATAGAATTCCTTTAATAAGTACAGCCATCAGCGTTGCCTGTGGCGCATTGAATTCGCTGCCGATAGCATGCTGAATTCCCTGCCTCGCCATTTCGGCCGTTGGTATATCAAGTGTTTTAACTGTAAATCCAATTGCAATGGATGAAACAATAGCGCCAATGAACAATGCCAGCTGCTGGTATCTTGGTGTTGCTCCAACCAGGTAACCTGTTTTCAGGTCCTGTGAAGTTGCGCCCGCGTTTGCCGCGGCTATACAAACCATTCCACCTACTACAAGCGCCATTGCTTCGTAAGCCTGTCCGCCCCAGCCTACCGCAACAAATATCAAACAAGTGCTCATGATGGTGGCGATGGTCATACCGGAGATAGGATTGTTTGTAGTTCCGATAAGACCAACGATCCTTGATGACACGGTAACGAAAAATGCACCGAATATCACCACCATTACACCCAGTAACAATCTGTTGAAGATGTTGTCGCCCGGTATGAATGGAAGCACTGAGATCAGCACTACCAGTGCAATGCTTCCGAAGATCACAACTTTGATGCTCAGGTCGCGCTCTGTGCGTTTGCGTGAGTCGGCGCCTTTTTCTTTTACAGCGCTCACACTCTCTTTAAAAGAAGCGACGATGGTAGGAATTGTTTTTATAAGCGTTATAAATCCACCCATAGCAACCGCGCCGGCTCCGATCTGCCGGATGTATGCACGATAAATTGCTGTAGCGGGATCAGTGAATGACTTTGTTGCGGGATCCCATCCTCCATAACCGCCGGCGGTATCAATGCTGGCCAGAAATCCAAGCTTCACCTGCTGAATGGCGATGTTTACCGGATCAACCAGTGATGCAAGCAGGGGATTCATTACCAGCCAGGCCAGCACGCTGCCTGCAACCAGCACACCAGCGATCTTTGGACCAATGATGTATCCAACGCCCATGTATTCCGGTGTAACGTCTGCAGACACCTGGGCTGCGGGGAAATACTGACTTTTTGCGGAAGTAGAAAAAACCGGTGATTCAGCAATCACCTTGAACATACGTTGCAGCAACGCGTACCCAAACGCGAAGCCCAATCCCTGGAAAGCTGTTTTTGCAAATTCTCCTCCTCTTTCTCCGGCCTTCAGTACAGCTGCGCAAGCCGTTCCTTCTGGATATGGCAGCGTTGCGTGTTCTTTCACGATGAGTGATCGCCTCAGCGGTATCATCATAAGCGTTCCAAGCATTCCTCCGAAGATCGCGAGGATGAATATCACACCGTAATCAAAATAATTCGCGGCATCTGCGGTGGAGAGAAATAAAAATCCCGGCAAGGTGAATACCACACCTGCCGCGATACTTTCTCCGGCGGATCCTGTTGTTTGAATGATGTTGTTCTCGAGGATGGTGGTGCGGAACATTTTTCTGCCCATTGTAATTGCCAGTACAGCAATTGGAATGGAAGCGCTTACTGTTAACCCTGCCTTTAATGCAAGATAAACCGTAGCAGCACCGAACAGTATACCAAAAAAGCTTCCCATCAGGATTGCCTTGATGGTAAACTCTTTCATTTTGGTTTCCGCGGCAACGAATGGTTGGAAGGTAGTTTCTGCCATAGCGTTTGTTTGATTATCATTGAGGAGTTGAATGATATATCTTATCGCACGTCACCCATTTTCTTTTCCATCCAGAAAGTCAGCAGGAACAGCAATATGGACGCTACTCCGCTCATGACCACAAATACCATGAAGAAATCGTACAGATTGTTGATCTGGTATCCCAGGATCTGCGTGGGGCCCTGACCGGGATACAATGCACCGAGCGTGCCACCGAATTTATTGGCAGCCGCATTCGAGAGAAACCACACGCCCATCAATATGGATGCAAAACGCGCGGGTGCAAGTTTGTTCACCAGCGACAATCCGATCGGAGAAACGCAGAGTTCTCCAACAGTATGTAAAAAATAAAGAGATATCAGCCACAGCATGCTTACTTTTCCTGTGACGTCCTTAACGCCGAAGGCAATCACGAGGTAACCAATCGCAAGGAACATCAGTCCCAGCGATTGTTTTTTTGGAGAAGAAGGTTCAGCGTTTACCCTGTTAAGCCCAAGCCATATCTGAGAGAAAAGCGGAGCTAATAATAAAATGAACATCCCGTTAACGCTGTTGAACCAGCTGGCGGGCATTTCGGGAAGATCATAAGGAGTTCCCTGAGCATAATGATATATGGCATAAATGATGGCGCCAACCGCAAGCGAACCAAAGATCATCTTAAGTTCCTTCGGAATGTCCATCATACGTTGAAGTATATAATACAAAGCCGCTGCAATCGCAAGTATGAACAGCACCAGCGTGCCCATTGTTGTTGAAATATTTACAACCCTGTTAGTGTCCCGCTGTGCAAACAAAGTGAGGGAAGATCCGGCCTGCTCAAACGCGGCCCAGAAAAATATTACAAAGAACGCGGAGATGAATATTACCAGAACCCTTCCTCTTTCGGTTGGCGTTAGTGAATTATCGGTCACAATCAATCCGCATACAGAGATCGCAACTCCAAATATGAAAGATCCGATCCAGTCAAGCCCTATTGCGAAATGAAATGCCAGTATCAGTCCCAGCGCTATCACAACCCACAATCCGAGATTTCCCAATGATGCTTTTGTTGTTTCCCGTGCTTTGTCCTCCGGATTAACATTCATTTTATTGGGAAGAATTCCCAATCCATTGCCATCCGGATCAACAACATATTTATTCTTCAGCCATATGAATGAGACGGTCCCGATAAGCATGGCGATGCAGGCAGCAAGAAATCCGTATTTGAAAGCCGAACGTACAGAGTCTCCTGAAGGATCATACAACTCACCAACCGCGCCGCAAATCAACGGACCAATAAAAGCTCCGAGATTTATGCCCATATAAAAAATGGTGTAGGCGGCATCCAGGCGCTTGTCGCCGCGAGGATAAAGCTGACCTACCATTGTTGAAATATTAGGCTTGAAAAATCCGTTACCCAGGATGAGAATACCCAGTCCCAACCACATCAGCATATGAGCCAGCGATTGATTCTCGTAAAAAGAAGCACTGATGTACATGATGAATTGTGCGATGGCCATCAGGAACCCACCTGTAATGATACTTCTTCTGTTTCCCCATAAGCGGTCGGCAAAATATCCACCTAAGAGCGGTGTGAGGTAAACGAGGCCGGTATAACTTCCATATACACCATCATTCGCATATGCATCGCTCATGAGAAGGCCGTTTGTTACATACAGAACGAGCAGTGCCCTCATCCCGTAATAGCTGAAACGTTCCCACATTTCAGTAAAAAAAAGCACGAAAAGACCCTTCGGATGTTTTTGGCTGATGGTGGAACTCATTAGTCAGGTTTTGGGATGATGCAATCGTTATGGTCCGGCAATCGGCGTAAAATACACAAATTATTTATTGAACAATGACATGGAATATTTTGAAGGGCTCAAATTTTTACGAACTTCGGGCATCCTTATCAGAAATCCGATAACTTACCGACATGAATTTTTTGCTCCTAGGTTCAGGAGGCAGGGAACACGCCCTGGCCTGGAAAATAATCCAAAGCAGTTTGTGTACCCGGTTGTTCATAGCCCCTGGCAATGCGGGTACAGCAAAATGCGGAACAAACGTGTCGCTCTCACTTAAAGACTTCAGCGCGATAAAGCAGTTTTGTATCGATCACAAAGTGGATATGATCATAGTTGGTCCGGAGGAACCATTGGTGAACGGCATTGCTGATTATTTCGAGGGAACTTCCATTGCTGTCATTGGCCCGTCGCAACAAGGCGCGAAGTTGGAAGGCAGCAAGGCTTTTGCCAAGCAATTCATGTTACGGCATAAAATCCCAACCGCTGCATACCGCGAGTTCAACGAATCGAATTACCAGGATGGCGTTGCATATCTTCAGCAGCATAGTCTTCCGATTGTGATCAAGGCCGATGGACTTGCCGCTGGAAAAGGCGTGGTTATTTGTCAGTACGCGGGAGAGGCCATGGCCGAATTTGAACTGATGATACAGCAATCGAAGTTTGGTGAAGCGGGAAGGACAGTTGTAGTTGAAGAATTCCTGGATGGAATTGAACTGAGCGTTTTTGTGCTCACCGATGGTAAAAATTACCTCCGGTTGCCATTTGCCAAGGATTACAAGCGCATAGGCGAGGGCGATACAGGACTTAATACCGGCGGAATGGGCGCTGTTAGTCCTGCCCCTTTTGCAGATGCTGCTTTCATGAAAAAAGTTGAGGAATCGATCATTAAGCCAACCGTACGTGGGTTGCAGGAAGAGAACATCGTTTACAAAGGATTTATTTTCTTCGGACTCATCAAGGTTGGCAGCGAGCCGTTCGTGATAGAATACAACTGCCGGATGGGTGATCCTGAAACAGAGGTTGTAATGCCAAGATTGAAGAACGACCTCGCCGAACTCTTCATCGCTGCAGCCGAACAACGGTTGAATGAAATAAAGATCGAAGAAGATCCGCGCACCGCCTGCACCATTGTCGCTGTCAGTGGAGGTTATCCTGGCAGTTATGAAAAGGATAAAAAGATAGAAGGGCTGGAGGAAGCGGATGGCGCAGACTGCATTGTTTTCCACTCCGGAACTAAAATGGAGGAAGAGGATGTTCTGTCTAATGGGGGACGGGTATTGTGTGTTACCGCATATGGCAATAATGTTAAGGACGCTGTTTCCAGGTCGCGGAATGCCCTGCAGAAAATATCCTTTGAAGGAATGTATTACCGCAGGGACATCGGCTACGAATTTGTTTGATGCCATGGTTTGCATAAATATGTTACACGTTATCTTTGAACCATGTCAGAACCCTCAAACAAAGTCCATTACAGCGATTACCTGCAACTTGAAAAAATACTTCAGGCACAATTTCCCGAAAGTGACAGGCTGAATGCTCCCGCGCACGATGAAATGCTCTTCATTGTCATTCACCAGGCGTATGAACTCTGGTTCAAGCAACTGCTTCATGAAGCCGATTCCATTGTTGAGATATTAAAAAAGCCTGCGCTGAATGATAACTCGCCCGAATTGCAAACTGTGGTGCACCGGCTTACCAGGATGGTGACCATACTGCGCGTTCTGGTTCACCAGATTGATATCATGGAGACCATGACACCCATGGATTTTCTCGATTTCCGCGATATGCTCCGGCCGGCTTCAGGATTTCAAAGTGTGCAGTTCAAATTGCTGGAGGCCAAACTAGGACTCAGGTTCGCGCATCGTCACGGCCAGGAGTATTATATTTCACAACTACGCCCACCCGAAGTAGAAAAAGTAAAAGATGCCGAATCCGGCAATTCTTTATTGGAGTTATTGAATTCATGGCTTGAACGAATGCCATTTTTTGATGAGCCAACTAACTGGAACGACTTTGTAATTTCCACCCCGTTGAATGACCTGCATCCATTCTGGGCCGAATACAGGCACAGGTATGAGCAAAGTTTGTCTGATGTTGAAAGATCCAATCTTCCCATCTTCGACAAGCTGTTTTTATCGGATGAGCCAATTGAAGGTACATTGCCAAGAAACCTCAGTGCAGCAGCCAGCCGATCTGCATTGTTCATCATGTTATACCGCGGTTATCCCATACTCCAGTTGCCATTCCAGCTGTTGAACAATCTGCTTGAAATCGACGAGCAACTCAGCACATGGAGGTACCGTCACGTAAATATGGTTCAACGCATGATTGGGACCAGGATGGGGACAGGAGGAAGTACGGGTCGCGATTATCTCAGATCAGCATTGGACAAGCATTATATATTTAAAGAGATCGCGCAGCTGACGAGTTTCCTGATCGAAAGACGCAGATTGCCTCAGTTAAGCGGGGTAATGGAAAGACGATTGGGATTTGTTCAATAGCTTCCATAATTTCGACTCCCTCTTCAATTGCTTATGACGATTCATTTCGGATACGATAAAAGACAGGTTATCCAGGCATTGCGTTATCATTTTCTTACACGGCCTGAAATAAAGGTGTTATTTGTATTAGTGAACGTTTTTGCCATTTTATCAGCCGTTTTGTTTTTTCTGAAAAAGATACAGCCGCTTTCGTTTCTGTTATTTTCTACACTTTGGTTTTTGCTGATGCTGATAATATGGCGGTTGTTGCCCTCCGGAATTTATAAGAGGTCACATACTTTCAGGGATAATTTTTCAATGAGCATCGATGAAACTGAAGTGGTGCTTATGACCGAAAGAGGTTCAAAAGCATGGCATTGGAGAGATTTCAGCAGTTTCGTGGAGAGCCCTCATTTTTTTCATTTATATTTCGATAGCCGTTCTTTTTTCCTGGTGCCTAAGGATGCGTTCGCTGACCTTGCCACCTTGCAGGAAGCAAGAAAAATACTGAGAAATAACATAAAGAAATGATATAAACGGAGGAAGTCAGCCTGAAAGTAGACCTATTTTCGTACTTTCAGTGTTCAATCGCAATAAGATCCCCGGCAGAAGGGTTTTGTATATGAGTGAACTGGCAGCTCCTCCAGATTGAATTTTAGAAAAATTAAACCCACTGCTCGTCATATGGCAAAAGTTACTTTCAACAACAAAAAGACTATATTTTTCAACCATCTCAAATCAGAAGTCGATAACTATTTTAAGCAGGAAAAAATAAATAAGACCGGAAACTGGAAACTTTATTTCAAGACCGCAACACTTATTCCCGCCGCGTTAGCAATATATATTCTGCTACTGACTGTTCCCGTGTCATTGGTATGGGGACTGTTATTGACCGGTGTTTTAGGGTTTATTCTATCCAGTATCGGATTCAATGTGATGCACGACGCCTGTCATGGAAGTTACTCGAGTAAGAAGTGGGTTAATAATACGCTTGGCCTAACATTAAACGCGCTTGGAGGCAATGCCTTCATCTGGAAATTCAAACATAACGTAATTCATCACACGTATACCAACGTAGATGGTATTGATGATGACATCGCCAAAAGCCCTTTGATGCGCCAGTGCCAGAGTCAGAAATGGGTTCCTGCCCACCGTTTCCAGCATATATATGTTGTACTGGTATACGCGATCTCCTCACTCGCCTGGGTATTGATGATGGATTTCAATAAATATTTTAAGCAGCGAGTAGTATCCACTCCTTTACAGAGAATGAGTTTCAACGAACACTTTATATTTTGGCTGAGTAAGGTATTGTACGTTTTGTTTTATATCGCCATTCCGGTTTGGGCTGTTGGCTGGCAGGCATGGGCGATCGGCTTTACATTTATGCACCTTGTGATGGGCTTTACACTTGCAATCGTTTTCCAGCTGGCTCACGTGGTAGAGCATACTGAGTTTGAAGCGGCAGGCGTTGACCCCAAGGTCATCGAAAATGAATGGGCTGTACACCAGATCAGGACAACCGCAAACTTTGCTCCGCGCAATAAGATCATTTCCTGGTTTGTTGGCGGATTGAATTATCAGATAGAACACCACCTTTTCCCCCGTATAAGTCACATACATTATCCGGCCATAAGCCAAATCGTTCGCAACAGCTGTGAAAAGTTCGGACTTCCCTATAACGAGTATCCTACAATGTCGGCAGCGGTAGCTTCTCACTTCAGGATGATGCGGCAATTGGGAAAGAGGCCTGCTGAACTGCAGTTCGCTTAATGATGGTCGTTATTTCGGCTTGTATTTACTTTCCTGAAATATCTTTTTGGAATCGGTTTTCATCATTTGTTCCATAGTCAGGTCATCGTTCTGCGACATGTACTTTTTAACGATCTGCCAGCCTACGAATAGTCCGATAAAACCAGGTGAAGCATCGCCGAGCTCTTCGGTTTTAGGTCCGTCCTGGATGTAATTTTTATTCATTGCGGGATCGATGCTGTAAAGCAGGTTGTTTCTCAGAAAAAAGTTCCAGATGTTTCCTTCATTTTCATAACACCCATCAAGCTGTCTCTTTGTATATCCTGTTTTAAGGGTATCGTGCGTATAAGGAAGCAATTTGTCGAGCACGTACATCCTTTTTCCTTTTTCGATCATTTGTTCAATTAATGACTTGTCGAGTCCCGGCTGCGCGAAAAGGTCATCAATTACATTTTTCATGCAGTTTACCGGAATATATTCAGGTTCAAACCGCCTTGAGATGTAGGTGGGATATAACCGTTGCCCCAGTTCTGACTGGTAAATTGAGAAATTCCTTCCAAGATGCAATTGCAGGCCAACCCCAAGCGCATCCGGCGTGATGATGTCGCTGTATCCACCAAGAGAAGCTTCGTAATATGCGTCGAGCGGACCGATGAAGGTTATAAGCTTTGGTGGTGTACGGTATCCCGGGAAATAGTGTTTTACAAACTGCAATCCGCGTTTTACTTCTTTTTCAATTTCTGAAGTTGAAGTAAAAATTCTGTCAACGCTATCCTTGATCGGCCTGTAATCTGAAATGAACCGTTTTACCGCGGTAGGAATGGTTGTGTCGTTAGCCGCGCCCAATGGCAATCCCAGCACATTGATCATAAAATCGTTCAGGAACGATGGATATTTATTCTGCAATTGCTGCAGCGATGCTATCACATTGGTGGTATCAATGGCAAAAAAGTCCTGGTCGAACCGCTGAACCTCCAGATCTATTTTGATATCGGAAACATCGGGGGTTTTATTATTGCACGCTATTAGCATCATTAGTAATATGGGATATAGTGTTTTTTTCATGAGGTTTTTATGTTTCGTGTTTCGGGTTTCGGGTTTCGTGTTTCCGGTTTCCGGTTTCCGGTTTCGTGTTCTTCTCGGGAAAGTACGTTAGTAATTTTGTAAGATTTTAAAATTCGGAAAAATACAACTATCCGGATTATTAAATTTCCAAATTAGCTAACCACTACAACCCTGGAAAACCCGAAACAAGAAACCGGAAACCCGAAACCCGAAACTCGTAACTTTACAAAATGAAAATCATATTAGCCCAGCAAAATTATCACATCGGTAATTTTGAGGACAATGGCCGTAAGATAATCGAAGCTATTCAGCAGGGGGAACAGATGGGAGCCGACCTTGTAGTTTTCTCAGAATTGTGCGTCTGCGGTTATCCTCCGCGTGATTTTGTAGAGTTCAACGACTTCATAAACAAATGCTACGAAACAATTGATCTTATAAAAAGCTACACAAAAAAAACGGCGGCAATCGTTGGCAGTCCCGCTCGCAATCCATCTAAAGAAGGTAAAGACCTCTTCAATGCTGCCTGGCTCTTGTATGAAGGCGAAATAAAAGCCGTAGTTGCAAAGACCTGCCTTCCCACTTACGATGTGTTTGATGAGTACCGTTATTTCGAACCCGCTTATGATTGGAAAACAGTTCCATTCAAGGGCAGGAATCTTGCGATCACAATTTGTGAAGACATCTGGAACCTGGGCGACAATCCGCTTTATCGTTTTTGTCCTATGGACAAACTGATCGATCAGCGTCCGGATCTCATGATAAATATATCCGCCTCGCCTTTTGATTATGATCACGACGACGACCGCAAAGAGATCATTCGTTCAAATGTTCTGAAATACAAAATGCCAATGGTGTATTGCAATGCCGTTGGATCGCAGACAGAGATCGTATTTGACGGTGGCAGCCTTGTTTTTGACCGGAAAGGAAGTTTGATAAAAGAATTGAAATATTTCGAAGAGGACCTTCAGCTTGTTGAATTGCCCGAATTTGGCTGGCCGGAAAAGGAAGAAGATAAAGTTGTAACCGCAGCTGCTGCCTGGCCCGCTGACGATAAGTCGGCCACTCCATGGCATCACGCTCCGGTTGAGGAATACAACAGGATGATGCAGGTATCTAAAGTGAATGACCCTGAAAAGATCATCGGTTATCTCACCGCTGAAAAAAACATCGCAGAGATACATAAGGCATTATTGCTCGGGATCAAAGATTACTTCCGGAAAATGGGTTTCACCAAAGCAATACTGGGTAGCAGTGGAGGAATCGATAGCGCTGTTACGCTGGTGCTTGCCTGTCAGGCGCTGGGCAAAGAGAATGTAAGGGCGGTTTTAATGCCTTCACAGTTTTCATCGGGACATTCAGTAAGCGATGCTGAAGTGCTGAGCAGGAACCTGGAAAATCCGTACGATATTATTCCAATCGAAAACATTTATAATTCTTTCCTTGACGCATTAAAGCCTGTGTTTAAAGATGCGCCATTCAATGTGGCCGAAGAGAATTTACAAAGTCGTACCAGGGGCAACCTGCTGATGGCGCTGGCGAATAAGTTTGGATACATCTTGTTGAATACTTCCAATAAAAGCGAACTGGCTACAGGTTATGGAACACTGTATGGCGATATGGCCGGTGGCCTGAGTGTGCTTGGTGATGTATACAAGATGCAGGTATATGCGCTTGCGCGGTATCTTAATCGCGATAAAGAGATCATTCCGGCAAACATCATCAATAAAGCTCCATCCGCGGAATTGAGGGAAGGCCAGAAGGATTCTGACAGCCTTCCAGAATATCCATTGCTCGATAAAGTGCTGTATCAATATATTGAAAGGAAACAAGGTCCGAGGGAGATCGTGGGTTTAGGAATAGAAAAATCACTTGTCGACAGGGTGCTGAAGCTTGTCAACACAAATGAATACAAGCGAAACCAGTTTTGCCCCATCATCCGCGTCAGCAGCAAAGCTTTTGGTATTGGAAGAAGGGTGCCGATCGTTGGGAAGTATCTATCTTAATGTTTCAGGTAGACGATGACGTTAACCACCATTCCAACATTCACTTCCTTATGCAATTCAAGCTGATTTTCGTTGAGCGTTTTGACCTTTACGTCGCCGTTCAGGCCACCAAAAGTGATTCCTGTGAATGTGATAACCTGCTCATTATCCTTAAAGCTCCAGGTAAATGGTACTGATTGCGGGCTTCCGCCATTACATTTGGTAGGGCCTTCATCAACAAGACCTGTATTATCGTTTTTGAATGTGATCAGATTGTCCATTTCACACGGCTGGATAAATCCGGCTGGCAGCGGAGCATCTGCGGTTCCGTTACGGTCAGTGTCAAGTGCCGCATTTTCATATTTCCAAACTGCCTGAGCCAGCAACTCGGTCTTTGATTTGGAACTTCCGCTTTTCTTGCAGCCCAAATATGGAATTGCCAGAAGGCAGACGCAGGCTGCTAAAAACACTTGTTTCATAAAGGAATTTTTGATTAAACAAAGGTAGATTCTATATAACTGCGATAATTATGCCGTAATATCTGCAACAAAACTTTTGCCATTCATCAGATTGGCAAATAACTTGCACCATTGTACCTTGTATTTTGTAAAATCTAACATTCTGTATGGTATACACAGCCGAAGATATCCGCCAGTTGAATGAGCGGATCCAGTCCCAGAGTCATTTTATGGAGCGTTTAAGAGATGAAGTAGGGCGCGTGATCATCGGCCAGTACTACATGCTGGATCGGCTGTTGATAGGCCTGCTCAGCAATGGGCACGTATTACTGGAAGGAGTACCCGGACTTGCCAAAACGCTAACAATAAAGTCGTTGTCTCAGGCGGTACACGCTAAATTCAGCCGAATTCAGTTCACGCCCGACCTTTTGCCGGCCGACGTGATCGGTACAATGATCTACAATCAGCAACGAAACGAGTTCATGGTACGGAAGGGTCCCATCTTTGCCAATTTCATCCTGGCAGATGAGATCAACCGTGCTCCTGCTAAGGTTCAAAGCGCCTTGCTGGAAGCGATGCAGGAGCGGCAGGTCACAATCGGAGAGCAGACCTACAAGCTCGACGAACCATTTCTGGTGCTGGCTACCCAGAACCCGCTGGAACAGGAAGGCACTTATCCGTTACCGGAAGCCCAGGTAGACCGTTTTATCATGAAGGTGATCGTGGATTATCCAACCAAGCAGGAGGAGCAGTTGATCATCCGGCAGAACGTGCAGGGATTGCAATCGCCGGTTGTGCAACAGGTAGTATCAATTCAGGAAATACTGCAGGCAAGGGATCTTTGCCGCCAGGTTTATATGGATGAAAAGATCGAGCAATACATTCTTGATATTGTATTTGCTACAAGGACACCTGAAAAATACAGGCTCGAAAAACTCAAGCCGCTGATCTCGTATGGGGGATCGCCTCGTGCGAGTATCAACCTTGCGCTGGCTGCAAAAGCGCACGCGTTTCTCAACAAGCGCGGTTATGTGATACCGGAAGACGTGAGAAGTATTTCGAAGGATGTGCTGCGTCACAGGATCGGACTTACTTATGAGGCGGAAGCAGAAAACGTGGATGTTGAACACGTAATTGATGATGTGCTGAAGGCAATACAGGTGCCATAGTACCGATCAACAAATCAAACAATGCTTACAACGGCCGAAATACTTAAAAAGGTAAAAGAACTTGAGATCAAGAGCAAAAAGCTCACAAGTCACTTGTTCACCGGCGAATACCACAGCGCGTTCAAAGGGCGGGGCATGCACTTCAAGGAAGTGCGGGAATACCATCATGGCGATGACATCCGGTTCATCGACTGGAACGTATCGGCACGTTTTGGCCATACTTTCAGCAAGCTTTTTGAAGAGGAACGCGAGCTCACGGTAATAATGATGGTAGATGTAAGTGCCAGTTCACTGTTTGGCAGCTCTCACGCGAGAAAAAAGGATATCATTACTGAAATATGCGCTGTGCTTGCGTTTTCGGCAGTGAACAATAACGATAAAGTTGGAGTGATCTTCTTCAGCGATAAAGTGGAAAAATACATACCGCCAAAAAAAGGAAAGCAACACGTTTTATACATTGTGAGGGAGCTGCTATCGATGGAGCCTAAGCGAAAAGGCACCAGGCTGAGCGAAGCGATCCGGTTTTTCAACAACAGCACCAAGCAAAAGAGCATTGCGTTTATTCTGAGCGATTTCATGGATCAGCAATACGAAGATGCATTGAAGGTTGCCGGCAAGAAGCATGATGTAACCGGTATTAAAGTATATGATAAAATGGATATGCAGTTGCCCGACGCAGGTATGCTGCAGGTTGTTGACGCGGAAACGGGAGAAACGAAGTGGGTGGATACCGGCAGCGCGTTCATCCGCGATGAATACCAGAAACGATTCATGGAAATTACTGACTATGCGAAGGGTGTTTTTGTAAAAGCAGGCTGCGATCTGCTGCATATGCGTACCGATGACGATTACGTGAAAGTGTTACAAAAATTCTTCTTAGCCCGAACCTGATAGCCGATGCATTGCAGATCAAGAGATATAATTATCCCGCTTACCCTGTTGCTTTTCACCAATGCAAGCCTGTTGGCGCAGGTGAGCGTGAAAGCTACGGTTGACAGAACAACCATTCTGATTGGAGAACCGATAAAACTCAACCTTGAAGCATCTGTTCCGGTTGGGACAAGCTTTCAATGGTTCAAAACAGATACCATTCCGCATTTTGAGATAGTGGATCCCGGTAAACAGGATTCGGGAAGGGAATCCAATACAACTATTTACCGTCAGCAACTGATCATTACCAGCTTCGACTCCGGTTCATGGCCTATTCCTGCATTTGTATTACAGGCAGGTAAAAAGAGATACAGGACCGATACGCTGGGTATTAATGTAACCTATACTCCTTATGACACGGCAAAGGATTATAATGACATAAAAGACATTGTTACCGTTAAGAATCCCGGGAATCCTTATATACCCTGGATCATTGCGGCGGTTACATTACTTGCCGCGGCTTGCCTTTATTATTTTCTCAGAAAGAAAAAGGTGGTTCCGAAAGCACCTGAGCA
>DASWTK010000199.1:0-21576 GCA_036402175.1 Chitinophagaceae bacterium | reverse complement strand
CGATACCAACATAATCACTCATTACCAACTGCAATTCCTTAAGGCTTTGTGTGATCAGGATCATCTCTTTCGGGTCGTGCGTTCCGGCCGCGTTCCAGTCCGGTATTTCGGCTTGCTGCCTTGGAAGGGTTTGTAATGAGTCGTCAATTTTTTCGGTCACGTCGAGATAACACCGGTGCGCGAAAACCATTGCTTCCAGCAATGAATTGCTTGCAAGCCGGTTGGCACCGTGAAGCCCGGTACTGGCGCATTCGCCACAGGCGTAGAGCTTGCGGATGGATGTTCTTCCCCACTCATCGGTCTTGATCCCACCGCAACTATAATGCGCTGCCGGCGCAACCGGTATCAGTTGGGTGAAAACATCAATGCCCATCGACTGGCACTTCTCATAAATATTTGGAAAATGCTCCAGGAATTTTTCCCTGTCCATATGCCGGCAATCGAGATATACATGTTCGGTACCATTGATCTTCATTTCACTGTCGATAGCCCTGGCTACAATATCCCGTGGCGCAAGATCCATCCGGTGGTCATACCGTTCCATAAATGCCTCGCCCCTTTTGTTGCGAAGAATTCCGCCATCACCGCGAACGGCTTCTGTGATCAGGAAAGATTGTCCGCGAAGTCCTGGTTCATAAAGCGCGGTAGGATGGAACTGGATGAATTCCATATTCTCAATCCTTCCTTTGGCGCGGTACACCATGGCAACACCATCACCGGTGGCGATGTATGGATTTGTAGTTGACCGGTAAACCTGTCCGTTGCCGCCTGTTGCCAGTAAAGTATAGGAAGACAAAATTTTCTCTATCTGATTATTGTTGAGATTCAGCACATACACCCCATAACATTCTATGTCGGGTGTTGATTTTGTTACCAGGAAACCCAGGTGGTGCTGTGTTATGAGGTCAACAACAAAACAATGTTTGATGATCTCGATGTTGGGGTAGGTAGCGAGTTTGTCGACCAGCGCGCGCTCCATTTCCTTACCGGTGATATCCTTATGGTGAAGTATCCTGTATTCGCTATGACCACCCTCTTTGCCGAGCTTGTAATCGCCATCAGATTCCCTGTCGAACTGCGCGCCCCATTCGATCAGTTCCCGGATGCGTTCAACGCCTTCCTTTACCACGATCTCAACAATCCCCGGATCGCAGAGACCATCGCCTGCGATGATGGTATCTTCTATGTGCTTGTCGAAACTATCCTTAATAGGATCCATTACACCTGCAATGCCACCCTGCGCGTACTTGGTATTGGTTTCGTCTGTTGCCGCCTTGGTAACTACCAATACTTTTTTATCGGGATACTGTTCCGCTACCTTCAAAGCAAAGGTGAGTCCTGCAATGCCTGAGCCAATAACCAGAAAATCAGTTTGTATCATGTTGCGGTATGAAGGTCAAATTTAGCGGTTTGCGTTGATCTTAGCATTCGCACCGCGCCGGTGACCAGGAAGTATTGAGCGCAGGCATAGGTAAACATGATGGCTATTCCGGAAAATGCAAATCCGGAATAAAATTTATTGATGGCCAGTAATGAATCGGAGAGCACAAAGAACAAGGCCCCCGCAAGGCAGATGATGCCCGGTTTAACGAATGGCTTACGGAATGCATGAACAACAGTCAGCAACATGGCGCACAATACAAACGCGTAAATGATCACGGGTATCATGAGTTCGCCGAGGTACGGCAATAGCACATACAGCAAAATGATCAGGTAAGCCAGCACTCCAAAAATCCAGCTCCATTTCGGCCGCAGGTGTGAGCCCTGCCTGCTTTCCAGCTTACGCACACCAGCAAACGCAACAATGTAAAACACATGCGCAATCAGAAAACATCCCAGGCCTGCCATAAAGAACAGCGGATGGCGGCTTTCAAAAAGCAGCGATACGTCTCCGGCCAGTGAAAAAAATAAAGCTGCCCTGAACCAGGCAGCTATACCATTGAATGATCTTACTTCCAGAGAAAAATAAATCAGCAGGCTGAGCACTATCAGGGGCTTGGATACCAGCCTGACAGAATCCCATTGAAAATAGACTGCAAGAAGATCAGCTGCAACAGCCAACCGGAACAGCCATAGCCAATGGGATGAATTCATTTATTGATTAATACTCTATAGTGTATTCGAATTGCTCAGGCTTGGTAAAAATTTCCATCAGGTTCGAACGCAGTGTTACTGTTTTCTTATCATCAGAAAGTTTGGCTTTTGCGTTGTTCACGCTTTTAGCCGCGCGGGGAAGTTTATAAGTTACACTGTATAATACTTCGATGCCCATGTCGGCGCCTTGTTTCATCTCTGCCATTTTCGGATTTTCCTGCAACTTCTTCAGCCTGTCGGCATTGATGGTCTTTTTTATCTGGCCTTTTTTGATGTCGTAATCAAAGATCCCAAGCAGCTGATCCATTTCACCTCCATCAGACGGTGCCTGTTCGCCGGTTGCCTGATCTTTTCCGCCACCCATTGCGCCTTTCATGGCATTTCCGAATCCCATGCCGCCTTTACCCATTTCAGAAGTAAGCCGCTGCAATTTTTCCAGGTTGTTGAATGGATGGTTCATGTTTATTTTGAACTCTTTGTTCGCCATATCCATTTTCACCCGGATGGTGCCATCACGGAAAAGGTCTTTCTGCTCCTGGGTCATGTTTTTGGCTGTATCAACAATGTCTTTTAAGTAAATGACACTATCTATCTTTTCGTCCTTTTTTTTCTCGAATTCTTCTCCGCCCATGGCCTGCATCATATCTATAAGCTGGCTCATATCGAGAGAACTGGAAAGCTGGCCGCTGCCGTTCTCGTTAATGTTCACTTCTTCATTGATCTCAAGGCAGGAGGCAAAAAACACACAACCCACCGCAACAAATAACAATTTCAACATTCTCATTGGTAATAAAATTTTGAACTGCCAAATTAGCTTTTTTCTTTCACCCCTGCCCTATAAAACACTCTGAATGTTTTTGATTCACCCGGCTGTAAAATCAGCTCACCCATGCGATTGTTAAAACTGTCAGGAGCGCCGCTTATGTTCTCTACTGCAATGCTTTTGCGATGAGATGGAATAAACACCTGGAGGTAAGGATATCCCTTAACAGGATGGAACGAAACCTGCAGTCCGTTTGCCGGATTGAGAACAGAACATGCGCCTCCATTCTTCGCTTCCTTTAACAAAAAGCAGTTGTCCATTTGAGTACTGCCAACAACAGAAGGTTTGTTAAATTGATTGAATGGCAGCAGTTTACCCGTAGGTATGAGCTTTTCGTTGAACTCTACCATTGCCTCGGCATTGATGTATAATTTCCAACCATCAACTTTGCCACCCAGCCTGAAATATGGATGCCATCCATCAGAAACAGGAACAGGACCCGAATGGTTGTTGGTGATGACTGTTTCAACTTCCAGCACATGTTCGGGATGAAGCGTATACCTGACCTCGCAGTGGTATTCGAAAGGATAACCGGGGTCGTACCCTTTATATGTATGCTTTAAAAGTATGGATGCTGAAGTTTCATTTGCTGTTTCTTCTTCAATTGTAAAAGGCTGATCGAACAACAGTCCGTGTAGGGCGGTACCATCTGAATGCATCCTCCTTACCTGGAAGTCGCTTCCATTGAAATGATAGCGGCCGTTGTTCAACCGGCACACCCAGGGCGAAAGCTTTACTGACCTGAAGTAGTTTGTAACCTGCTTCTTTAACGGTTTATCCAATGAATAATTCTCGATGATGTTGAACAGTCTGCCCTTAACGGGTAAACTGAATTCATGAAGCATGGCGCCAACAGATGGAATAATGGAAATGGCTGTGGAATGATTATTGTCCCTTAGATGAATGATTGTAATATTGTTCTGAACGGAACGCGATACTTCAAACGGCATAATGATCATTAAACGATGATTACTGACAACTCATACATTCAACCATGATTTTTACTATCAACCAGCAATTTAATAATTTGTTTGGCAGGCAGCCATTACTGTTTGCAGCGCCGGGAAGAGTGAACCTGATCGGAGAGCATACAGATTATAATGACGGATTTGTATTGCCGGGCGCGATAGACAAGAGGATATATGTGGGCATCATGAAAAATGAGACCCGCCAGCTGAATGTTTTTGGAGTGCAGTACAACCAGCAGATCAGCATGTCGATGGATGACCTTCAGCCTCGCAAGGATTGGGCTACTTACCTGGCCGGCATGGCATTTCATATTCAAAAAGACGGTCATCAGCTTGGTGGTGTAGATGTAGTGGTAGGTGGTGATGTTCCATTAGGAGGAGGACTCAGTTCATCCGCCGCTCTTTGTTCCGCGTTTGGATTTGCGCTGAATGAACTGTTTTGTCTTGAACTTACGCGCATGCAGCTTGCATTGCTCGGGCAAAGGACAGAGCACACATTCGCCGGTGTGAAAACCGGCATCATGGATCAATTCGCAAGTCTTCATGGGAAAGCGGAGCATCTCATGAAACTGGATTGCCGGAGCATGGAATATGAATACATTCCCTTTCACTATCACGATTACAAGATCATTCTGGTGAATACAATGGTGAAGCATTCACTTGCATCGTCTGAATACAATACAAGAAGACATGAATGTGAGGAAGGGGTAGCTATCCTGAAAAAACATTATCCTGAGGTAAAGGCGTTGAGAGATGTGAGCATAGAAATGCTTGACATGCACAGGAATGAACTACCGGAAGTTATCTACAGGCGATGTGGTTATGTTATTAATGAAAACAACAGGCTGCTCATGGGGTGTGATCTTTTGCAGCAGAACGATCTGGAAGGATTCGGACAGCTGATGTATCAGTCGCATGAAGGCCTGAGCAAATTTTATGAAGTAAGTTGCGCTGAGCTCGACTTTCTTGCCGAACAGGCGAAAGGAATGGACGGAGTGATCGGCGCAAGGATGATGGGTGGAGGATTCGGAGGATGCACCATCAACCTTGTAAGGGAAGACGCGGTAAATAAATTTACCGTGCTTATGCAGCAGCGATATGAAAATGAATTCGGCAGAACACCGGAAGTTTATCGGATGACGATCGAGGATGGTGCGAAAAGGATCAACAGCACCTGGTAGCGGTTATTATGTTTGTTCTATCCAGGCATCACTTTCCTTGAGTAGATTGATGAGTTCCTGCACTGCCACTGCGCTATCAACATTACGCTTTACAATTTCCTTGCCGCGGTAGAGCGTGATTTTTCCGGGACCGCTTCCTACATAACCAAAATCCGCGTCGGCCATTTCACCCGGCCCGTTCACAATACAACCCATGATAGCGATCTTTACGCCTTTGAGATGATTGGTAACAGAGCGGATCTTCGCAGTTGTTTCCTGCAGGTCAAATAATGTTCTTCCGCAGGAAGGACAGGAGATGTATTCAGTTTTTGAAATGCGCGTACGCGTAGCCTGCAGTATTGAAAAGGAAGTATTATTAATGAACTGGTGATTGTTTTTTGCTTCCAGATAGGTGCGTCCGCTTACTCTTGAATTCTGCAATTTGGATGGATCATTCATCAGCCAAATGCCATCTCCCATTCCATCGAGCAACAAGGCTCCGGCACCGATAGAAAAATGAATGAGCTGTTCGTCGATGGTGGCATCATGACTTTCTACCGCCAGTATCACCGGGCATTGAATTCCCTGACTGGTCATTTCTGTAATGTAATTCCTGACCGAAGGCATGGATAAGGCATGCGTTGACCAAAGGCAAAGCACCACTGTTTCATCGTTTCGGATCTCCTGCATTACTTCGGGCGCCGCAGTTGAATTCACATCCAGTGAAATGAAGTTCATGATCGCTGACCGGTCCTTATTGCTGAGGTATTCATCGGCCTGGAACAATGGATAATATTTTTCTTTGTCGGCCGACTTCAGCCACACATTATAATTGCAGATAACTTTTAATGTGCCAGGCAGATTAAAATTTAGCAGTTTATCGCCGGTATATAAATAATCCGCAGCTGCGTCACCTAAATTCCATTTGTCTGTTACCTCGTCATATGCATATCCTATCGCCTGCAGGTTTGAAGGCTGTATGTCTTTTGCTTCCATGAAGTCGGCAATGACAACGGGAACGTTATGACCGCCGAGGTTTGTGAGTTGAGTAGTAACGCGGCGGGAGTAGGTTTCGGGTTTTGAGTTTTGGGTTTTGGGTTTTGGGTTTCGTGTTTCGTGTTTCGTGTTTCGGGTTTCGAGTTGGGGGTTCTCGAAATAGGGTTGGGAGGAACTGTTTAAAGAACCCGAAACCGGAAACTCAAAACCCGAAACATATCTCTTTACGAGATCCCGACAAACCGGAACCTCAAACTCCGGATCTTCGGTGAGTGAAACGCGAATGGTATCGCCAATTCCTTCTTCGAGAAGCGTCCCGATGCCGATTGCAGATTTGATGCGGCCATCTTCGCCATCGCCTGCTTCTGTTACACCAAGATGCAGCGGGTAGCATGCGTTGAATTCCGTCATCATGCTTTGAACAAGCAGCCGGTAGGCCTGCACCATTACCTGTGGGTTGCTTGACTTCATGCTCAGAACAATATTATGATAGCTTTCGTTCCTGGCTATACGAAGAAACTCCATTGCACTTTCTACCATTCCCATGGGCGTATCGCCATAACGGCTCATGATGCGATCGCTGAGTGAACCATGATTGGTTCCGATACGCATAGCGGTGCCATATTCCCTGCAGATCTTCACAAGGGGAGTGAACCGTTCGCGGATGCGTTCAATTTCTTCATCATAGTCCGCGTCGGTATATTCTATGAATTCAAATTTTTTCTTGTCAACATAGTTGCCCGGATTCACCCTTACCTTTTCAACGATCCTCGCTGCTATTTCAGCCGCATTGGGTGTAAAATGAATATCAGCAACCAGTGGAGTTGTGTATCCTCTTTTGCGCAATTCATTTTTAATGTTCAGTAAATTCTCTGCTTCTTTTTTGGAGGGAGCTGTGATCCTTACGAGTTCCGCGCCGGCTTCAATGCACCGGATAGATTGCTCTACGGTGGCCAGGGTATCCATGGTGTCGGTAGTGGTCATGGTTTGCACCCTGATGGGATGAAAATTGCCCAGCAGCAGATCACCGACCTTTACTTCCAGCGTCTTCAATCTTTGATATTCCGTCTCCGGCACACTATACAACTTCATAATCCTGCAAAATTACGACGGGCTGAGGAACAATCGGACCTGTTCTTTCCATTTCTCAGGCTCGTTCTTTAATAATGAAATGTGGCCGGACTCTTCATAAACAACCAGTTTCTTCTTGGAGGATGGTATTGCCTGATATATACATTGTTCCTCTGCTTCAGTTACCCGTGCATCGTTTCGTCCCCATTGTAATAACACTTCGCAGTTTATTTTAGTTGCATACTCACATGGATTATGATCAAAAGCCCAGAAACCTTGTTCAAGACCACCCCAGAAAGTCAGCAAGGAAGAAATTGGCTGTGCCGGTAAACCCATTACCCTTACTCTTCCTTTCACCGCTTCATGAAGTGATCCGAAGGGCATTTCGAGTATAATTTTTTCCGGCTTGATGTTAAAGTCGTTAACAGCTTTTGTAATTGTTGACGCTCCTAATGAAATTCCCCACAGGATGATATTCTTTTCATTGCCTCTGATGTATTCGTATGCAAGATTCACTTCTTCGGCTTCTTTATAACCGATAGTTGTGGTATTCCCATCGCTTCCTCCATGAGCACGGAAATCCATCAATAGAGTATTGTATCCAAGCGAATAAAAATACATTGCTTCCGGCAGGATTCTGGATTTAGAGCTACCGTGTCCATGAAACAGGATAACAGTTCCTTTAGCTGAATCTCTTACTATATGCCAGCCCTCGATCTTAAGGCTGTCGCGTGTATACAAATGAACCGTCTCATAAGGAACTGCAGGCTTTTCTGCATTTACCGATTTGGGATACTTAACTCCAAAGATCAAAGCGGAAGCTTTATCGCCAAAGCTCATTTGCTCTGGTTTAATTCTTTGCAGGCTTTGATCGTCATAGAAATGAGTGAACTTATAAGCATGGAATGCAGTCATTGCATTAAGCACGAGAAATAACACCATTGTAACACGCAATGTTCTGCGAACGATTTTCATATCAATATTATAATGCATTAAGTAATGGCATGAAACTCTTGTCAGAGTTTCCCATTTTTAATCTGTTCAACCACATTCGGATCAAGCAGGGTTGAAGTGTCGCCCAGGTTTTCCGTTTCGCCTTCTGCGATTTTCCGCAGGATCCGGCGCATGATCTTTCCGCTGCGGGTTTTAGGAAGGCCGGGAACGAACTGGATCTTATCGGGCTTTGCAATTGCGCCAATGATGCGCGATACAGTAGCGTGAATGTCCTTGCGGGTAGAAATGTCGTCGCCATGCGTACCACTGTAGATCACAAACGCATAAATGCCCTGTCCTTTTATATCGTGCGGATATCCCACAACGGCGCTTTCAACAACGCCCGAGTGCATATTGATAGCATTCTCCACCTCCGCGGTACCAATGCGGTGGCCGCTTACGTTCAACACATCGTCAACCCTGCCGGTTATGCGATAATTTCCTGCCTCATCGCGAAGCGCACCGTCACCCGTGAAATAGAGGTTGGGATAAGTGGCGAAATAATTTGTCCTGCAGCGCTCATGATCGCCATAAGTAGTCCGGATGATAGATGGCCATGGAGCCCGCATGCAAAGATTGCCCGATGCTTCTTTTTCAGTGATCTCCACTCCGTTCTCATCTACCAGTAATGGTTGAACGCCGGGGAACGGAAGCGTTGCATAAGTTGGTTTGGACGGGGTAACCCCCGCGAAATTGGACAAAAGGATACCACCTGTTTCCGTTTGCCACCAGGTGTCCACAATCGGGCATTTCTTTTTACCAACGTGTTCATCATACCAGTGCCAGGCCTCTTCATTAATTGGTTCGCCCACCGTTCCCAGCACTTTAAGGGAAGAAAGATCCTTTCCTTCCAGTGGTGCCAGACCAAATCCCATGAGAGAGCGGATTGCTGTTGGCGCTGTATAAAGAATATTCACTTTATATTTTTCAACTATATCCCAGAACCGGCCGGCATCGGGCCAGGTGGGTATTCCTTCGAACATAAGGGTGGTTGCGCCGGCGCTGAGCGGACCATAAACAATGTATGAATGACCGGTGATCCATCCGATGTCGGCTGTACAAAAATGTACCTGGCCGGGCTTGTATTGAAATATATTTAAAAACGTATAGTTGGTGAAGACCATATAACCACCGCAGGTATGCACCACGCCTTTCGGTTTGCCTGTAGATCCTGAGGTGTACAAAATGAACAGAAGATCTTCGGCATCCATTTCTTCGGCTTCGATGTCTCCAAGTCCGAGTGTTTCAATTTTTTTGATCTCGTCTTCCCACCAGACGTCGCGCCCTTTGATCATACTCACCGGTGTACGCGTTCGGGTGCAGACGATCACGCGCTTCACAAACTTGCACGCGATCAACGCGTCATCGATCACCGATTTTAAAGGGATGTCTTTGGGTCCCCGGTATGCGCCATCGCAGGTAATAATGTATTCAGCCTGGGCATCCTGGAGACGGTCGGCAATACTTTGCGCGCTGAAACCCCCAAAGATCACAGAATGGATGGCGCCAATCCTCGCGCATGCAAGCACAGCGATCGGCAATTCGGGTATCATGCCCATGTATATGCATACACGGTCGCCCTTTTTCACTCCGTTGTTTTTGAGAACATGTGCAAACTGGCAGACCTTATTGAAGAGATCCCGGTAAGTCAGGATGCGGTGGTGTTCCTCTGGGTCATTGGGCTCCCAGATGATGGCGGGCCTGTTTGCCAGCGTTTCAAGATGCCTGTCGAGGCAGTTTTCTGTAATGTTCAGCCTGGCCCCGCTGAACCATTTTATATCCGGCCCGGTGAAATTCCATTCGAGCACCTTGTCCCATTTCCGCTTCCAGGAAAAATGTTCAGCTATTTCTGACCAGAATGCCTCCGGATCTTCAACACTTTTTTTATACGCGGCCTCATAATCACTGAAGGACCTGATTTGATAGGGGTATGACATATTCAGACAACAATTATTATTTTATCTAATTCAGGCGCATAAACTTAACAAAAACAATTTAATCGGATGTGAACTGCGGTGTTTGAAAAAATGTTTTAACGTGATGGTTACACGAACAACTGTTAGTATTTAATCGCGGAATCAATGCAGGTCAGCGACTTCACCCGGTTATGTCCGCTTTCTTTTTCAGTATTATGGAGTTACGATAATAGAAACTTAATGCGTGTTTTTATAATTGGACTCGGTTCTTAAAACTTATTGTACTATTTTTGGGCAGTTAGTATGAGGAAAAATTCAACCGTTAACATCAAACAGATCATATCATGTGCTATCATGGCACTGGCACTTGCATGGCTAACGGTGAGCATTCCTTTTGTTTATGCGCAGCAGGAAAAGCTGGCAGCATATAACATACCGGTAGATCTTACTCCGGATATTGAAGAAGAAAGTAATCCGTTCACTAATACAACAGAAGAAAAAACCGAAAGCGGAAACAATACGCTTTCGGAATACCTGCACGATCTTCACCTTCATGTGAATTATTCAATCGCAGCCGAAGAATCGAAGAAGTGCCATCCAAGTGACCTTTACTTTGAGTTTCATCCTGAACTGATTTCTCCCCCTCCCGAGTTTGCGCTCTTGTAGACCGCATCTTACATCAACAATCTTTATTGGAACAGCAATTATCTGCCCGTACAGGTACGGGAACGCTTCATGTGATTGCACAGAACGTTGTGGCAAAAGAATAAGCTGACTGTTTACAGGCATTGCTGTATAAGGTAAGATGCTTTTCAAAACCTGATATTCTCACTTATAAAATCAGAGCGCATGAAAACGCATACTAAAGAATTTTTCGAGAACCTCACCCCGATAGATGCATATAATGTATTGGTTGAAGGCAACGGCCGGTTTGTAAACAACCTTAAAATAAACCGTAACCTTCTCCAGCAGATGAACGAAACAGCCAATGGTCAGTATCCTTTTGCGGTTGCATTGAGCTGCATGGACAGCCGCACTTCAGTTGAACTGATATTTGACCAGGGTCTTGGAGAAATTTTCAGTATTCGCATAGCCGGAAACGTTGTAAATGACGACATACTTGGCAGCATGGAATACGCATGCAAGGTTGTTGGGTCGAAGCTGATTGTAGTAATTGGTCATACCCGTTGCGGAGCAATCAAGGGAGCGTGCGACCACGTAAAACTGGGAAACCTGAGCGGCCTTCTGGATAAAATACAACCAGCAATTGATAATACCGATTCATTCGGGGAAGATACCACCAGCACGATCTATGCTGAAAAGGTAGCGTATGCAAATGTGCTGCACAGTATGGAAGAGATCATAGCGCGCAGCTCAATCATAAGAGAATTGTTCCGTGATGGCAAAATAGGCATTGTTGGAGGCATGTACAGTGTCGAAAACGGCCGCGTTCATTTTATCAAGGAGATGTTTGCAGAGAAATTGCTTGAGCAATCGCCTCAGCTGATGACTGCTTAATTCATCTTATCATCTGAAAAAACAACCAAAATGACACACACGGGAACAATCTGGCAACGACTGGCGTTTTATGTGAACCCCAACGATGGCAGATACGAAGACCTTGCAAAGGGCAACAGGGCAAGAAATATATTCAAAGACCTAACTGCAGGCTTAATTGTGGCAGCAGTAGCCATTCCATTGGCAATGGGATTTGCAATGGCATCTGGTCTGCGTCCTGAGCAGGGAATTGTGGGAGGGGCGGTGGCCGGACTGGTAGGGGCTTTGTTCGGAGGCTCCAAATACCAGGTTTACGGACCAACAGCCGCCTTCATTCCGGTGATTGCAGGTTTGATGGCTACTTACAATCATGGGTTCCTTGTGTTGGCTTCAATTATCGCAGGTGCAATGCTTATGACGTCTGGGCTTTTCCGGTTTGGACGTATAGTAGAGCGCGTGCCACACTCCATTGTGGTTGGATTTACCATTGGCATCGCCATTGTAATTGCTTTCTCACAGATAGGTGAAGTGATGGGAATAAAGGAGAAAGTGGGTTACAACATTGTGGACCAGTTAAGCTTTATCGGAAACAAGATCGGTATTGCAAACATTTATGCCGTACTGCTTGCGCTGATCACCTTTGCCATCTGCAAAACGCTGATTAAAGTTTCCAGTTTTATTCCCGGCCCTCTCATCGCGCTTACCTTCGGATTTATAGCAGGCCAGACATTCTGGGCAGGGGATGGGTTGATACTTATCAAGGATAAATTCGGCAGCATCCCTACCGATTTTTCAGTGATAACACCACCTCTTCTGCCCGAAGCCTGGACCGGCAAAATTATATTCGACCTGTTTTATTATGCGATAGCAATATATATCGTGGCTGCAATTGAAAGCCTGCTTTGTTCCAGGATGGCCGATCGCATGGCTAACAATAAAGGGATTCCTTTTAATCCGAACAAAGAATTATGGGGACAGGGAATGGTAAACATTCTTACTCCACTATTCAATGGTTTTCCTCACACAGGCGCACTGGCAAGAACAGCAGTGAACATTAAACTGGGAGCTGTTTCGCCACTGGCCGGCATTGCAAAATTTGCATTCAAGCTTTCACTGGCGGCATTCCTTGCGAGTTATCTTGAACTTGTGCCCATGGCATGCATTGGAGGAATTCTGCTGTACGTTGCAAGTGGGATGGTGAAATCAAGAGAAGTAAAAGAAGTAATGGGAATGAATAAATTCCACATTGCACTGATGGCATATACCGCGATCATGGTACCCGTGTCGGGATTTATGACAGCAGTTGTAACTGCCATCGCCATTTATGCAATTGGATACAGATGGTTCGACAAAAAGATACCGGCTACTGTTGTTGAAGAACACCAGGAAGTAGCCGCATGACATTTTGTAAGTAACAGGCATTGGTAAGATTGTTGATGGGACGAAACTGAATGTGGATTATGAAAACGACAAATGGATCGGGACGTATGTACGGCGTTATTTTAATGATGGCTTCCTTATTGTGGCTGAGTGTCAGCGCGCCATTTGTATATGCCGCGCAGCAAGCTGGCATTACACATGAGTGCCAGGATAATGCCGGCAAAGCCGGCAAATGCGAAAAAACCTCGCTGAACCCATTCACGAATACAACAGAAGAAAAACCAGAAAGCGGCAGCAGCACGCTTTCAGAATATCTGCATGACCTGTTCTTAAATATGGATTTTGTTACTGTTCCCCGATCATATTTCAAATGCCATTCGCAGGATGAGTTTTATTCTTTCCATCCAGAACTGATCACTCCCCCTCCAAAAGCATAAGCAATCATCTGGAGTATTAATTCAAATAAGTAATTGAAAAATTTTGGGTATTCAGTTATTGGAACTGAATGCCGTGAACGATTGCCTGCTATTCGTGTTAATGTATTTATTAAAAAAAGAGTGAAAAAATGAAAAACCGGTTGAAAACATATTTTACAAGTTTTCCTAATGATTTTGCGGCTTCTATTGTCGTGTTCCTGGTGGCTTTGCCTTTATGTCTTGGCATTGCTCTCGGATCAAACGCACCTTTGTTCAGTGGTTTGATCGCTGGTATTGTAGGTGGAATTGTAATTGGATTACTGAGCGGGTCGCAGTTAAGTGTAAGCGGACCAGCAGCTGGATTAACCGCGATCGTTGCAGTTGCCATAGGCAAGTTGCCTTCATTTGAAGCATTTCTGCTTGGAGTGGTGATCTGCGGCATATTTCAGATCGTGCTCGGATTTATTAAAGCCGGTGTATTGGGTGATTATGTTCCCAACTGTGTGATCAAGGGAATGCTTGCGGCGATCGGACTTATTCTGATCCTGAAACAATTTCCTCATCTTGTTGGGTATGATAAGAATTACGAAGGCGACGAAAGCTTTGTGCAACAGGATAGCGACAATACCTTTTCCGGAATATTCAGTGCACTTAATTCCATTACGCCTGTTGCCGCGCTGATAGGAGTAGGCTCGCTGATACTTTATATTCTCTGGGAAAAATTCCTTTCCAAAAGAAAATTCGGGCGTGTTGTTCCAGCCCCGCTGGTTGTAGTGCTGGTAGCAGTGGCCGTCAACGCATTATTCCTGATGAATTCTCCCGGTAATGCGCTGGAGGAAGAACACCTGGTGAATATCCCGATAGCAAATTCAGCCAGCGAATTCTTTTCATTTTTTACGTTTCCCGACTGGAGCCAGTTAATGAATAAGGAAGTGTGGATCGTTGGCCTCACGCTGGCGCTGGTTGCCAGCCTTGAAACATTACTAAGCATTGAAGCGATAGACGATCTCGATCCCTATCAGCGCGTAACACCTACCAACAGGGAGCTAAAGGCCCAGGGTGTTGGCAACCTGGTTTCGGGACTCATTGGCGGCTTGCCCATTACCAGTGTCATTGTTCGTTCTTCAGCGAACGTGAATGCAGGTGCAAAAACAAAAATGTCCACCGTGTATCATGGTATGATGCTTTTCCTTTGTGTGGCAATGATTCCCGGTTTGCTGAATATGATTCCGAAGTCGGCACTCGCGGCTATTCTGATCTTTACAGGTTATAAGCTGGCGAAGCCAACTTTGTTCGTTGCATTCTACCGGAAGGGATGGGATCAGTTTGTTCCTTTTGTGATAACAATCGCTGCAATATTATTCACCGACCTGCTGACAGGAGTGTTAATAGGATTGGGTGTTGGATTGTTCTTTGTGATCCGCAGCAATTTCAAATCATCGGTTCTGGTAGTAAACGACCACAGCAGGTACCTGTTCAGGTTAAGAAAGGATGTATCATTCCTGAACAAGCCCATCATTAAGAATAAATTGGAAAGAGTACCTGAGAACGCGTCTGTGTTTATTGACACAAGTCGCGCTGATTTTATAGACAAGGATATTGTAGAAGTTATTGAAGACTTCATGCTACATGCACACCTTAAGAACATTCAGGTTGAAGTGAAGCGCAGCCCAAACAAGAAACAGGGTTTCAATGAAAAGTTGTTTGAGAAAATGGATATGGACGAGCGGCTGGTACGGACACATGAAAAAGAACTTGAAGAAGTAAAAGTTTGAGGATATTTTTAACCAATAATTGAAATAAACATGTTTTCATACGAAAGACTGTTACTGGAGAACAAGGCATGGGCTACTGAGAAGGTATCGGACGATCCGGAATACTTCGAAAGGCTCGCACATTTACAAACACCGGAGTTCTTATGGATCGGATGCAGCGACAGCCGCGTTCCCGCAAATGAGATCACCGGTACACAGCCGGGCGAAATATTCGTTCACCGCAATGTGGCAAATCTGGTGGTGAATAATGACGTCAACCTGCTGAGCGTACTGGATTATGCGGTGTCGCACCTCAAGGTGAAGCATATCATCGTGTGTGGTCATTACGGTTGCGGAGGTATCAAAGCCGCAAGCACTAAAATAGACTTCAAGCCTGTGTTGAACATGTGGCTGCGGAATATAAAGGATGTTTACCGGCTTCACAAAGACGAACTGGATTCCTATTCGGATGAAGAGCTTAAGTGCGACCGGCTGGTAGAGCTGAATGTACAGGAGCAGGTGATGAACCTTGCGAAGACTTCAATCATTCAGCGTTGCTGGAAAAAGGAGCAACGGCCCGACCTTCATGGCTGGGTATACGGCCTTAAAGATGGGTTCATTAAACCTGTTTTTGAAATGAAAGCAGGAACACGTATCGATTCGCTTTATGAGTTCGACGGATTGTAACGAAAGATTTCAACCCCGCGATTGCGGGGTTTTTTTATCTTAGTGCAAGTCCTTCAAAAAATGCCATCAAAACAACTGTTCCAACAATTACTTATCGCGCTCTTCATTTGTAATTGCTCCGCTTTCGTTGCGTGTAACAATGCCTCGCGCGAGCCTGTAGCTGAAGAAACGCAAGACACATCCTGGCAACTCATTCCATTTGTAAAGGTCGACAGTGTAAACCCGGTTCTGGTCCCGGATTCATCAGCTGTTTTTAATTGCCCGCTTGTAAAAGACAAAGTTCGATGGGAGGAGAAAGATGTTTTCAATCCTGCAGCGATTGTCAGGAACGATACAATATTTCTTTTGTACCGCGCCGAGGATAAGATTGGTAAGTATGCAGGCACATCCCGCATAGGCATTGCTTACAGTACAGACGGATTGCATTTTACAAAACACCCGGTACCGGTTTTATACCCCGATGAAGATGCACATAAAAAACTGGAATGGGAAGGTGGATGTGAAGATCCGCGGATCGTTCAGCGCGATGATGGAACATACATACTAACCTATACCGCATACGACGGCGACAAAGCGCGGTTGCTGGTGGCTAGTTCGCCCGACCTGTACCACTGGACCAAGCACGGTCATGCGTTCGCAAAAGCATTTAACGGGAAGTACGTTGACAAATGGAGCAAGTCGGGTTCTATTGTTTCAACATATAGCAATGGAAACATCAGCGCTACAAAGATCAATGGCAAATACTGGATGTACTGGGGTGATGTAAATATCTGGGCTGCTACTTCGGACGACCTGATCAACTGGTCGCCGGTTTTGTACAACGAGGGAGAGAAACCTTCAATACCACTCCGCCACAATGCTGGTGAAATTGCAGAAGTAAAGATCGTTTTCGGTCCGCGTGCAAAGAAATTCGACAGCGACCTTGTAGAACCCGGACCAGCCGCAATGTTTACCGACAAAGGAATATTACTGTTGTACAACAGCAGGAATGTGAGGGCTGAAGGCGATACTTCAATTCCCGAGGGAACATATGCAGGGGGGCAGATACTAATGGACAAGAGCGATCCGATGAAAGTGATAAAAAGATCGGATCATTATTTCATTAAACCCGACAAAGACTACGAGATGACCGGCCAGGTGAATCATGTATGTTTCGTGGAGGGCCTGGTTGAATACAAAGGGAAATGGTTTATTTATTATGGAACGGCTGATTCCAAGATTGCGGTAGCGGTTAAATGACTTTAACGACGATCTGAATACTGAAACAACTTCAACAATGAAAGGTATCTGGAAAGTGATCACCGCGTCTTCAGTGGGCACATTAATCGAATGGTACGATTTCTATATTTTCGGAAGCCTTTCCACCATTATCGCACAGAAATTCTTTCCGGCTGAAAATCCTACAGCGGCCCTGCTTTCAACGCTTGCAACTTTCGCGGCGGGTTTCATTGTGCGGCCGTTCGGAGCGCTTGTGTTTGGAAGGCTGGGAGATATCATCGGCAGAAAATATACTTTTCTTTTGACCCTCGTGCTCATGGGAGGCTCAACATTCCTGATCGGCTGTGTTCCCGGATATGAAACCATTGGCGGATGGGCGCCTTTCCTTGTGCTGGTACTGCGATTGCTGCAGGGACTTGCACTTGGAGGTGAATATGGGGGTGCCGCGACTTACGTAGCAGAACATGCGCCGGCGGAGCGACGCGGGTATTTCACCAGCTGGATACAGACAACAGCTACGCTGGGATTGTTTGTATCGCTGGGAGTGATCCTGCTTATCAGAAGGATCGTTGGGGTAGATGAGTTTGTCAATGGCAACGGCTGGCGTTATCCTTTTTTATTGTCGATACTGCTGGTGGTGGTTTCCATTATCATCAGGCTGAAGATGAAAGAATCTCCCTTGTTCGCAAAGCTGAAATCGGAGGGGAATACTTCTGCCAATCCACTGAAGGAAAGTTTTGGTCACAGATCGAATTTCAAAATGGTGCTGCTGGCTTTATTCGGCGCAACGATGGGACAAGGCGTGGTGTGGTACACGAGCCAGTTCTATGCGCAGCATTTTATTCTCACGAAGTGTATGGTTGAATATGAACAGGCGAACAGCATCATCCTGATTGCGCTGGTGATAGCGACGCCATTCTTTATTTTATTCGGCGCATTGTCGGACAGGGTTGGAAGAAAATATATCATGATGTTCGGTATGCTTGCGGCGATACTATTATACCGCCCGATATTTCAGCAGTTGTATGATATAGCCGATATCAGTACCAAAAAGGTTGCTTCAGAAAATAAAAGCATCAGGCAGGAACTGGAAGATGGAACGCGAACGGTGACGGACCGGACTTTATATATTGACGGTAGTATGCTGATCACCGCAAAAACGAAGCGCATCAATGAGCCGGACTCCCAGGAGAAGTCGACCCGCGCAGTGAGGCTTGGCGAATCCGGTAAATGGAAGATGATCGGTTTGGTTGCGTTAATGGTTTTGTTTGTAACCATGGTCTATGGTCCCATCGCGGCTTTCCTTGTTGAATTGTTTCCAACAAGGATACGGTATACATCGATGTCGCTGCCCTATCACATAGGCAATGGTGTGTTTGGCGGAATGGTTCCATTTATTGCCACCCTGATCACCACTATTCCCGGAACGGATCATCTATCGGGCTTATGGTATCCGATAGGTGTGGCGGCGTTGAGTCTTGTAGTAGGGAGTTTGTATTTGAGGAATAGGATTGATAGGGATGTGACAGACTGAGGAAATTAAGCCAATAAGCAAATAAGCCAATAAGCAAATTGGCTAATTAGGAGATAACTATTGTGAAATATTTTCTAATAGAAGAATAGTAAATATCCTCAATCAATCGGCTAATCTGCTTATTGGCTTAATTGGCTAATTTAAACTTCAAACCTATGCGTCAACTCAAACGTCTTATCGGCATTGTTTGCATGCTAATCGGGCCAATACTGATCGGGGTTCTGGTAGTGAGCGCTATAAATAATATTGACGTGAAGGGAAACCTTGACATCAACAAACCGGTGCCATGGGTGATCATCATTTCAATCTTCACTCCAATAGCCATTGGCCTGGTTATATTCGGGTGGTATGCGTGGAAAGGAGAGTACGACAGGCTGCCGGAGACGTCGGATGAACTTTGACACACCTTCGCTTCGTCCGCAATATCTTATATTCGCAGCGGCTCATTTCACATTGTTTAATTTCATGTTTATCCATGTCAATTGAAGTAAAGGACCTCACCAAAATCTACGGCGAACAGAAAGCCGTTGACAACATTTCCTTCAAGGTCAACAAAGGCGAGATCGTTGGATTCCTGGGTCCTAATGGCGCGGGCAAGTCGACCACCATGAAGATCATCACAGGTTACCTGTTGCAGGATGGAGGCGATGCAACTGTTGCGGAGGTGGACGTTCGCAAAGATCCCATTGCGGTTAAGAAGAAAGTAGGATACCTGCCGGAGTCGAATGCGTTGTACTTCGATATGTATGTGCGCGAGTATCTCAGTTTCATAGCGGAGGTGCACGACATTAACGATCGCAGGAGCGCGATTGAGAATGCGATAAACATTACGGGCCTGGCACCTGAAAGCAATAAGAAGATAGGACAGCTGTCGAAAGGTTACAAACAGCGCGTAGGACTGGCGGCAGCGCTCATTCATGAACCCGAGGTTTTGATACTTGATGAACCGACGTCAGGTCTTGATCCGAACCAGATCATAGAGATAAGGGAAGTCATCAGGCAGCAGGGAAAAAACAAAACGGTTCTGTTCTCTTCGCACATTCTGCAGGAGGTAGAAGCGATCTGCGACAGGGTGATCATCATCAACAAAGGAAAACTGGTGGCCGACGACCTGCTCAGCAACCTGCAGCAAACTTCTTCCACAAAAGTGCTGAAAGTATCATTCAAGGAAGCGCTGGAGGCAGAATGGCTTACCCGGCTGGAAGGGGTTATTACCGCTACCAGTGCCGACAGGTATACATGGCAGGTTCAGGCCGACGACCTGGAAGTTGTTCGCAAACAAATTTTTGACATGGCTTTGCAGCATAATCTCAACATCGTTTCTTTGCAAACTGAAACGAGAAGTCTGGAAGATGTGTTTAGGGGGTTGACGGAGAATAGGAAATGAATTTCAAATTCAAAATGCAAAATGTAAAATGCAAAATATAAGTGCGTAACAGTTGTACGAACCCTATTTTGCATTTTACATTTTACATTTTGCATTTACAACAGTAATCACCCAATAATAAAAATAATTAAATGAGCTTCATAGCCGAGATCTTAGCAAGACAAATCCTCGACAGCCGGGGTAACCCAACGGTGGAAGTAGATGTTATTACCGATGAAGGTGTGGTAGGAAGGGCTGCTGTGCCGAGTGGCGCCAGCACTGGCATACATGAAGCGGTTGAACTGCGTGATGGCGACAAGAGTAAATACCTGGGCCGGGGAGTGTTGAATGCGGTGACCAATGTGAAAGACATCATCGCGCCGCAGATAGTTGGTTGGGACGTTGCCGATCAGGCTGGAATTGACGAGGCGATGATAACGCTGGACGGTTCACCAAACAAGGGAAAGCTTGGCGCGAATGCCTTGCTGGCTGTGAGCATGGCTGTTGCAAAGGCCGCTGCAGAGGAATCTGCGCTTCCGCTTTACCGTTATATCGGTGGAACGAATGCAAAAGTGCTTCCCATTCCAATGATGGACATTCTTAATGGAGGAGCACATGCTGATAATAAAATAGACTTCCAGGAATTCATGGTGATGCCTACCGGGGCGCAATCATTCAGCGAGGGACTTCGCTGGGGTGTTGAGATCTTCCATGCATTAAAAACTGTGTTGAAGAAAAAAGGATACAGCACCAATGTGGGTGATGAAGGTGGTTTCGCTCCCAATATTCAAAGCAATGAAGAAGCGATCGAAACAGTGCTGGTAGCCATTGAAGCCGCGGGATACAAAGCAGGAAAAGAGGTAGTGATAGCAATGGACGCGGCTAACAGTGAGCTTTGGGACGCGAAGAAGAAAAAATATGTTTTCCATAAAAGTGATGGAAAAGAAATGACCAGTGAACAACTGGTGAAATACTGGGAAAGCTGGGTGAAGCAATATCCTATTATGTCGATAGAAGATGGAATGGCGGAAGATGATTGGGAAGGATGGAAGATGCTGACTGAAACAGTAGGTAGCAAATGTCAGCTGGTTGGTGACGACCTGTTTGTTACCAATGTAGAACGATTGCAAAAGGGGATTGATCAGCAAATAGGGAATGGCCTGCTTGTAAAGGTGAATCAGATTGGCACTATAACGGAGACCATCAACGCTGTTACCCTGGCACAGCATAATGGATACAATACCATTATGAGCCACCGAAGCGGTGAAACAGAGGATACAACCATAGCCGACCTGGCGGTTGCATTGAACTGCGGACAGATAAAGACCGGATCGGCTTCCCGTACAGACAGGATGGCAAAGTATAACCAGCTTATCAGGATTGAAGAAATGCTTGGTACGACAGGCGTATATCCGGCGGGAAGGATTAAATTTGGAAAACAGATAAATTAATTAGCCAATTTTGCCAATTAGCCAATAAGCAAATTATCTCATTTAACTTCTTCGAATTCAAACAATTAAATGATGTACTTATTGGCTTGCCGGGAAATTCATTTGCTTATTGGCTAATTGGCAAAATTGGCTAATTACAATGAAACTACTTACCTACATACGAAACAAATATCTCATCGCAGCAATTGCATTCACCGTTTTCATTGTATTCTTCGATGACCGGGATTTGATTTCCAATTTCAGGCATACCCG